>JAFUGM010000038.1 GCA_017469355.1 Solobacterium sp. | reverse complement strand
CTCTCTCCTCTTTGTTTTTGGTCGAACAACAGTGTAGTAGAAAAGCAATGGCTTTCATAGTATTGGTGTATTCGTTTGTATTTCAGTTACGATCAAAATGATCGAGTGAATGTGTTACCCATTAACAGTACAGAAGACTCAATATAGATATTAGAAATGCAAGGAACTTTAACATTTTTAGTACTTTAATGTCCACTTTGGTTGGTGGATACAGAACTCTCTTCTACGTATGATGACGTTAAGTTTAATTGCAAAGGTGGGAGAAATGAGAAAACACTACTTGGATAATATCCGGTGGATGACTGTCGTGCTGGTGGTTATTTATCACGTGCTTTACATGTTCAATGGCGAAGGCATTCTTGGAGGCGTTGGCAAGATCACAGAACTTGAAGTTCAATATTATGACATTTTCCTATATGCAGTTTATCCCTGGTTTATGCTTCTGCTATTCCTTGTGTCAGGAATATGTTCCAGATACTATCTGGAGAATCATTCCCAGAAGGAGTTTGTAATAAGCAGAACAAGGAAACTGTTGGTTCCTTCTACCGTAGGATTAATGGTATTTCAATTTATCCAGGGATACGTGAGTATGTCGATCAGTGATGCGTTTGATACCATGCAGGGAGTTCCGGCAGTAATCAGGTATTTCATCATGGTGTTAAGCGGTACAGGGGTACTTTGGTACATCCAGCTGCTCTGGGTGTTTTCGATGGTACTTCTGCTTCTTAGAGCAATTGATAAAGACAGGCTGTGGAAACCTGGCGCGAGCGCTGACATCATAGCTATCGTATTGATGAGTGCAGTAATATGGGGAGCAGCACAGATTCTTAATACTCCAGTTATCGTGGTCTATCGGTTTGGATACTATGGAGCTTCATTCCTGCTGGGATATTTCGTGTTCTCACATGATGAGGTGATGGAAACACTGAAGAAGTATTTTGTTCTTCTAATCGTGCTTGCGGGAGGATTTGGAATTGCTTTCTGTACGGTATACTTCAATAAGAATTATGCGGAGGCTCCTATCAACAGATCTATATTGTTCACAGGGTTTGGCTGGTTTGCGAGTATGGCAGTTCTCAGCGGTGCGGCGAAATATGCGGATAAGCAGACTGCGTTTACAGCCTGGATGAGCAGACACAGTTTTGGGCTGTATGTATTCCATTATCTTGGGATTTCCACGATCGCATTGTTTTTGGGAAAACCAGGGAATCTTCCGGCAGCTGCGGTTTATGTGATCAGCCTGCTTGCTGGGTTTGTGGCAGGATATGGCTTGAACGCGGTAATATCAAGAATTCCATTCTTCCGGTGGGCGGTGCTTGGCATAAAGAAAGAGAGAACGAAGGATGTTTCATGACAATCTGCTGACGCTTAGAAAAATGAAGAATATGACACAGGAAGATATCGCTGAGAAAGTAGGCGTTTCACGTCAATCCGTAGCGAAGTGGGAAGCTGGAGAAACCGTCCCGGATCTCGATAAGTGTAAAATCCTTGCGGAACTGTTTGAAGTGTCACTTGATGATCTGGCTAATTATGAATTGGACGATAGTATGGGTTTAGCAATACCGCCAAAGGGAAGACATCTTTTTGGAATGGTAACGGTAGGTGATAAAGGACAGATTGTGATTCCTGCCAAAGCAAGAAAGATATTTGAGATTTCTCCTGGAGATCAGCTGGTAGTGCTTGGCGATGAAAGACAAGGTCTTGCGATCATGAAATCGGAATACTTCCTGGCTTTTGCGGATGCGGTCAGAAGCGGAACGCTCGTACAGCAGTAGCTCGACAATACAATTAATTCGAGCTAACCGGCATTTGTATTTAATCCACTGTTCCTGATGGAACAGATCACTTCTTTAGCAGAACGTCTTATAATTGGCTTTGTTTTATTGCGGCGGAAATGCTATGACTTTCAGGTGCCGTAAAGTCGAATGGTAGGTTATATTGTTTGGGAATCCTGTTTGAGAGAACAACGCAGAAACAGGTCAAAATGGAAGGGGTAGATCAATGAGCCTGGTGCTGATAAAAGCTGATAAGAACTACGAAACACAAATTGTCGACATGATGGATGAGTGGACAATGACTGGTGAAAAAATTGTACCTTATGCCATTCGTAAGGTGGACTACCATGATTTTGAGCAGTATCTTTCCTCATTAGATGAGACAGAACCAGGTGAAGGGATAATTCCTGGTTCGACCTATTTCTGCCTTGATACGAAACGCGACAGAATCGTTGGAGCGGTGAATATCCGGCATTATTTGAATGAACAGTTACTATTGGATGGCGGGCATATCGGTGATGGTATTCGACCAAGTGAGCGGCGAAAAGGATATGCCACAAAGATGATTGAGCTGGCACTTGAAAAGTGCCGGGAACTGAATATTCATAACGTACTCATGGTTTGCGATAAAGATAATATCGGCTCCGCTAAGAGTATTCAAAACAATGGCGGTGTTCTTGAAAATGAGGTCATGGTTGACGGCACCATTGTCCAACGGTACTGGATCAATCTGGATGAACAAGCTCAGATCTAAGGGTCTGATTTTGAGATATATTGGATCATGGCTCTGATGTTGTTGAGATCCTGCAGTCAGATGAGGGACGTATTTGAATAAAGGATGCTATGCTGAAAAGGTGAACAGCACCGAATATTCAATTGGTAGTTGTCTGAACACACAATGGAGGAAACATACATGAATACATTGGAAGCCATTAAAACCAGAAGAAGCACACGCAGAATGAAGAAGGAGATTCCGGATCGCAGACTGATTGAACAGGTAATTGAGGCAGGACGTCTTGCGCCGAGCGGATCCAACAGTCAGCTGACTCATTTCATCGTCATCACAAATCCGGAAGTGCTTGAAGAACTGGCAGTTATTGTCAAAAACGCGTTTGCGGAAATGGAAATTCAGGATGACATGTATGCCACAATGAAAGGGTCAATTACTGCGGCGAAAACCGGTAAGTATGTCTTTCATTACAATGCGCCGGTATTGATCGTCACTGCCAATCAGAAAACATATCCAAATGCCATCGCAGACAGCGCATGTGCGCTTGAAAACATGATGATTGCGGCGAATGAATTGGATCTTGGCGCATGCTGGATTAATCCACTTCACTGGCTGGATGACAACAGTTCCGTACGCAAGTATCTTGAAACGCTCGGCTTATCCCCAGAAGAAACTGTGACTGGCGGATTGATTCTCGGTTATGGAGAAGAGGGAAGCCCAGTTCGGGGAGAGAGGGAAATCAAAGGGAACCCGGTAACCTGGGTGGAGTGACGGCAGATAAGAGGAGATCTTAATGAATCCAACAAAAACACGTATCAACCGCATTGGAACGATTCTTTCCGTGATTTGTACAGTCGCTGAGGCTGTGCTGGCTGTTTTCATGGTTATTTCCGGCGTAGGTGCGTGTGCGATTGCCTATCGAGGGGAATATGAAGGAATATTCCGTGAGTTCTATGAGACAAATACGGTTTATCGGATTCTGAATTCCCTGGCAGATCTCAGGCAGATGGACAGCCGGTATGCATCTGCGATCGGCTGCGCCATTGCGTTTCTGACATTTCTGGTTCTATTTCTATTCCTGAAAGGGTTTCGCCGTCTTCTGAAGGAGCTGATTGAAAGTGAACATCCGTTTTCCATCGAACTGGCAAAGGAGATCCGACGGTCTTCCTATGTGCTTCTGCTGAGTATTCTATATAACCCGATAATTGGCGCAGCGCTGTTTCTTCTTGCACTGCTATTTTCCTATCTTGTGGAATATGGCGCATATCTTCAGATCAAAGCGGATCAGACCAACCGGATACAAGAAGAAATGATTGTGTCGTTTGCGGAGATTACGGAAAACAAATCCGGCCAGACTGGTCAACATATCCGTCGTGTATCGGAATATACCAAGGCGCTTGCGAAAGAACTTGGTATGACGGAAGAGGAATCGGAAAACCTTCGGCTTGCCTCGACCATGCATGATCTTGGAAAGCTTCTGATTCCTTCTGAAATTCTCGATAAGCCCGGAAGATTAACGGATGAAGAATTTGCGGTTATCCGCAAACATCCTTCCTATGGCGGCCAATTGCTTGAGAATGTGGAAGGCGATGTCATGGAACTTGCACGAGAGGTCGCGTTAGAACATCATGAGCGCATCGATGGAAAAGGATATCCAACCGGTAAGACGGGTGAGGATATCAGTCTTCCAGGAAGAATCGTAGCGGTGGCGGATGTCTATGATGCATTAACGAGCAGACGGAGTTATAAGGAAGCCTGGGATGAGGATCGTGCATATGAGGAAATCGTAAAGAACGCAGGTTCGCAGTTTGATGCGGATGTGGTAAAGGCATTTCAATCCTGCTATCCCAAAATTCAGGAAATCCGCAGAAAATTTGCGGATTCTGCTCCGAGTGCCAGTGATACGACGAACTAAACGCAGGCCGTAAGGCAATCGCTTTGAAACGTCTGTTACTACAGTTAATTCAGAAATCCAAAAGCGGCAGGGTGTTTACCATCGGCCGCGTTTCGTTACAATAATAGTTAGAAATAACTAACCCAATACAAGGAGGCGCAATGGAACTGAAACAACCAGAAGCGATTATTGGAACCAATTCCTGGGGCAGTAAGGCATATGGAACGCTGCTGCGGGGAAGCGGTGTAGATGAAGCTACGCTTCGAGAAACCATGAGCTGCGCAATAAATCATGATCTGAAGATCTTTGATGTCGCAAAGGATTATGGATTTGGAAAGGCACAGAAACTGCTTGGATCCTTTGGCTCCAGCAACTGCATCATTTCCGCGAAGTTTACACCATCCACATCCTATCAGCCAGGTCAGGTGAGAACATCGCTTATCCAGGATCTGAATGATATTCAGCGGGACTATGTGGATATCTACTGGCTTCATCTTCCCAGTGATCTTAAGGAGAATCTGCGGGAGATGGCGGAACTTTACCGGGAAGGAAAAATCCGTCTGATTGGCGTATCCAATTTCAATCTTGAAGAATGCATACAGGCAGCAGAAATACTTGCGGAACAGGAGATTCCGCTCTATGGTGTGCAGAATCATTACAGCCTGATCGCAAGAAGATGGGAACAGGAAGGACTGGTGGATTGGTGCCATGAAAATGATGTTTCCTTCTGGGCCTGGGCAGTATTAGAAGAAGGAATTCTGACCGATCCACGCGTTAAAACGCCTTCCTCTATCATGAAGGTATTGTTTCAGCGGAAAAAGACAACACTGCTTCCGCTCTATGATCTGATGCGGCGGATTGGCGAACATCATGGGCTCAACATTCCAGAGGTCGCAATTTCCTACTGCAGTTCCAAGGGTATTGTGCCAATCTGCGGATGCCGAAAACCGTATCAGGTGGAGGCTCTGGTAAAGGCAGTTCATACAACGCTAAGTGAACTGGAACTACAACAATTGGAACAGGAAGCGGATCGGCTTCAAGTTACCGTACTTGGGGCAGATATGTTCCGCTTTGCGGTAAGAAAAAAAGGAAAGGAATAAGGACACAATCATGCGAATTGAAGAATACGGAATCCAGCATCAACGCACCATCCTGTTACTGCCAGGGACATGTTGTACGGTACAGGTGAATTTTTCTGCGGTCATCCCATTGCTCAGTGAGTCATTCCATGTAATTGGTGTAAATTATGATGGGTTTGATTCTATGGGCACTACATTTTCCACCATGCTGGATCAGACAGAGAAAATCGAAGCCTGGGTGAAAAACCATCTGAATGGAAGGGTGGATATCGCTTATGGATCTTCACTTGGGGGAAGTGTTGTTGGATTACTGGTACAACGGAAAAATATTCATATAACACATGCGATTCTTGGCAGCTCTGACCTTGATCAGGACGGGCCGGTTTCAGCACGTCTTAAAACGGAACTGCTTGGCAGAGCGTTTTATGGGGTACTGAAGAGCGGGAAACTACCGAGATGGATGGTACGGATGACAGAAAAGAAAATGGGTGCCGAAGCAACAAAACAATATCTTGAGATGATCGAAGGCATTGGCTCAGGGATGAAGGATGTTTCAAGAACCTCCATGTGCAATCAGTTCTACTCTGATCTTGTGACACCGTTGGATGAGCATATCCATTCGCCAGAGACAACGGTACATATCTTCTATGCTTTGCAGATGGGGGAAGAATACCGGGAGCGGTATCTGAAACATTTTGAACAGCCGGACATCCGTGAACAGAATTATGGTCATGAGGAGCTCCTGTTCTTCAAACCTGAACAATGGATGGAAGAACTGCGTCATTGCGTTGATTGAGATGAACGATCGATGAGCTTCTAAACCACAGACCTTACCCCGGTATGATACGCTGATATCAAATAGATACGGATATGGGGGACAGGATTATGGATTTGAAGGAAGCGATGCAGGTGCGTCATTCGGTGCGCAGTTATCTTGATCAGCCGATTGAGGCGGCGATTGTGGCACAGTTAAGGGAAGAAGTAGAACAAGCTAATGAAGAGAGTGGTCTTCACCTTCAGCTTGTGATAAATGAGCCGAAAGCCTTTCAGGGTGGGCTTGCGCACTATGGCTCGTTCTCTGGTGTTACGGATTATCTCGCTTTAGTTGGGCCAAAGGGAAAGCAGCTGGAAGAAGCATGCGGCTATTATGGCGAACGGATTGTTCTGAAGGCACAGACCCTTGGCTTGAACAGCTGCTGGGTTGGCCTCACATTCAAAAAGATACCCGGTGCCTTTCAGGTAAGGAATGGAGAGAAACTTGCGGCTGTAATCGCTCTTGGATATGGGGTGACAAGCGGAATAGCGCATAAATCAAAGTCGGTGGAAGAGGTCAGCAATGTGACGATTCACTCTCCGGACTGGTTCCGTAATGGTGTGAATGCGGCACTGAATGCGCCTACCGCAGTCAATCAGCAGAAATTCCGGCTCGAACTTCAGAAGGACCGTGTTCAGGCAACGGCAGGCCTTGGCTTTTTCTCCAGAATGGATCTTGGAATTATCAAGCTTCATTTTGAACTGGGATCAGGGAAAGGGAATGACATCTGGATCTAACCTATGACATGTATCGGAAGGTACATGTTTTTTGATGCGTATTGTTTGTTTTGTGAAGTTGATTTTTCTATGATGTTTAACGTACATGCATTAAAATACATGCGTGTAGGATGATCGCGTTCATGAAACTGTCACTGAAACACAAAACAATAGTACTGATTGTATCGATTGCTGGTGTACTTGCGCTCAGTATGATTACACTTTCCAAATCGGTCATGCGGTCTGCCTTGAATGAAGAATATGAAGATAAGTCGAAGAGCATAGCTTCGGCAGCAGCCACAATGATTGATATTGAGGATGCGGAACTGCTGATCAATGATGTGCGCAGTCGTTTTGACACGTATGGAATCCCTGTAACAAGCGAGCAGTGGGGAAGCGAAGAACTGAATGCGTATCTTTCTGCTTACGCAGATATTGAACAGCAGGATGCCTATCTCAGAGTACGGAGCGTTCTAAAAAAAATTCAGGATGCCAGTCAGATCAAGAGTCTCTATATTGCGTTTACCGATGAACCGACCCATTCCATGGTCTATGTGGTGGATGCGGCAGAAGAAGACTATTGTGCTCCTGGCATGATCGATCGTTTGAAAGAAGAGAGTGAACTGGTGTTTTCTTCTCCTTCCGACGGGATTCCGCCATTTATTACCGAAACCGAAGAATATGGGGCACTGATGACAGCAGGGGCTCCGATCATCGGATCGCAGGGTGATGTGATCGGATATGTGCTTGCGGATATCTCCATGGAGGAGGTTCAGGCGCGTCAGGATGCGGTGCTCCCGTTAATTACCGGAGTGATCCTGATGCTGGGGCTGGTGCTTGCGGTATTAGCTTCCGGTGCGGTAGAAACAATGCTGGTGAATCCGATCAACCAGCTGTCTAAAGCAGCTTCGTTGTATCGGGATGACCCATCCATTCGAGGACATGCATTTGATAACCTGAGTATTGAAACCGGAGATGAACTGCAAGTGCTTGCGGAGTCCATGAAGGGAATGGAAGAAACTATTACCGACCATGCACATCGTCTGACGGAAATTCATGAAGAACTTGATGAAACAAGAACCCTTGCGACCAAAGATGGGTTGACTGGCATTCGAAATAAAATGGCATATGAGCAGGAACTGCCTCGTCTGGAACGGCAGATTGCTGAAGGAACTGCCCGATTTGGCATCGCCATGATTGATCTGAATTATCTAAAGAGAACGAATGATACCTATGGCCATGATATGGGAGATGAGTCATTAAAGGCAGTATGCCGGATCATCTGTTCCATATTCATGCATTCTCCTGTATTCCGTTTTGGCGGTGATGAGTTTGTGGTATTGCTGGAGCATAGTGATTACGATCAGATTGATGAATTAACCGCGATCTTTGAGGATGTGATTCGCCTTTCTGAACACGATGAAACCGCAGCTCCATGGGAACGGGTATCTGCCTCGATTGGTCATGCGCTTTACGACCCTAAGCGGGATCATAAGGTTGAGGATGTATTCCGCCGGGCGGATCAGGCCATGTATGAACATAAAGTGGCGATGAAAAGCGTTCGTGAAAATTGACCGAGTGACTTTGTCATTCCATGTTCCTTGCGGTATGATATCGGCATTGACAATCGTCGATATGGAAAGAAGGATCTTTGAATGAAGATTGATAAAAAGTACATTACAGGACTGGCTCTCTTTGTTCTGTTTATTATCTGGACCATTCTGGTCAAAGTGGTGGATGTGGCGCCCATCGGGCCTCAGAATACCGAAGTCGGGTTCTCCACTATCAATGGCGCAATTCATGAACTGTTTGGCCTGAACATGTTCTGGTATAAGCTGACTATGGCCTTCGGCATACTGGCGATTGCCTGTGCCGGGGTGTTTGCGGTTATCGGACTGGTACAGCTTATTCAGCGTAAAAGCCTGAACAAAGTGGATCATAAACTGATTGCGGCAGGGGTGCTGTATCTTCTGATAATCATTCTTTATGTTCTCTTTGAAAAGCTGGTCATCAATTATCGCCCGGTCATCATGCCGGATAACACAGTGCCGGAGGCGAGCTATCCGTCTTCTCATGTCATGGTAATCTGTGTCATTCTCGGCAGTGTACCATATCTGATCAAGGATTATCTCAGGAACGCTGACCTTACCCGTATCGTTTCCATTGTCTGTTATGTGATTATGGGGCTTACCGTCATTGGTCGTCTTCTGAGTGGAGTGCATTGGTTTACGGATATCATTGGCGGAGTGCTCATCAGTGCTTCTTTCCTTTTGATCTTTGCGGCAGTTTCACATCGGCTCGATGTTCTGAAACGGCGCAGAAACCGTCGGCGTCACAAAGCGTAATCTGGAGCGGGAATCTCCCGCTTTTTATTACAATGAGGGTACAAGTCCTGATTTCATCAGCGTTTCCGTGATCTCATACTTGATGAAAGGGGTTACTTTGTATTTTAATATTGGTATTGGGAATTGATCCCGGTACTGTCAAGGAGGACAGAAAATAATTATGTTAAGAATCGGTATGCTTACAAGCGGCGGTGACTGCCAGGCCCTTAATGCGGCAATGCGCGGTGTTTTTAAAACCGTCACGAAAAACTCGAAAGAGCCAGTAGAATTCTATGGCTTTGAAGATGGCTATAAGGGCCTGATTTACGGAAAATTCCGCATCCTTACGGAATCGGATTTCTCAAACATTCTCACCGTTGGCGGAACGATGCTCGGAACATCACGCTGCCCGTTCAAGACCATCCGTGAGCCGGATGAAAAGGGTCTTGATAAAGTGGAAGCGATGAAGCAGACCTACTATAAACTGCAGTTGAACTGTCTGGTTATGTTAGGAGGAAATGGCTCCCATAAGACAGCGAATCTGCTGAGTGAAGAAGGTCTCAATGTGGTCACACTTCCCAAGACTATTGATAACGATCTCTGGGGAACCGATATGACTTTCGGATTCCAATCCGCAGTTGATATCGCTACCCGTGCGATTGATGAGATTCATACAACCGCTTCCTCGCATGGCCGTGTATTCATCGTTGAAGTCATGGGTCATAAGGTTGGCTGGCTGCCGTTAAATGCAGGTCTTGCGGGCGGTGCAGATATCATCCTTCTGCCGGAGATTCCTTATGACATCAAGAAAGTAGTAGATGTCATTGAAAAGCGTGATAAGGAAGGCCATCGCTTTACCATTATCGCTGTAGCGGAAGGTGCGATTTCCAAGGAAGACGCAAAACTTTCCAAGAAGGAATATAAGAAGAAGCTTGCTAACTATAAGTATCCGTCCGTTTCCTATGAACTCGCGGATCAGATCACAAAGAAGACCGGGCGTGAAGTTCGTGTCACCGTTCCGGGTCATGTACAGCGTGGTGGTGCACCGGTTGCGTATGACCGTGTATTCGCAAGCCGTCTTGGGGCAGAAGCCGGCAATCTCATTCTCAAGGGAGAGTATGGCTTCATGGTAGGTTATAAGAACCGTGAAATGGTTAAGGTTCCGCTGAAGGAAGTTGCCGGAAAACTGAAGACCGTAGATCCTAAGGCACGCATCATCAAGGAAGCAAAACTGATGGGAGTCAGCTTCGGAGACTGACCGTCATCACTCGCAATAAAATCAACAGCCTATTCAAAGACAGGAGGAAATTATGGCAAATCGGTTTGTATTGAATGAAACATCGTATCATGGTTCAGGCGCAATCAAGGAGATCGTTCCTGAGATCCAGAATCGGGGCTTTGCGAAGGTATTTGTGGCTTCAGACCCGGATCTTGTGAAGTTTGGGGTTACCGCAAAGGTAACTGATCTTCTCGATGAAGCAAAGATTCCTTATACTCTGTACAGCGATATTCAGCCCAACCCGACGATCGAAAACGTCCAGCATGGCGTAGAAGAATTCAAGGCGAGCGGAGCTGATGCGATTGTGGCAATTGGCGGCGGTTCTTCCATGGATACTTCCAAGGCAATTGGAATCATCATCGCAAATCCTGAATTTGCGGATGTAAGATCGCTTGAGGGCGTCGCTCCTACAAAGAAGCCGTGCACACCGATTCTTGCGGTACCTACAACAGCTGGAACTGCGGCAGAAGTTACCATCAACTATGTCATCACCGATGTCCAGAATAAGAGAAAGTTTGTCTGTGTTGACCCTCATGATATCCCGGTTGTCGCATTCGTTGACCCGGATATGATGAACTCCATGCCGAAGGGACTGACTGCAGCTACCGGTATGGATGCACTGACGCATGCGATCGAAGGTTATATTACTGCCGGTGCCTGGGAACTTTCTGATATGTTCCATCTCAAGGCAATTCAGATCATTGCGAAAAACCTCCGTGGTGCGGTGAATAACGAACCGGAAGGCCGTGAAGCGATGGCGCTTGCACAGTATATTGCCGGTATGGGTTTCTCCAATGTCGGTCTTGGGGTTGACCACTCCATGGCGCATACACTGAGTGCGTATTACAATATGCCGCATGGAAAGGCATGTGCTACACTGCTTCCGACCGTCATGGAATTCAACGCTCCGGTAACTGGTGAAAAGTATCGTGATATCGCTGCGGCGTTTGATGTGGAAGGCGCATATACACTTCCGTTAGAAGAGGCAAGAGCTGCTGCAGTAGCTGCAGTTAAGAAGCTTGGCGAAGATGTTGGAATCGTCATGAGTCTGAAAGATGTTGTTCCGCTGGAAGATGTGGATCAGCTCTCTGCGGACGCATTCAAGGATGCCTGCACACCGGGTAACCCGAGAGAAGTATCGCCGGAAATCATCAAAGAACTCTATCTGAGCCTGATGAAGTAATCGACGAATACAGGAAACAATAAAACAGCGGATCTGTTCTCTCACTATGGAAGAACATGATCCGCTTTTTGAATGAATCGCTAGTTCCAGACATCGGTATGATGAATTCCAATATCTGATTCATGGAAGACAGGGTCAAGACCCTGTGCTTTTTTAGCCTCATAGTCTTCTAATGCCGCAAAGGCAATGCGGGATAATAACAGAATCACAACAATATTGATGACAGCCTCAAGACCCATTGTAATATCCGCAAGAGACCATGCGACATCCATATCGTTTCCTGCCCCTACAAATACCATGATTGCCGCAAGAATTCGGAAACAGTTCAATACAACACGATTCTTTGTGATAAAGCGGATGTTGGCTTCTGCGTAGAAGTAGTTTCCAATGATGGAAGTAAAGGCAAACAGACACACAATCACCGTCACAAAGTGCACACCGATGGGACCGATGACTCCGGCAACTGCTTCCTGAATCAGAGGGATTCCCGAGTAACCGGAATCTACGGATTGAGTCAGAAGGATTAAAAATACGGTTGTTGTGCAGATCAGAAGTGTATCGATATAAACCGAAATGATCTGCGCCAAGCCTTGCTTGGCAGGGTGGGATACTACAGCACTGGCACTGGCATTAGGAGCAGAACCCATGCCAGCCTCATTGGAGAAGAGACCTCTCTTGATTCCAAGCACCATACAGGAACCGGTAAAGGCACCGGCACTTGCCCGGAAATTAAATGCATCCGTAAGGATCAGCTTCAATATGGATGGCAGAGAGGTAAGATTTGTGAAAATCACAAAGATGCCAATGCCAATATAAAGTCCAGCCATGACCGGTACCAGAACAGAGGACAGCTTTCCGATGACATCTCCCGCAAAGAAGAGATAGCAGGATACCACCGCAAGAATCAATCCGATGATCATAGGCCAATGGGTGCTGGAAATTTCAGGAATATAGACTTCAAAGGCAGAAACAATGTTAAACGCCTGTAATCCATTGAAGCCAAACGCAAAGGTTGCGATCAATGATATGGCAAAGAGAATACCCAGCCAGCGGGCATTCAGCGCCCGTTCAATATAGTAGGCTGGACCTCCTTTGAATCCATCCCCATCCTTGACCTTATAAATCTGGGCCAGTGTACTTTCCACAAAGGCAGAAGCAGACCCGAAGATTGCCATGATCCACATCCAGAACGCAGCACCCGGACCTCCGGTAATGATTGCGGTTGCGACACCTGCCATATTGCCTGTGCCCACACGAGAAGCAGTTGCGATCATTAATGCCTGGAAGGAGGAGACACCATCACCTTCCTTCTTTTCCAACATGCAGGAAAGGGCTTCGCGGAAGGAACGGATCTGTACGAAGCGGGATCGAACCGTAAAATAGATGCCTGCACCGGCCAGAAGATAGATCAAAAGCCACGTATAAAGAATGTCGTCAAACTGAATCAACAGGTCTTTAAAACTCATAGTGTACACTCCATGTTCTGTTGATTTATTCTAGCATGGTCCAGTGATCGCGAAAAAGTGGCTGTAAGGTAATGCTCGCGCGCAATGTAATTACTGATTGCATGTCTGGAATGATTTTGCGATCATTTGCGACGATTGAAATGAAGGTGGCTTTAGAAAAACTCAAGGACCTGATATGACACTTTTGCCAAGTATCCTTGAGTTTTCTTAATTACAAACCATTATGGGTTTAATTCAGAAGGATTACAGCGTAACTCCCTGCTTGAATATGGCGATATCGTGATAGCCTGCCTGTTCAGAACGGCAGGGTTTACCATTTGCTGTTTCAATCACAAGATCATACAGTTCTTCTCCGACTGCTTCGATCGAACTATCTTCGATGGCACGTCCGGCATTAAGATCGATCCAGTTCTTCTTTGCTTCCGCAAGACGTGTATTTGTGGCGATCTTAATAGTTGGTACAGCAGTCGCAAACGGTGTTCCGCGACCTGTGGTAAACAATACCATCTGACATCCAGCCGCTGCTTCGGCAGTCGCCGCAACGAGATCATTTCCAGGTGTAGAGAGGAGATTAAGACCGGTTGTCACAAGACGATCTCCGTACTCCAGCACATCACTTACTGCAGCACTTCCACTCTTCTGAACGCATCCGTTGGATTTGTCTTCCAGTGTGGAGATTCCTCCTGCCTTGTTTCCAGGGGAGGGGTTTTCATAAATCGTCTGATGATTGGCGGTAAAGTATTCCTTGAAGTTATTGATCAGGGAAACTGTCTTATCAAAGACTACCTTATCCTTAGCTCGATTCATTAACTGGGTTTCAGCTCCGAACATCTCCGGCACTTCACAGAGAACCGTAGTTCCTCCATCTGCGACCAGAAGATCAGAGAACTGACCGACAACTGGATTTGCGGTAATGCCGGAAAGCCCGTCGGAGCCACCACACTTGAGACCAATCTTCAGCTTGGAAGCAGGGCACTCAGTACGAACGTCCTTTGAAACAAGCTCCGCAAGCTCTTCAATCTGCTTCATACATGCGGCGACTTCATCTTCTTCCTTCTGGGCTACGATGAAACGTACACGCTCTTCGTCGTATTCGCTGAGATAGCCTTTCAGAACGTCAATATTGGAATTCTCACACCCTAACCCCAATACCAGTACACCACCCGCATTAGGATGAACAATCAGATCTGCCAGAATTCTTCTGGTATTTTCCTGATCGCCACCCATCTGAGAACATCCGTATGGATGAGTAAAGGCGTGAATGCCATCAATACTTCCACGGATCAGAGACTGACTTTCCCGCTCGACGCGCTGAACGATGTTATTGACGCATCCTACGGTAGGAATGATCCAGATCTCATTCCGGATTCCAACATCCCCATTCTTCCGAATAAATCCCTGAAAGGTGCGTTTACGTGCATCGGGCTGCGGGAAGGACTCTGGCTGATAGGTGTATTCCAGAAGATCTCCGAGATTGGTTTTGATATTTTCAACATGAACATGGGTACCTGCAGGAATCGGTGTGATCGCATGACCAATGACGGTACCGTATTTGATAATGTTTTCGTTTTCCTTGATATCGACCAGGGCAAACTTATGTCCCTGTTCAATATCTTCCTTCAAGGTAAATGAATCCTCCCCAAGGGTGATGACTTCACCTTTGGAAAGTGGTTTTAAAGCAACGGCTACATTATCACTCTGATGTATTCTAACTGCGCTCTGCATGATATCTTATCCGAAATACTGATTCAAAGCCGCTTCCATTCCATTTGTGCGGATGGCATCGAGATAGGTGGTTACCTGCTGCTCAAGACCATCGATTGCGGTGAGATCCTGACCATGGAAGGATTCGCTCGAAAGATATGCGTGAACAAATTCAGCAGTTGGCTTCTTAGAGTTTTCCTGGAAGAATTCCAGCACTGCTGCATCATCCTTGATGTCATAGGTATCACTTCCACGTGTTCCCTTGAGCACGCCATCGACCAGCTGATCGGAGGAGTAGAATGCCATCAGGGAAGCGATGGAGAAGGTAAGACGCTGTGGCAATGTGCCGGTCTTTTCTACATAGCCAAGGAAGCTGGGCAGGCAGCGTGCCTTCCACTTGGATACGGAGTTCAGCGCAATGGCAAGCAGGGCATGCTGGATAAACGGATTATTGAAACGATCTACTACTGCATCCGCAAACTCTTCAAGATCTGCTTTGGGAAGAGAAAGGGTTGGAATCACTTCTTCATGAATTGTCTTCAGCATGAATTCCTTCATGATCGGATCCTGCATGGACTGATTGACATAATCATTTCCCTTGAGGTAGGAAGCTAATACAAAGGAGGTATGCGCACCGTTGAGGATACGAACCTTGCGCTGCTTGTAGGGCTTCTGGTTATCGGTGAAGATGACATTCATGCCGGTCTTGTCAGATAATGCCTGATCCATCGGCCATTCCTTCGAAATATCCTTTTCCGATTCGATCACCCATAACGCAAACGGTTCGGCTGTATCGAGCAGGTTATCACGGTAACCGAGTTCATTCCAGATGGTTTCCGCATCATTACGGGGATAACCGGTGACGATACGGTCAACCAGTGTGCTGGTAAAGATACATGCGTTTTCTACCCAGTTACGGAAGTCATCAGAAAGATGCCAGAGGTCGATATACTTCAGTACACACTTCTTCAGTTCAATGCCATTATCATCAATCAGTTCCACTGGCAGCATCACTAGACCTTTATCCGGATCGCCATGGAATGTTTCGTAGCGGGTTAAGAGGAACTGTGTGAGTTTAGCAGGGAAGGTGATGTTCAGCTTCTCCTCAAAGGAATCATTCTCATTGAATACGATTCCTGCTTCGGTGGTGTTGGATACTACAAAGCGGAGGGTGTCGATTTTTGCGACATTGATATATTCTTCATAGTCACGGAACGGAGAAACGATATCCTTAACGGAAGTGATCTGCCGTGTTTCAACGTACGGTTCACCTTCCACACGTCCTCTTAACTGGAGGGTGTACTGGCAGTCCTGTGCCTGAAACATTGCGTCCATATCGCCGAAGGGGATCGGACGGATCAGTACAATACTTCCGTCAAAAAGTCCCTTTTCATTGGCGATGTCTACCATATAGTCGACAAAGGCACGGAGGAAGTTTCCTTCTCCGAACTGTGCCACCCGTACCGGGCGGTCTTTTGCGTTTGTAAGTGTTTTGTTTAAGTCAGTCATCTGTCATTCCTTCTTTCCTGGTTAATTTCATTTATTGGTGGGTTCTGAGCGTGCTGTCGAGTTCGTTGATGCGGCAGGGCAGGATCCAGTTGGGTGCTGCTTCATTCCGGTTTTCAATCCGGTCAATCAGAATCCTTGCGGCGGCCTGTCCTTCTTCGTATGCGGGCTGAACAATCGTTGTGATACGTGGGCTTACCAGTTCTGACCATTCCAGAGAGTCAAACCCGATGAGCCCGAGCTTCTCCGGAATCAGTTTCCGGTAATTTCGTAAGACAAGATATGTCTTATCAAGCAGCCAGTTGTTGCAGACAAAGATGGCAGTAGGCTGTTCTCCGTTCAAGTAGGGGAGAAGTTTGCCCTCCAGTGTTTCCGGACTGGTTTCACTGTCTGCCAGGATCACTTCATAAGGTTTTTTTTCAATATCCAGGCAGTCTGTAAATCCTCGGTTGCGCTCCATACGTGTTTCCAGCACATATGGATCTGCGGTAATCATCACAAAGCGTTCATAGCCCTGATGTACGAGTTTTTCCGTCGCATCATAAACAGCCTCGTAGTTGTTGGTCTTAACCCACAGTTCATTGGATGCCTGATTGGGAGAATCGAAATAAGCGATCGGCTTGCGGATGCCGATTTCCTTCCACATGGTTTCAAAGTGCACCGTAGGCTGCACGATAAAACCGTCAGCGCCCATGGCAGCCATGCCGGTAAGGCATTTGCGTTCATTCTCCAGCTGATAGCCAGAGGAGCCGACAATCATCTGATATCCATGGGTGCGGGCATACTCGTCAATTCCCTTAACGATCTGGTTGGCAAAGGAGTTGGTAATATCTCCGATAATGACGCCGATCAGATATGTCTGTTTGTAGTTGAGAGAGCGGGCCATCGTATTAGGGTAGTAATTGGTTCTGGCAATTACATCCTCGAGCTTTGCCCGTGTTTCTTCTGACATCTTTTCGAATTTTCCGTTCAGGTAGAACGATACTGTGGTTTTGGAGACTCCTGCGAGTTTTGCAATATCATTAATAGTAATCTTTTCGCTCATAGAACCTCCTGTCTTTGTTAACCGGTTTATCACAAACAAAGTAGAACTTATGTTGATTTTTGTCAATCATAAAGCTGAAAAACTTGCGTAAATACGCATTTTAAAAAGAAATTTGTACTTCTTTCACATTTTTTCAGCAAACCGGTTGACAAAGTGAATACGGGAGAATAAAGTACAGGTATACCGGTTTACTAAAGAGAAAGGAAACAACCTATGACGCGACAGGAAGAAGTCAAACAGCGGCTTTATCAGATCGGAATTATTCCGGCTATTGTATTGAATGATGTAAAAGATGCGGCTCCGCTTGCGGAGGCGTTATGCAAGGGAGGTCTTCCGGCAGCGGAAGTGACCTACCGTACGGACTGCGCACACGATGCGATGATTGAAATGAAGAAGGCAAGACCTGACCTTCTGGTTGGGGCTGGCACCGTTCTTACCAAGGAACAGGTTGACTCGGCGATTGATGCCGGAGCGGAATTCATCGTCTCTCCGGGACTGAATCCGGAAGTGGTGAAGTATGCACAGTCGAAAAATGTAGTGGTGATTCCCGGCACATCGTGTGCCAGTGACATCGAGCAGGCACTTGCGCTTGGCCTGGATGTAGTGAAGTTCTTCCCGGCGGAAGCACTTGGCGGAATCAAAACCATCAAGGCGCTCTGCGGTCCCTATACCACTATGCGGTTCATGCCGACAGGGGGAGTCAATGAAGGAAATATGAATGACTATCTGACCAACCCGAAGATCTATGCGGTTGGCGGAACATGGATGGTCAAGGCGGATGATATCAAGGCAGGTAACTTTGACCGCATTGAAGAACTGAGCCGTAAGGCAGTTCTCAAGATGCTGGATGTTCGTGTTAAGAAGGTTTCACTTTCTTCCGAAGGTGACAATGCCAGGGTTCTTGCGGATCTTGGAGTCATCGAACCGACAAGTGGGGAAGGAACACTGACCATCGGCGTCAATAATGTAGAACGCGCGCTTGCCTACTTCAAAGGTATCGGTGCAGTGGTTGATGAAGCTTCCATCATCAAAGATGGAACTGGACTGGCAGCAGAGGCTGACCTGTCTGGTGTCGTTGGTGGATTCCGTGTCCACATTACAAAGAACTAACAGGAGGAAAGAACTATGGCAAAGGTAGTAACATTCGGTGAAATCATGTTAAGACTTACACCGTCCGAGAACTTCGGCCGGTTTGTACAGGCAGATAAATTCAATGTCATCTTCGGCGGCGGTGAAGCCAATGTGGCAGTCAGCTGTGCCGGGTATGGAGATGAGGCATACTTCGTTTCTAAACTGCCTGCACATGAGATTGGACAGGCGGCGGTAAATTCCCTGCGCCGGTATGGCGTTGATACTACATTCGTTGCCCGCGGTGGTGACCGTGTAGGTATCTACTACTGCGAAAACGGATGTGATATGCGTCCTTCCAAGGTCATCTATGACCGGGCTAATTCTGCGATTGCTGAAGCGGATCCTGCAGACTTTGATTTTGATGAAATCATGAAGGGTAAGGACTGGTTCCACTGGTCTGGAATCACACCGGCAATTTCTGATAAGGCAGCGGAGCTTACAAAGCTTGCCTGCGAAGCTGCGAAGCGCAATGGCGTTACAGTTTCCTGTGACCTGAACTATCGTAAGAAGCTCTGGACTCCGAAAAAAGCGCAGTCCATCATGACTCCGCTCATGCAGTATGTTGATGTATGCATTACCAATGAGGAAGATGCGGAGAAGTGCCTTGGCTTCAAACCGGATGCGGATGTTGAAGCAGGAAATACCGATGCGGAAGGATACCATGCGATCTTCGAGCAGATGATGAAGCAGTTCGGTTTCACACTCATGGCATCTACACTGAGAGAAAGCATCACTGCCAGCCATAACGGATGGAAGGCATTGATCTATGACGGAAATGAATTCTATCAGTCCAAGCGCTATGACATCACTCCGATCGTTGACCGTGTCGGCGGTGGAGACAGCTTCTCCGGCGGTCTCATTCATGGCATGACCAAGTGGAATGACCCGAAGAAGGCACTGGAATTTGCGGTTGCCGCAAGTGCACTGAAGCACACCATTCCGGGTGACTACAACGTTGTCAGTGAAGAAGAAGCACTTGCGCTTGCGGGTGGCAGCGCTAATGGACGTGTTCAAAGATAAGAGGGAGAAAAAGTGAACTATGTTTGATCCGAAAGATTTCAGCCTTGAAGGCAAAATTGCACTTGTAACCGGAGCTTCCTATGGTATCGGGTTTGGTATCGCATCCGCCTTCGCAAAGTGCGGTGCGACCATCGTATTCAATGACCGCAACCAGGAAAAACTGGACCAGGGTCTTGCGGCATACCGCGAACTGGGAATTGAAGCGCATGGCTATATCTGTGATGTCACAGATGAAGAAGCAGTACAGAAGATGGTTGGGCAGGTCAGAGAAGAAGTCGGCATCATCGATATTCTTGTCAATAATGCCGGTATCATCAAGCGCATTCCGATGACCGAAATGACCGCAGACGAATTCCGGGCTGTTGTAGATGTCGACCTGAACGCTCCGTTCATCGTATCCAAGGCAGTAATTCCGGGAATGATTGAAAAGGGTCATGGAAAGATCATCAACATCTGTTCCATGATGAGCGAACTCGGCCGTGAGACCGTATCCGCATATGCGGCCGCAAAGGGCGGATTAAAGATGCTGACAAAGAATATCTGCTCTGAATATGGCGCATATAACATTCAGTGCAACGGTATTGGCCCGGGCTACATCGCTACACCGCAGACTGCTCCGCTTCGTGAGCGTCAGCCGGATGGAAGCCGTCATCCGTTTGACAGCTTCATCGTAGCCAAGACTCCCGCAGAGCGCTGGGGAACACCGGAAGATCTGCAGGGACCTGCAGTATTCCTGGCATCTGACGCAAGTAACTTCGTAAACGGACACATTCTCTATGTGGACGGCGGAATTCTTGCCTATATCGGAAAACAGCCACAGTAACGAAAAACCAATAACAGTTAATTCAAACCTCCTAACTGAAAACAGCAGTGCTTAACCAGCCTGCTGTTTTCGGTATTCCCGGGGTGAAACCCCATACTGTTTTTTGAATGCGTCCTTGAAGTAGTTGGAGTCATGGAAACCACAGTGGCCTGCGATTTTGGTAATGGTATGAGAGGTGGAGCGAAGTTCCTGCGCTCCATGGCGAAGCCGGACAAATACCAGGTATTCCTTGACACCGGTGCCTGTGGCTTCGTGAAACCGGCGGGAAAAGTAGTTGTCAGAGAACCCGGTAATTGCGGCGATGTCATGCAGGTTGATATCTTCCGCATAGTGCGCAGCGATAAAGGCCGCTGCGTTTAACACCGTTTCATCACCCGCAGCGATGCGGGCAGGAATGGCACTGAAGTCGGGGGAGACTCTGCTTGAAGTAAGCAGAAACTCCTGCAGGATCAGTTCAGAGATTTTCTGGCTGCGCTCATCCGGATGTTGTGTTTCATGAATCAGTCGATCCAGCATATGGAACAATTCTTCCCGGAATCCATCCGGGATATGAAACAGACGCAGTGAAGAAAGAGGCTGCTCAAATCCCGGCAGCTCACTCAGCTCTGAGAAGTGAATCATGTCTTCTCGGAAATAGACGGCGGTACGCACACAATCAGATAAATAACGGGTGTAGTGAAGAAAGCCGGGCGGAATGATGCGCACACTTCCTTCGCGAAGCTCATACATCGCATCATTCACAAACAGACGGCAGGTTCCTTTTTCTACGACATACATTTCATAGTAGGGATGCAGGTGATGACGCTTCATCACAAAACCTTCCGGCCGATGTTGTCGTTCCGCAAAAATATGATCGATCTGTTCTTCTGGTGCTCTCATGATTCCATTATATCGTTGAAAATCAGTGGTTTTATGGATTTTTGATGGATTATTGGTATTAAATACTGAAAATCATCTCTAATATGAAGCTATGCAGGAAATGAAAGCGAACTTATCAGAAAAAGACCGGAAGAACCGGGACATGATATTGAATGATTCAATGTGGAAGGTCGTGCTCCGTATTGGAACTCCGTTAGCGTTATATCAGCTGTTAACGGTGCTGTTTTCCATCTTTGACACTATGATGGCCGGGCATATCAGCTCGGTTTCGGTATCGGCGGTAGCGTATCTCTCCCAGATCAACAATATTCTTTCTGCCGTTGGCGGAGGATTGGCGATCGGGGCAGGAATTGAAATCAGTAAGGCTTATGGGCAGGGAGAATATCTGCTGGTAAAGAAACAGGTGAGTTCTCTGTATGCGATGGTGCTGACTGCAGGACTTGTGATACTTGGGGCCATTCTTCCATTTACCGAGTCCTTTCTTCGCTTCTGCCGCACTCCGGAGGAATTAATCTCTGCTGGTGCCGCATACTTCCGTGTACAGCTGCTGGTCATGGTAGTGACCATTCTCAACGATGTCTATATCTCCGTACAGCGGGCCAGAGGAAATTCACGTCATATCATGAATCTCAATCTTCTGGCAATCGCAGTAAAGCTCTCTTTGACTGCGATCTTTGTCTATCTTCTGAATGGAACGCTGGTTCAAGTGGCAGAAGCTTCTCTCATCTCGCAGGCGTTATTACTTGTGATTGCGATTGTAAACAGCCGGGATGGAGACAGCGTATTCGGGTTCTCGCTTCATGCGGTGCGGTTGGACCGGGAAGTGAATCTCCCGATGATCATCCGCTCACTCCCGGTAACCGCGGAAAAGGCACTGTTTGCGTTTGGGAAGTCCATTGTCAATACCATGTGTACGGCCTATGGCGCGTTGATGGTTGGGGCGATGGGAGTATCGAATAATCTTGGCGGAATTACCACCAACCCGCAGAACGGGTATAAAGATGGATCCGCTGCCATCATTTCTCAGAACTATGGGGCAGGGAAGTTTGATCGAATTCTAAGTGCGTTCTATGTGACTGCGGTTTATGACATGATTCTTGGGGCAGTAATTTCAGGCATCGAACTGCTGAACCTTTATGCGCTGAGCTCACTGTTTTCTAATGGTGATCTTGCATTTACGGAATTAATTGCCAATGTCTATCGCTATGAAGCACTTGGCGCAATTCCCTTAGGCCTTAACGCTGCGGTTCTTGGATTACTGTATGGTATTGGTGAAACAAGACTTGGGATGATTCTGAATCTTCTGCGTGTCTTTGTCTTCCGTATTCCCGTCTTCAAACTCCTTCAGCGCTTTACCGCGTTTGGCGATAAGATTCCAGGTCTAGTCATGTTTATTTCCAATACGCTGACGGGCATCGCTTCTATCTTCTTTGCGGTCTATGTGATACGGAAACTGAAGCGCAGTCACAAAGAAGAACGTGAACTAATCAATTCATAAAGAAAAGGGATGTTATCTCACATGAGAGACATCCCTTTTTTGAACAATGTTCAGAGGCTGAAGTAGGTCTTTGCGTTATAGAAGCAGATTCCTTCGACGATCGTTTTCAATGCGGCATCATCGTTGGGGAATTCTCCATCTTCCACCCATTGTCCGATCGTATTACATAAGATACGGCGGAAGTATTCATGACGGGTGTAACTCAGGAAGCTGCGGCTGTCTGTTAACATACCAATGAAGTTTCCAAGCACGCCAAGCCGGCCAAGAATCTGAAGGTGACGAACCATTCCATCCTTTGTGTCATTGAACCACCAGGCAGCGCCAAGCTGAACTCGTGTCGGCACATCGCTGTTTGCCTGGAAACATCCGGCGATCGTCGCCACAAGATCCATGTCACTGGGATTCAGAGAATACAGGATCGTCTTCGGGCACTGATCGGTATAGAAGAGATTACTGAGAAGACCCTGGATGCCATGAACACAGTTATGCGCATCCATCGCATCAAATCCAGTATCCGGTCCATACAGTTCAAACAGTTTCTGGTTAGTATTGCGGATCGCGTTGTAATGTAACTGCATTGCCACATCGCTATCGTGATACATGCGGCCAAGACCTTCCATGAGATATGACTGCCAATCGCGACGTTCTGCTTCACTGACCGGTTCACCATTCATTGCTTTCTGGAAGGCGACATCTGCCCGTGATGCATCGGCACCGGTATTGGGAATTTCCTCAATGCCATGGTCACTGGCTTTACAGCCAAGACTTACAAAGAACTTAAGCCGTTTCTCCAGTGCCGCAAGTGCAGAATCTGCGCCGGTGATTTCCGTTTCGGAAACCGCCGCGAGCTGTTTGATATAGGAATCAAATCCTGCCAGATGTACATTAAGTGCCTTATCAGGGCGGAAGCTTGGAGCTACTGTAATGTCAATGGTCGGATCATCTTTGATCTTCTGATGCCACTCCAGGGAATCCACCGGATCATCGGTTGTTCCAACGAAGTAGACATTGGAAGAACGGATTAATCCGCGTACGGTACAGTTTGGGTCATTCTGCAGGCGATCGTTGCAGAGATCCCAGATCTCCTGGGCATTGGCTCCGTTGATCGGTTTGGTATAGCCGAAGTACTTTTCCAGTTCCAGCTGACACCAGTGGTTCATCGGATTTCCAATGGTTTTTTCCAGTGTCTCTGCGAACTTCTGGAAGCGTTCCCGATCTGGCTTGTCTCCGGTAATGTAATCTTCACTTACACCATTGGCACGCATCAGACGCCATTTGTAATGATCACCGAAATAGTAATCACTGCCGTCAGCGCGCTTCTGATGGCCGCCCAGCCATACCTGTGCGATGTTTTCAAACTTGCGGTCTTCATAGATTTCCTGCTGGGGGATATGACAGTGGTAGTCAATAATCGGCAGGCGTTCAGCGTAATCGTGATAAAGATGTTTTGCGGTCTCATTCTGTAACAGAAAGTCCCGCCCCATGTATTCCTTCATAATTTGTCCTTTTCTTTTAGTAAACAGGTTTGCTAAACAGGATGGTCGGGGAACGTCCTGCCAGCACAGTGTCATCGTAGCACCGCAGTAATACAGTGTCAACGAAGCAGGAATGAATTATAAAAGGAAATATATTATTAAAGTGAAACGGTTTACTTAAAGCGTATTGTTTTATAAGATGTAATTCATGATGAATGAGATCTGTTTTCTATCAGAAGATGATAAAACCTATGTCAACCGTACCTGGAGCGGAAATCGTTCTGCCCGTTTGATTCATGCGGATGGAAAACCATTCCATACCTTTCGTACTCCAACCGTACTAGTGGAAGGATCGCATCTGAACTTTCAGCACTGCGTATTTGAGAATACTGCAGGAACTGCAGAGGATGTGGGGCAGGCAATCGCCTTATATCTTGATGGGGATGATATCCGCTTATCGGACTGCCTGATCAAGGGAGAGCAGGATACGCTGTTTCTTGCGCCGCTGCCAGAACAGGAACTGGAGAAGGATGGTTTCCTTGGGCCGAAGGAATATACGCCGCGGTTTGATCGTACTGTAAGATTTGAACGCTGCCGGATTGAAGGAAGTGTTGATTTCGTGTTTGGCGGGGCTACTGCGTATTTTGAAGGCTGCGAGTTTTACAGCACAGCACCTGGCTGGGTCTTTGCGCCATCCACGCCAGCGCATGTATCACAAGGGTTCATTGTTCGCAATTGCCGGTTTACTGCCGCACCAGGTGTGCCGGAAGAAAGCTGCTATCTTGCTCGCCCCTGGAGAAACTATGGAATGGTTTCATTGGAACATTGTTATCTTGGAGCACATATCCATCCACAGGGGTTTGATGACTGGAATAAAAAGGAAGCACATGAAACAATGCGCTTCCTGGAAACAGATTCCTATGGCCCAGGGGCTTCATATGCCCACCGGCCAGACTATGTGCAGGTGCGTTAAGATTCACTCTGCGTAAGGCTCTGTTGGGTAATCATGTCTGTTACGATGGATTTGCGATAGGCCTTGGGTGACATCCCATAGGTCTTTTTAAATGCGTCTTTGAAATAATTGGGGTTGGAAAACCCGCAGTCCATCGCTACCTGTGTGACCGAATGACGGGTGGAAAGCAGTTCCTTTTCCGCGTTGGATAAACGCACATAAGTAAGATATTCCTTCATGCCCATGCCGGTGACCTGGTGGAACTTTCGGGAAAAGTAGGTGGTGGAAAGACCGGCAAGATCAGCCAGGGAGTCCAACGTGATGGGTTGATTGTAATGTTCGCGGATATACTGAACTGCCATATGAATTTCCTGGCTGGTTTCAATATTGACCATGGCTTCTGCTTCCCGCCGGATTCCATAGCGGGCAGCGCTGACCAGAAACAGATGAAACATACCGGTCATCATGGATGGGGTGCCGATATCGTTGATCGTCTCTTCCTGCAGCATCCCTTCAAACAGCCGGTCGATGCTGGGGCGGTAAGCACTTGGAATATGAATGACACCCGGTTTGAATAGTGTATCCGTGACTGCCTGATAAAACGGATGATCTTCGGACAACAGATCTTTCGATCGGAAGTAGAGATTAATACGCACGCAATTGGTGCGGTAGTGATTCACATGGACTTCCCGCGGCGGAATGATAACGAAGTCTCCTGCCTCCAGCGGGTAGGGATGATTACTGATATACATCTGACAACTGCCTTGGCGAAGATAGTAAAGTTCATAGTAATAATGAAAGTGATTTTCTACCATTTTATAATTGGGTGCCCGGTTAAGCTGGTTGATGTAAATCCGGTCAATATTCTGATCTGAAACGCGCATAATTCTCCCTGATTCACCTTAATAAGTAAATTATAGAAGAATACCGCAAAAAATCAGTATTTTTCAGCCTAAAAGGGCTAATTTTATGGTTGAAAACGGTACTAAATCGGTTTACTTTGTTATTGTACAGATTGAAAGCGTTTTCGCGGCACATCGGGGGTGCGGAAAGATGCTTTCGATAAAGCATTACCGAATGCTATTTTGGGAGGAAAGACGATGAAAAAGCATTTAGTCACACTTCTGTCTGCGTTCCTTGCTGCATCTGCTCTTGCAGGATGCGGATCCAGTTCTGCAGACACCACACCCGCTGCTTCGACAGAACCCGAAACCACAGTTGAAACTGCAGCTGAGCCGGCAGATGCCGCAGCTTATGAAAACTGCACACTGAAGTTCGACTGGTGGGGAGGCGATTCCCGTCATGAAGCTACACTTGCTGCGATCGCTGCATTTGAAGAAGCGTATCCTGGCATCACAATCGAAACCAACTATGGCGCATGGTCTGACTGGGAGACCGCGAAGGCAGCTGAGTACATCTCTGGAAACAACCCGGATGTACAGCAGACAAACTTCGACTGGATCGGAAAGTATGACAAGGGTGGAAACACTTACCTCGATCTGAATACTGTTTCCGATGTTCTCGATCTCTCTCAGTGGAGTGCTACTGAACTCGAGACATGTTCCGATGAAAACGGCGGAATCGCAGGTCTTCCTGTTTCCATTACCGGCCGTACATTCTACTGGGACAAGACAACATTCGACGCTGCAGGAATTGACACACCGAAGACACTTGAAGATCTGCTCGCTGCAGGACCTGTCTTCCAGGAAAAACTCGGTGACAACTACTATCCGCTCGTTATCGGCGAATATGACCGTGCAATTCTCATGGCATTCTATCTCCAGGCAAAGACCGGCAAGCCGATCCTTGCGGAAGACAACACTCTGACTGTTACAGAGGCTGATCTCCAGGAAGGCTTCGAGTTCATCAAGTCTCTGGAAGATGCTCATGCAATCCCGACAGAGCAGTACATCCTCGGTGAAGGCGCAGACTCCATGGATAAGTCCAGCCGTTTCATCAATGGTGAGTATGCTGGTATCTTCGAGTGGGATTCCTCTCCGAAGAAGTATCTGTCCGCGCTTGAAGGCACAGGCAATGAACTGGTTGTTGGAAATGTATTCCCTGAACTCCAGTCCTATCAGAAAGTATCTCTGATGTTCTCCATCTCTGCGAAGACCGCTCATCCGAAAGAAGCAGCGCTGTTCCTGAACTTCCTGCTCAACGAAAAAGACGGTATTGAAATCATGGGAACCGAGCGTGGTGTTCCTTCCTCCAAGGTTGCATTCTCAACTCTGGATTCCGAAGGCGCAATCGACTGGGCTACCTCTGAAGCACACAATGCAGTTCTCGATTCCAATCCGATTTACTGGAATCCGCTGTTCGACAACAGTGCGCTCAAGGGTGACTCTCCGGCGCTCTACACTGATCTGTTCGATCAGTACAGCTATGGCATGATCACATCCGAACAGGCAGCTGCTCAGCTGTATGCAGGATATCAGAGTGTTCTCGCCAGCAACTAAACAACAATTAAAGAACTGAAACCAAACAGTTTCCGGTAAACCGATGAAAGTCTGCGGGTGGGTTCTCTACCAGCAGACTTCTTCTGTTACCTGAATTCATTTCAGTAAAGAGGTGAACGATGAAAAAGAAAACGAAGTGGGAAAGTTTCTGGAAAGAAAATATTGGGTTCGTCTTCGTCATCCCGTGGCTGATCGGATTCCTGGTATTTAAGGCGTATCCGTTCCTGTCCTCGCTGTATTACAGCTTTACAGACTACAATCTGTTCAGTGGAATTTCGAAATTCACATTTGATAACTATGTGAATGTATTCAAGAATCCGGCGGAGATCAAATCCCTTACAACTACGTTCAAGTATGCGTTTATGACAGTTCCTCTGAAGCTTGTCTTCGCGCTGTTCATTGCGTATATCCTGAACTTCAAGATTCGTGGTGTAAATCTGTTCCGTACTGCTTACTATATCCCGTCCATTCTCGGCGGATCGGTAGCGATTGCGGTTCTCTGGAAGGCACTGTTTAACGATGATGGTCTGATCCGTATGTTCTTTGCGAACTTCGGCATCGACGCACCGCACTTCCTTTCCGATCCTTCCTGGGCACTGTTCATGATCTGTCTGCTTCGTGTATGGCAGTTCGGTTCCGCAATGGTCATCTTCCTTGCGGCATTAAAGGGTGTTCCTCAGGATCTCTATGAAGCTGCGTCTATTGATGGAGCAGGGAAGTGGAAACAGTTCTTCTCCATTACAATTCCTCTGATCAGCCCGGTCATCTTCTATAACCTGGTTACCCAGCTTGTTCAGGCGTTCCAGGAATTCAACGGCCCGTACATTATTACCAAGGGCGGACCGCTTGGATCTACAACATTGATGTCCTTACTGATTTACAACAATGCGTTTACTGCATACCAGATGGGTAAGGCAAGTGCGCAGGCATGGGTTCTGTTTATCATTCTCATGTTCTTCACGATCCTGGCGTTCTGGAGTCAGAACCACTGGGTCTACTATGCGGATGATGACGGGAGGTAAGCGGATATGACAACGATGCGTAATGAAGAAGCAGTCGCTGCGATGCAGCGGAAGCTGAAGCGGCGGCATATCTGGAACCTGTTCGTCCGTTACTTTGTACTGGTATTGGTTGGACTGTTCATGGTCTATCCTCTGATCTGGATGGTCGGCGCAACTTTCAAAACCAATTCCGAAATCTTTACCACGCTGAACCCGATCCCGGTGAACCCGACGACACAGGGTTATGTGGATGCGATGAAGAGCTCCGGCGGTAATATCAATATCTGGAAGGCAATGTTAAATACCTACAGTTATGTTATTCCCGAAGTGATCTTCACCATTATCTCTTCCGTTCTTACCGCTTATGGTTTTGGACGGTTCAAATTCAAGGGTCACGATATCATGTTCAGCCTGATGATGGCGATGCTGTTCCTTCCTCAGGTTGTTCTGAACATCCCGCAGTACCTGCTGTATAACAAGTTCGGCTGGGTCGGAAGCGATCTGTACCTCGCGCTCATTGTTCCGACAATGTTCGCTACAGAGACGTACTTCATCTTCATGCTGGTGCAGTTCCTTCATAACGTTCCGCATGAACTTGAAGAAGCTGCGGAGATTGATGGCTGCAATGTCTTCCAGATTCTTATCCGGATCATTGTGCCGATGTTAATGCCGGCGATTGTCAGCTGTGCGCTGTTCAAGTTCATGTGGTCAAGCAATGACTTCCTTGGACCGCTGCTGTATGTTAATACGCCTGCGAAGTATCCGGCTACGATTTTCGTCAAGCTTTCCATGGATGCGGATTCCGGCTTCAACTGGAACCGTGTACTTGCGACATCGCTGATTTCAATCATGCCGAATATCATTGTATTCTTCCTGGCTCAGAATCAGTTTATCGACGGTATTTCTGCCGGTGGTGTGAAAGGCTGATTTTCGAAGGGATGTGACACACGGCAGTATGGGGAATCCCGTACTGCCGTACTGTTTTTAGAGGTAGTATGTTCAGAGGACTGTTTTCTGCGGATAACCCGGTCGTCCGGTTCTTCGGGCGGATTGGAATGATATGGCTTTTGGATCTCATGTTTCTTGTGACAAGCATTCCGTTAGTCACAATGGGAGCTTCCTTTACCGCGCTTACCTACGCGTGTATGAAGCTTCAGATGGATGAAGGGGAGCCAATTTCCAACTATCTGCACTCATTTAAGGAAAATCTGAAGCAGGCAACCGCGATATGGCTCATCTATGTGTTGGCGGGTGCGATGCTGGTGAGCGGCTTTGTGTTCTGGAATCAGGCGGATTCGGGAGGACTGAAGCTTGGCTGGGCAGTGGTGCTTGCACTTACGCTGCTGTATGTGATTTCCATTACCTGGGTGTTCGCAATTCAGTCCAGATTTGTAAATACAATACAACGTACGATTGCCTATTCCTTCCTTCTGCCGTTTCGGCATGTGAAGGAAACGATCATGATTCTGATCATGGTTATGGCACTCGTCTATGTGAATCTGACAACGATCGTTCTGGTTAACTTTGCGACCTTGAGCTTTGGGATCGGAGCGGTATGTTATTTGAACTGTTTCTTCTATCGGGAAGCTTTCCGGAAGTATATACCGGACGAGGAACCGATCGCAGAAGAAAGTGAGGAGGCGGACGATGCAGACAGGGATTCGATTTCATGACACGGTAAAGCTGCCGTTTGAAGAGCGGCTTTCCGTTATCCGTGAGCAGGGGTTTACCTGCACGCATATTGCTCTGAGTAAGGCGGGAGGAATCCCTTCCCGTGAAGAAGCGCTGACTCCGGGATATGCGATGTGGATGAAGCAGCAGTTTGACACACATGATATTGATTGTGCTGTGCTTGGCTGTTATCTCAACCTGGCGCATCCCGATGAGGCGGAGCTGAAGAAGATCCAGGCTCGCTATACTGCGCATCTGCGCTTTGCGTCAATTCTTGGGGCAGGGGTGGTTGGAACGGAAACCGGGTCTCCGAATAAAGAGTATCGTTATGATCCGGAAGCCACCGTCTCAAAGGAAACGCTGGAACTCTTCATCCGCAATCTGCGGCCAGTGGTGGAAGATGCGGAACGGTTCGGCGTCATCCTTGCGATCGAGCCGGTTTTCCGACATATCGTTTCCAGCCCAGCGCGCGCAAGAGCCGTGCTGGATGCGATTCATTCACCGAATCTCAGAATCATCTTTGATCCGGTGAACCTGCTTGATCCATCCAATATTGATCGGCGCAGTGATGTGATTCGCGAAGCGATCGATCTGCTTCATGAAGAAATTGCCGTAATTCATCTGAAGGATTATCAGATCAAAGACGGACAGATGTCCTGCCTGGCCTGCGGGCTGGGGGAGATGGACTACACCGACATCATTCGCTTTGCGAAGGAAAACAAACCATTCATCCACGCAACCCTTGAGAATACAACGCCGGAAGATGCGGTTGGGGCACGCAAGTATATTGAGAATCTGGAGAATTCATTATGATTACACAGGAAACACAGACACAGATTAAGGACTATATCGAATATCTGCTGGAGCACTCTTCTGCTGAAGCCCCCATGTGGAATATTGAAAAGATCCTCGAAGGGAAACCTAATAAGTGGAACTACATTGATGGCTGTATGATGACCGCCGTGCTCTCCTTATATGAAATGACTGGGGAGAAGCGATATCTCGATTTTGCGGATGAATTTGTGGGTTGGTATGTCAATGAAGATGGAACAATCAAAACTTATTCCCCGGAAGAGCGTAATCTTGACAACATCAATATGGGCCGCAGTCTGTTTCCGCTCTATGAACTGACCGGGAAAGAAAAGTACCGCAGGGCATTGGATACAGTGCGTTCACAGATCGATTTACAGCCAAGAACGAAAGAGGGAAATTTCTGGCACAAGGATATCTATCCCTGGCAGATCTGGCTGGATGGCCTTTATATGGCACAGCCGTTTTATATGCAGTATGAAACCCTCTTTAACAAGATGAATGGCTGTAAGGATTCCTATACGCAGTTTGTCAATGTAGAGCGGCTCATGAAAGACCCGAAGACCGGTCTTTACTATCATGGCTACGATGAAAGTCGGCAGATGTACTGGGCAGATCCTGAAACCGGAACCAGTCCCAACTTCTGGCTCCGTTCACTTGGCTGGTTCATGTGTGCGTTAGTGGATACAGCAGAAGTGATGCAGGAAACGCTGTATTACGAATACCGTTATCTTCAGAAGATGCTGGAAGATCTGGCTGAATCACTGCTTCACTATCAGGATCCTTCCGGCATGTTCTGGCAGGTGGTTAACTACCCTGAAGAAGAGGGGAACTATCTTGAAACTTCCGGCACTGCATTAATTGCCTATGCACTGTTAAAGGGAACCCGGCTTGGCTATCTGCCCGCAAAGTTCCGCGCTGTTGGCGAACATGCGGTGGAAGGCATTATTGATAAGTATCTCTCACGGAATGAAGATGGTACCTTGAAGCTTGGCGGCATCTGCCTGGTCGCAGGACTTGGTGGAAAGCAGCACCGGGATGGCAGCCGTCCGTATTACTACAGTGAGCCGATTGTAGAAAATGAAGCGAAGGGAACTGCGCCATTTATTCTGAGTTATATTGAACTGCTTCGGGCGCAGGAAGATTAGAGGAAAAACACATGAAATTTACGATCACAGCGGTATTCAATCGCAGTGTGACATTGGAATTGGAAAATGAAGCGATCTTCCGCAATCCGGAAGAGGTGCGTGTTCTTCTTGATGGAACGGAAGTACTTCGTACGGACCGCAACGTCATTTCATTATTTCATCTGGAACCGGATCAGGAGTATGAGGTTACAGTGGAAGCGCAAGGTTCCTCAGAAACCGTGCTGTTTCATACCCTTAAAGAATCCGCATGCCTGAATGTGAAAACGTTTGGGGCAGTTGGTGATGGTGTTCATGAGGTTACCGGCGCCTTACAGGCGGCGATTTCCTGCTGTCCAGCACAAGGAACCGTCTATGTGCCAAAGGGAACGTATCTTACCCGCCCATTATTTTTAAAGAGTGATCTGACCCTGTATCTTGAGCAGGGAGCGGTGCTTCTGGGTGTTGCGGATCGCAATGCCTATCCGATTCTTCCCGGCATGATTCGTACCGAAGAAGGGGAAGTGAACTTCGGCACCTGGGAAGGAAACCCGCTTGACAGCTTCGCGTCCCTAATCACGATGATGAATTGTCATAATGTCAATCTGATTGGTGAGGGTGCCCTGAATGGCAATGCGGATCAGTCCGATTGGTGGGCTTATCCGACCCGGAAGATTGGCGCCTGGCGTCCTAATACGCTGTTTATCGCCTACAGCGAGAATATCAATGTGCAGGGGATTACCGTAGAAAACTCTCCGAGCTGGACCGTGCATCCGTATTACAGTGATCATCTGAGTTTTCTGAATCTTACGATTCAAAATCCCTATCATTCACCAAATACCGATGGATTTGATCCGGAAAGCTGCAGTGATGTGCTGCTGCTGGGGACGGTAATTTCAGTTGGGGATGATTGTGTCGCGATTAAAAGCGGAAAGTATTACATGGGGGTTTGTCATACACAACCTTCTTCCCATATCACCATCCGCAACTGCAGACTGGAACGCGGACATGGGTCGGTAACCGTTGGAAGTGAAGTGTCCGGTGGCGTAAATCATGTCGACATTCGGCAGTGTGAATTTGTCGACACAGACCGTGGGCTGCGCATTAAGACAAGACGTGGACGGGGAAAGAATTCCGTGATTGATGAAATTTCATTGGTCAATGTGTCGATGGATCGGGTCGCGATGCCGGTAACGGTTAATATGTTTTACTTCTGTGATCCGGATGGACACAGCGACTATGTTCAGGACCAGAATCCCCGGCCAGTAGATGAACTGACGCCGACAATCGGATCCATCACGCTCGAACACGTGTCCATTCATAACGCGGATGCGGTCATCGCCTGTATTTATGGACTTCCAGAACAGCCGATCAGACAGGTTCGAATTCATGATCTTACCGCAGACTTCCTTCCTGCTGAAAAGCGTCAGCAGCGGGAGGTTCTGATGATGGATCATCTGGAGCCGATCAGTGGAATTCCGTTCTGGATTAAGAATCTCGAACAGCTGGAACTTTCTGACAGTACGGTAAGCGGCGGGGCAGGTGAGCCTGTCATTGAAGCGGAACGTACAGAGATCAGAAATGTGATTTACAAAAGATAAGGAGAATACAACAACATGGAATTAAGAACTGCCGCATCACCTAAGGATGTAAAACACTACACTACAGAGCGTCTTCGTGAGGAGTTCCTTGTGGAGAAAGTCTTCCGTGAAGATGAGATTTATCTTATTTACAGCCATATCGACCGCATTATTTTCGGCGGTGCCGTACCAGTTTCAAAACCGCTGGTACTGGAAGCCGGGGATGAGCTGCGGGCACAGTATTTCTTGGAGCGCCGGGAACTTGGAATTATCAATATCGGCGGCGATGGCAACGTAGAGGCAGATGGCATCCGTTACCATATTGCGGCACGTGATGGAATGTATATTGGCCGGGGAACGAAGGATATCTCGTTTGAAAGTGATGATCCTTCCAATCCTGCAAAGTTCTATATGTGCTCCGGACCGGCGCACATGACCTATCCGACAAAACGGATTCTCAAGGATGCCAAGGCAGAATTTGAGTATGATGTGGAAATCCTTCCGGAAAACAAGAAGGAACTGGGAACACTGGAAGATTCCAACCACCGAACAATCAACAAATATATTCTTCCAGGTCAGGTGGAATCCTGTCAGCTGGAGATGGGAATGACCCATCTTGAGCCGGGAAGTGTATGGAATACGATGCCATGTCATACACATGACCGTCGTATGGAGGTCTATCTGTACTTTGATCTTCCTGCGGATGCGTTTGTCATGCATTATATGGGTGAGCCGACAGAAACGCGTCATATCGTCATGCGCAATGAACAGGCAGTAATTTCTCCAAGCTGGTCGATTCACTCCGGAAGCGGATCGCGTAACTATACCTTTATCTGGGGCATGGTAGGCGAGAACCAGGATTTTGATGATATGGATGACGTGCGGATGGAGGATCTGCTGTAGAGATATGCTGCTGATCATTCTCGGCATATTGACAGAGGTCTGCCTGCTGCTGACTTATGTGCTTCCTTCCCTTGGAACAATCACAGTCTCACTGCTCTTCATCTGCTTACTGATGATTCCCGGCGGGTTATTCTCCTACTGGTATTCTCCGTATGGGAAACAGCCGATCAAAGCAGTCTGGCTTGTGACTTCCGTCATTCTTGTGGTGCTGGTGATTCTTTCCACAGCGAATATGATTTCACTTCCTTCAGGAGCGGTGGCGGTATTCATGGCGGTGATTGGAATTCTTGCGGTCACTGGCGGCTATGATGAAAAAAAGAACACCCCCAAGCGGAAACGAAAGAAATCGTGATATACAGATCAAAAAGACGAGCTGTAAAATGACTCGCCTTTTATGATGGATCGAGAATGTGATGTTACCTGGCTCCGATCAAAACGGGGAGGGCATGCTGTACTTCCTCAAGATGCGTGCTTACCGCAATGATGCCAAGAACGGGGTCTTCCATGATGGAAAACAGAGAGAAGTTGGAGTCCGTTAAGGAGATGCCGTAAGCAATATCATTCACCATAAGATAGCGGGAGGACCAGGCGGAGGGGTCAAGAGCTGTGAGTTCCATAAAGGCTCCGTTTTCCGCCATTGTAGTAAAGGTCTCCTGATCTGTGATGACCACATCAATTTCACCAGCGGCACTTTGAATGGTAAGACGCATTTCGTCTTCCATATCGCCGCCGGTCGCATATCCATCATCAATCAGTACATATTGTCCAGTAGGTAGTTGTTTCTGAATTTCATTTGTCAGCTCCGTTTTCCCGGCCATCGATACCGAACCGTTATTGACTGCGATCTTCAGAGAGTATTCCGGCTTTGGCTTTACCATGTCATAAACCATGCGGCCAAGGTAAATCACAGCGATGAGAAGAAGAACACTGCCGAGCAGATAGTAGTCCTTGAAATATTGCCAGCGCTTACCTGGTTCAACGTTCTTCCATTGGTTTCGTTCCTGTTCAAACATACTCAAATTATACGCTATTCCTCTCTGTATAAAGAGGGGTAACAGTGTAAAACGGGCGGTGATTGGGGTACCTTGAAAAACTTTTTTTTCGAACATGAAATTATTTCCCAGGAGGCGGTTTTCGCATGGTTATCGCATCCGTTGTGGGATGTGAAAAAATGGGCTTGGGAAATAAGAAAATTCCCGGAGTTTTCCGCTTGTATTTATGGTTGTGACTGCTATAATCATTGTGCGAAGAGGAAATAGTTGGACTTCCAACTATTTCAATTCATCAGAACACAAAGAGGAAGAACATATGAACGGAAATGTCATCAAGCGCAGCGGCGAAGAGGTCATCTTTGACGCCCAGAAAATTGAAAATGCGGTAAGAAAAGCCAATGCGGCTACCGTGGAGACCGGTCAGGTTTCCGAAGAACAGATCCACGAGATTACCGAACGGGTCATCGCGCACTGCGAAACACTGCAGAGAGCGCTTGCGGTCGAAGAAATCCAGGATATGGTAGAGACCGAAATCATGGCAGAACGCGCGTTCCAGCTGGCACATAACTATATTACCTATCGTTATGAGCGGGCATTGGTTCGTAAAGCCAATACCACCGATAAGCAGATTCTTTCCCTGATCGGCCGTTATAACGAAGAGGCTAAACAGGAAAATTCCAATAAGAATCCGACCGTAAACAGTACCCAGCGTGACTATATGGCTGGTGAAGTTTCCAAGGACATTACCCGCAGATTCCTGCTTCCTCAGGATATTATCGATGCCCATGAAAAGGGGATTATTCACTTCCATGATGCGGACTATTTCGCACAGCCGATGTACAACTGCTGCCTGGTAAATCTGGAAGATATGTTGCAGAATGGGACAGTCATCAGTGAGACTGCCATTGACAAGCCGCACAGCTTCGCCACTGCCTGCAACATCGCAACCCAGATCATTGCGCAGGTTGCGTCCAACCAGTATGGTGGACAGACCATCACCCTGGCTCACCTTGCGCCGTTTGTCGAAGTAAGCCGTCAGAAGCATCTGGAATCTGTCGCAGAAGAACTGGCCGAGGCTGGTGTAGAGGCGGATGAAGAACATATTCGCCGGATTGCAGAAGCGCGGGTTCGCAAGGAAATTCAGACGGGAGTTCAGACCATTCAGTATCAGATCATCACTCTGATGACCACCAATGGACAGGCACCGTTTGTGACGGTATATATGTATCTTGATGAAGTGCCGGAAGGGCAGACCAGAGATGACCTGGCACTGATCATTGAAGAGATGCTGAAGCAGCGGATGAAGGGTGTCAAGAATGAAAAGGGTGTCTATATCACACCGGCTTTCCCGAAACTGATCTATACGCTGGATGAAGACAACATTCATGAAGACAGCAAGTACTACTATCTGACCAAGCTTGCGGCAGAATGCACCGCAAAACGCATGGTTCCGGATTATATCTCCGCAAAGATTATGAAGGAACTCAAAGGGGATATCTATCCCTGCATGGGCTGCCGTTCCTTCCTTACACCGGATCGGTTCACCGATGTCGGTGTTGGCAACATCGCTAATGCGAAGGACTTTGAAGAAGGTGCACACCGTTACTATGGCCGGTTCAATCAGGGTGTTGTTACACTGAACCTCGTAGATATCGCATGTTCCTCAGGAAGAGATATGGAGAGCTTCTGGAAGATCTTTGATGAACGCCTAGATCTCTGCCACAGAGCACTGATGATCCGTCATAACCGTCTCAAGGGAACCCCGAGCGATGTCGCTCCGATTCTCTGGCAGAATGGTGCGATTGCCCGCCTTAAGAAGGGTGAAGTGATCGACAAGCTGCTCTACGACGGATATTCCACCATTTCTCTTGGCTATGGTGGACTCTGTGAGTGTGTCTACTACATGACTGGGAAATCTCATACCACCGAAGAAGGACGGAAGTTCGGCCTTGCGGTAATGCAGTACATGAATGATGCCTGCACACGGTGGAAGACCGAAAGCAATATCGACTTCTCTGTCTATGGCACACCGATGGAAAGCACCACCTACAAGTTTGCCAAGTGCCTGCAGGAGCGCTTTGGGGTCATTGAACACGTTACCGACCGTAACTACATCACCAACAGCTATCACATTCATGTCGCTGAGGATATCAACGCCTTTGATAAGCTGACGCAGGAAGCTAAGTTCCAGAAGCTTTCTCCAGGCGGCGCGATCTCCTATGTAGAAGTTCCGAATATGCAGAATAACATCCCGGCCGTTCTTGCGGTGATGAAGCATATCTACAATACGATCATGTATGCGGAACTCAATACAAAGAGCGACTACTGCCAGAAGTGCGGTTATGATGGTGAGATCGTTGTGAAGGAAAACGAGAACCATAAACTGATCTGGGAGTGCCCGTGCTGTGGAAATACCGATCAGGATACGATGAACGTTGCCCGCAGAACCTGCGGATACATCGGCACTCAGTTCTGGAACCAGGGACGTACCCAGGAGATCAAGGAACGCGTCCTTCATCTGTAATTCATCAAGTGAAGCAGGGAAACCTGCTTTTCTTCTTTTGACTATTACATGCATTAATATGATGTTAAACTTTTCTTCCGATAAACAGCAGACAGTGAACAGGAATGCCCAGGCATGGTTGCCTGGACATTAACTTTCATTGCTTTTGAAGTAAGTCAGACGGATGCTGGATCTGAAAAGTTTGAACAAAAAAACTGACTTCGTGTATGATCACAGACAGCCAGTTTTAGAATTGCGGCTTCACACGCGGTTAAGAATTCCTTTGGAGACGTATGTCTCAAGCTTGTTGTTAATCTTTTGGAAACCGGATTCCTGCGGAGGCACGGAGTGCAGCCATGGTGGTTACCGTGTTGATGATAATCTCATGGCGGGCATTGATCGCATCGCGGTCTTCTTCCCTGAACAGGCGGGTCAGTTCCTGTATTTCATAGTACCAGCGGTCAGGGTCTTCCTGTAAATTGAAGACATCTTCCGTCTTCTTTGTGACAACCTTAATGGAAGGAAGTCCATTTGCACCGTTAATGTAGATATAGCCTTCTTCACCCTGAATCTGATAGAAGTTTTCACCCCAGGTATCCTTGGCGCCAGAGAGCACTGCCTTGAAGTCCGGGTAATCAAGAACTCCTACGCCGGAAGTATCACACTGAACGGAAGGATAGATGTTCGCATGATATTTCACTTCATCCGGCTGACCAAATAATGCAACGGTAAGCAGGACATTGTAGAGATTGATATCCATTAAGGCACCACCAGCGAATTCCGGGTTGAATATGTTGGGAACTTCACCTGCCTTAAGCAGATCATACCGGCTGGAATACTGGCTGTAACTAGCTAAAACAAGGCGAATCCGTCCGATCTTTGGCAGCTGTTCCTGCAGGATACGGTAATTGGGAAGGAAGGTGGTAGGTGCAGTCTCCACAATCATGAGATTCTTTTCCTTCGCAAGAGAAAGCAGTTCTTCTGCTTCTTCGGGTCTTGTGCAGAAGGGTTTTTCGCACCAGACATGTTTGCCGGCAGTCAACGCCTGCTTTACCTGACCGTAATGAACCAGGTTTGGAGTTGCTATATAGATGGTATTGAGTTCCTCATCGGCGAGGAATTCGGAGAGATCGGTATACACCTTGTTACAGCCATATTCTTCTGCTAGTGCGGTTCCTTTTTCGACTGTACGGGAATAGACTGCCCCAAGACGAACACCGTCTGTGCGCTTCACATTATCAAGAATACTGTGAACGATGACGCCGGAGCCGATGGTACCTAAAACTACTTCATTCATAGAGTAACGATCCTTTCTGTTTTTCTCCATTATACCTGAGTCGAGGTTCTCCTAGGAAGCCGATGGGTTATGGTATGATGAAACCAAGTGAGAAAAGCAGATGTATTACGGAGCGATTAAGAAATTTGATATCGCTGATGGAGAGGGCGTACGGGTTACGCTGTTTGTCAGTGGATGCACAAATTGTTGTAAAGGGTGTTTTCAGCCACAGACCTGGGACTTTCATTATGGTCAGCCATATACAAAGGAAACCGAACAGGAACTGATGGATGCCCTGGCCAATGAGAATATCAGTGGCCTCACCTTACTTGGCGGGGAACCGTTTGAACTGGAAAATCAGAAGGTACTGGTGGAACTGCTTCGGCGGGTACGCAAGGAACTGCCGGAAAAAACAATCTGGTCGTATACTGGCTTTGTATATGAGCGGGATCTTGTGGAAGGGGGCCGGCGTCATTGCGAGGTAACGGATGAGATGTTGTCTTATCTTGATGTTCTGGTGGATGGACCATTTGTGGAGGAACTGAAGGATATCCGTCTGGTATTCCGAGGGTCCGCCAATCAGCGTGTACTCAATATGAAGGAAACCCTGCGCACAGGTGACCCGGTGCTGTATCTGGAGTAATTCATGGAAGTCATTCCTGCGGATATTGAAACGGTTGTATTTGAAAAAAGCCGACTGAACAAAGCGAAGCTGCTTACAGCGGGATTTCAGGAAGTGAATGGGACATTTGTCGTTTCACTTCCATTTCATGATGGGCAGTTTCGTGCCGATCTTACCGTACATGAAGATGGGGAGGTTGAAGGAACCGTAGTTGAAACAGATCTTGAAGAAGTATATCTTCCGCTTCGGGTTGCTTCATTGACCAGCCCCTTTGTTCTGCAGGTACGGCAGGAATATATGGACCTGCTGGAAGATATCCGCGCTGAAGCGTTTGATGAGCAGCTTTTTCGTGGGTCGCAGGCCAACCGCATTCTTTCCTGGATCGAAGGGGAACTTGGGGACAGCCATGACTGTCCGTTTGAAAAGTATCCCGAGAATGTTGTGTGCCGGGTTCCCGGCAGTCAGAAATGGTATGCGATCTTTCTTTATGTGGAAAGAGAAAAACTCGGGGAATCCAAAGCCCAGGGGTCGGTGGACATCCTGAATCTGAAGCAGGAGGAAGGAGAAGTAGAGAAGCTGATCTGTGAGTCAGGAATTCTTCCTGCTTATCATATGAATAAGAAGAATTGGGTCTCCGTGGTACTGGATGATACGCTGAAGGATGAACGCATTCATGCGTTGATTCGCTCCAGCCGGAACCTTGTCTCTGGCAAAACGACGCCTTCTGCCTCTGGAGAATGGATTCTTCCAGCCAATCCTTCCATGTATGACCTGAACAGCCATTTTCGTCGTCAGAAGGAGATCCTCTGGCATCAGCCGTTTTCTGCTTCAGCGGGTGATACGGTATATATCTATCTTGGCAAACCGGTTTCGGCGATTGTTTATCAGACGGTGGTTCTTGAGGCAGGGCTGCCAGTGCCGTCTTCCTGGGGCGGCCGCTATAAAAAAGCAATGCGTTTAAAACTGGTGAAGAGGTATCCGGAGGAATTATTGACGATGAATGTGCTGCGCACCTTTGGGGTTCGCTCCATGCATGGCGCAAAGAAAGTGACGCTGGAGCTCAAGAAGGTGATTGATTCCTTATCGGAAATCGAATGAAAAGCGGGATAGGTCTCCCGCTTTTGCGTTACTTACGATGATAAAGTTTCTTCTGCTGGTAAACCGGATCGAATGTTACGTTAATTCCGAGCTTTCGATACATATTTGCGTCTTCCGCTGGAAGAATGACAGTGCTGTGCGCTTCTGATCCTTTCAGGTTGGAAAGCTGTTTTACCGCAGAGGCGGTCAGTTCGTTGTTTTTAGCGACGATACTTAAGGCGATGAGCAGTTCATCCGTATGAAGACGGGGATTGTGATTGCCGAGGTTCTTTACTTTGAGATCCTGAATCGGTTTGACATATGCCGGTTCAATGAGGTTGCGGTTTTTCGCAATACCCGCAAGTGCCTTGATCGCATTGATAATAGCGGCAGAACTTGGGCCGAAGAGACTGGATGTCTTTCCGGTGACGATACGGCCATCCGGAAGTTCAATCGCCATGGCAGGAGCGCCAGTTTCCTCTGCTTTCTGACGGGCTATGGAGACACAGGTACGATCTTCTGGCGAAACATCCGCCTTGTTCATCAGAACCTTGATCTTATCTACCGCATCCTCAGGCAGTTCTTCCCGCCATGCCTCGACGACGGTCTTGTAATAACGGCGGAGAATTTCCTGCTTGGATGCTTCCTTGGCAGCTTCATCATCGGAAATGCAGTAACCGACCATATTCACACCCATATCGGTCGGAGACTTATAGGGGCTTTCATTCTGAATTGCTTCAAAGAGACGGTTGAGCACCGGGAAGATTTCCACGTCCCGGTTATAGTTGATGGCGGTAACGCCATAGGCATCCAGATGGAAGGGGTCAATCATATTCACATCATTGAGGTCTGCAGTTGCGGCTTCATAGGCCAGATTGACGGGATGGTTTAACGGCAGATTCCACACTGGGAAAGTTTCAAACTTCGCATAACCGGATTTGATTCCCTTGCGGGAGTCATTGTACAGCTGGGAAATGCAGGTAGCCATTTTTCCTGAACCAGGGCCTGGAGCTGTTACGACGATCAGCTGCCTTGAGGTCTTGATATGATCATTCTTTCCGAGTCCATCAGGGCTTACGATAAAGTCCACATCGGTCGGATAACCGGGAATCGGATAGTGCAGATAGGAACGGATTCCTTCTGCCTTAAGCTGACGACGGAACTGGTCCGCAGCAGGCTGATGGGCATATTGGGTAATAACGACGGAACCGACATAGAGGTCCAGTGCCTTGAGTGCGTCGACGATACGAAGCAGTTCCTGATCATAGGAAATTCCCGTATCTCCGCGCAGCTTGGAATGCTCGATGTTGTTGGCATTGATACAGATGATCAGTTCCACCTTGTCACGAAGTTCGGTCAGAAGCCGGATTTTATTATTCGGTTCATAACCGGGCAGTACACGGGCGGCGTGAAAGTCTTCAAACATCTTTCCCCCGAATTCGAGGTAGAGCTTTCCGTCAAACATCTGGATGCGTTCAAGAATCTTGTCTCTTTGAAGTTCTAGATACTTCCTGGAATCAAATGCGGTCGCTGTCATGGGTGTCCTCTTTTCCATCCGATAGTATATCAAATAATAGGGCGGTTGTTGCGAGGGGTTCATCGGATTTTCATCGTAAGGATGCTTCTTTGAGGATATAATTGTTTCAGCGAATCAGGAGTAGGAAACTATGGAAGGTATTGCACTGTATCCGTTGGAACGTTCCATGTGTATACTGGCGATTGTCATTTCGTTGCTGGTATGCCTTGTCATGGGAATTTTGAAGAAGGTGCTGCGGCGAAACAACATTCTGTTTTTTTTCTGGTTCATGGTAAATATCGTTTATCAGCTTCTTGAAGTGACTGCACTGGGACGAAGTGATGTGCTGCCTTACCGGCATCTGATTCAGATCATTTATGTTATCAATACCGTCGTCATTCTCATTGCACTGGCGGCTGGGATCCGCCATGGAGTGCGTAATGCCTTTACCTGTTCGGAAAAGGAATGGGCCTATATCGGCGTCAATGGACTGGCAGTGTTTGTGGTGCTTTCTGCAGTAACGAATATCGTTAAGATTGCTGGAACGAAAGATGCTGCACTCAAACTGATCCTGTGGATTGAAGCCGGGGTTGTGACGCTAGTGGGGGCTGTTGGAGCAGATCTTTACTGGTTCAAAGACTTCCATATCGAGTTACGAAACACATCACCAGAACGTATGTATGATCTTCTGGTTGGAATCTTTGCGGCAGAGTTATGTTATGCGCTGACTTCAGGGATGGAGTGGATTGGTTTTATGTTTACCATTACGATGATTCTTTCTCTGAACTGCTATCTTCTTTCAAGTGTTTCTGCAGCTCCTTCTGCTGCACCAGTAGTAATCCCGGCAGTTACGGAAACCGAAACACCTGAGGAGGAAGGAAGCGTACGAATTATTCATGAAGAGCGGCCAGAGGAAGTATATGAATTACTGCGGGAAAACCCGGCTCTGGTTTCGGATATATTGAATCTTGCGAGTGGGCAGATTGACCATCAGCCGAAAAACGCCAAGCGGACGCTCCTTCATTTATCTGCCTACCTTCAGAATAAACATCGGGAATTTACGGCCGAGCATCTATTCTCGTTTCAGAGTGAACTGGAGACGTTGAGTCATTTCTTCGCGATGGAAGAACTCCGGTTCCCGGAACGCTTTTCCTATGAAGAATCCATTGCGGTGACTTCATTTTCACTGCCCGGTCTTACCTTATTAACAATTGGGGAACATATCACTTCCTTAATCGAACGACGTGAAGAAGGTGGCTCATTGAAGCTTGAAACGGAAGAAGGAGAGGGTGAAGTCATCCTGCGGTTCTGCGCAAAAGATGGACTGCAGGAAGCGGATCTCAGCCGCATCTTTGCGGAACATCCTCTATTGCGTAATGTAAAAGATACACTTGCGGAAACATATGGCGGTTCTTTCCATATCCGGGTCGAAGAAGAAACAACGGTATATGACATCCGGATTCCAAGACATTAACGCTTCTGTTTCCGACTGCGGCGAATGCGGTTAAGGTGGCGCTCGTAATCCCCGCTGGAAAGAAGTTCATAAAGAATTAACTGTGACATGGTTGAAACCGTGCAGGAGTAAAATCCTGCACGTTCTTTAAATTGTTGGAGTAATTTTTTCGGCAGAATCATATAACCAATACGAATCGAAGGCGCGATCGTTCGGGAAAAGGTATTCAGGTAGATGACCTGACCTTCTTCTGCCATCGCATATAGTGTATCGGCGGGTTTGCCAGAGAGGGTGAATTCACTGTCATAATCATCTTCGATCAGAATCGCGTTATGTTCGCTTGCCCAGGCAATATACTCCCGCTTCTTAGACGCATCGGCGGTTATGCCAGTAGGCCAGCTGTGATATGGGGTGATATGCAGTACATTGGCTCTTGTGCGTGAGAGTTCCTCCGATAGAATGCCGTTTTTCCCAAGACGGAGCGGTTCAATGGAAGCGCCGCTTGCCTGATAGACACGTCGAATCATTTCGTAGGAAGGCTCTTCAATCCCATAGATCTTATCCCGCCCAAGAATCGTCACTAAAAGACCATACAGGTATTCCGCACCACTGCCGATCAGAATCTGATCCGGATCTGTTTCCATTCCCCGGGCAGAGCGTAAATGGTGGCTGATGACCATCTGGAGGGAAGGGAGTCCCTGCGAGGGACTCTTTACAAGAATTTCTTCCTGATAGTCACTGAGCACCTTGCGTATCGTACGGGCAAGTACGGTAAAGGGAAAGGTATCCTCTCTTACATAAGTGTGAATGTCGGTTGGCAGAGGCGGTTCTTCCTGCACCGCAATCATTGAATCGGGACGATAGATGACAAAGATGCCTTCCCGCTCTCTCGGCTCGACATAACCTTCCTCATCCAGCAGTTCGATCGCATGTTCTACCGTCACAAGAGAAAGATCATAGGCAGCGCTGAGAGATCGCTTGGAAGGGATCTTTGTGCCATACGGGAAGGCCCCATCAATAATCGCTTTTCTCAAGGAGGCATACAATTCAAGATATGCGGGTTGTTTACGTTTCATCTGGTCTTATAAAATTCCTTTAAACTGGTCTTTTACATAATACCACGTAATAGCTATCATGAACCCAAGATAAAGGGGGAATTCCAATATGAGTACTACATCTGTATCCGTTCGATCCACAGGCAGAAATCAGGTTCGCCTGCTTACAATCACCGCACTCTTTCTTGGAATGGTCATCGCGTTAAGCTCCTTCGGCATTCCTGTGCCAGGGGGACATCTCTATCTCAATGATGTCGTGATTGCCGCGGCAGCGTTATTGCTGGACAGCCCGCATGCGTTTCTCGTTGGGGGAGTTGGCGCATTCCTTGGAGACCTGTTCTTCTATCCGACACCGATGTTTGTTTCTCTGGTAACCCATGGCTTACAGGGGATTGCGATTTCGCTGGTTGTTCAGAAATTATGGAAGAACCATCAGTTGGCTTCTGGGGCATTGGCTGTCACGCTTGGGGTTCTCATTAATGTGGTTGGATATACCATTGGCCGGGCATTTCTTTATGCGACACCTGAGACCGCGATGCTGAAATTGCCGTTCCAGTTCCTGCAGGCAGGGGTTGGCGCGCTTATTGGCTGGCTGCTGGTATATAAATTTGGACTGAAGAACGCATTTGAGAAGTACCTGAATCGCTGAAGTCCGCTATAATGCATTCATGAGAAATGCACTGATGATCGGCTCGACGGTCGCCGATGTTCTGATCCATGTGGATCATCTGCCGTCATTGGAAGAAGATATTAATCCTTTTGGTCAGGAACTGCGCCTGGGCGGGTGCTGCTATAATGCCGCAAGGATGTTACAGCTGTTTAAGGTGAAACATACACTGTTCTCCCCGGTGGGAAGCGGGTTGTTTGGAGAATTTGTGAAGGAACAGCTTGCGGGGAGCGGCCGCACCCCGGTGCTGGAAACGCCAGAGGTCAATGGCTGCTGTTACTGCATCATCGATGGGCAAGGGGCCAGGACGTTTCTGGCAGTCCATGGGGCAGAATATAAATTCCGTAAGGAATGGTTTGATGCGCTGGATGCCTCAGCGTACAGTGATGTCTATCTCTGTGGGCTGGAAGTAGAGGAAGATACGGGAATCCATATGGTGGAATTCCTTCAGGCACACCCGCATCTGAACATCTGGTTTGCGCCAAGTGCCCGGATTCTTCATGTGCAGAAGGAAAAGATGAATGCGATTCTCGACTGTCATCCCATTGTGCATCTCAACCGTCAGGAAGCTTACAGCTGGCTGAAGAGGGAAGGACTGTTTTCCGGGGTGATCGAAGACAGTGAAGGTATTCTTTCCGCATTGGCAAAGCGCACAGGCAATGCGGTCATCATGACTGATGGGGCACGCGGTGCTTATCTTTATGACAATGGCCGTGTTATCTATGAACCAGCGATTCCTACTACTGCAGTGGATGGGACCGGGGCAGGAGATTCTCATATCGGAACGATCATGGCATTAACGATGAAGGGAGCGTCCTATGAAGAGGCGATGCATATCGCATCCATCGTTTCTTCCCGGGTGGTTTCCAGAACTGGCGCAGTATTAAGTGACGAAGAATTTTCATCCTTATTGTTGGGGCAGGACTAGCATCCTGTCCTTTTTCTTCCAATGGTGTGGTATCTTTGAACCATAGGAACCGGAGAATAAATGGTATGCAGAAAGAATTGACAACCGGCGGACCGCTGCTGGATGAACATGGCAAATTGAACGAAGCTGGATGGGCGAGGCGTCTTGTGAAGGAGTATTCCCGTTCGCAGGTAAAAGCGAATCGGCTTCGTATAAAGGAATGGGATTATTATCTTCTCTCAAATGATCGTTTTGCGGTGGCACTGACGATTGCGGATAACTCCTATATGGGAATGATCAGTGCGTCATTCCTTGACTTTGAATCCGCACAGGAGATTACAAGATCGGTAATGACTGTGCTTCCCGCCGGGAAGTTTCATATGCCGGTTACCTCAGAAACAGGAGACAGTGAGTATTGCGATAAAACGGTGGAGTTCCGTTTCATTAACAGCGGAAACCGCCGGCATCTGATCTGCCATTATCTGAAGTTTGATGGGGATGATGCGTTAGACGTGGATGTGGTGATTGAAGAAACTCCTCGGGACTCCATGGTGATCGCAACACCGTTTGTGGGAGATGAGAAAGCCTTTTACTATAACCAGAAAATCAATTGTCTTCCTGTAAAGGGAACGGTGATTCTTGGAAACCGCCGGGAAACCTTCGATCCCCTGGATAGTTTTGGCGTACTTGATTGGGGAAGAGGGGTATGGACCTACTCCAATACCTGGTACTGGGGCAGTGCCTCCGGGCTATCAGGAGCGCATCGAATAGGATTCAATCTTGGCTATGGCTTTGGGGATACTTCTGCCGCCAGTGAAAATATCATCTTCTTTGATGGGATTGGTCATAAACTGGATCGGGTGACCTTTCATATCCCCGGGGAAGCGGAAGGGAATATCCGCTATCTTGAGCCATGGCGGATTACGGAGAATCATGGCCGAGTGAATCTTGTCTTTGAACCGATTCTTGATCGCGCTAGTGACACCAACGTGGGTTTGATTGAATCTGACCAGCATCAGGTGTTCGGAAGATTTTCGGGAAGCGTGGTTCTGGATGATGGACGAAAGGCGGAGATTCAGGATCTGATCGGGTTCTGCGAAAAGGTGAAAAATCGCTGGTAGTTCGTTGAAGATTTAACTTCGGTTTGTTAAAATCATGTTGTTGTGCAGAGAAAGAGGTAGTAGCTGACACCGGAAGAAATAACAGAGAACTGCGGGATGGTGCGACGCAGGCAGAACCGGACAGTGAACTGGGCTTTTGAGCAGCCGCAGCTCTGGCGTTAACAGAGAACATGAGCGCACGGGAACCTTCCCGTGAACTGAGGTGGTACCGCGTGAACAGCGTCCTTGGGAAACAGGACGTTTTCTTTTGGGAGGATTTACAATGTACGATCACAAGAGTGTAGAAAAAAAGTGGCAGCAGTACTGGGAGGAAAACAAGACCTTCAAGACGGACGTCAAGGATACGTCGAAGCCGAAGTACTATGTGCTGGACATGTTTCCGTATCCGAGCGGCCAGGGACTTCATGTCGGGCATCCGGAAGGCTATACGGCATCTGACATCATTGCCCGTATGAAGCGTATGCAGGGATATAATGTCCTGCATCCGATGGGATTTGATGCATTTGGACTTCCGGCGGAACAGTATGCACTGAAAACCGGAAATCATCCGAGTGTATTTACCTATGCGAATATTGATCATTTCCGGGAACAGATCAAGTCCCTTGGGTTCTCCTATGACTGGGATCGGGAAGTTCGCACCTGTGATCCTGAGTATTACAAGTGGACCCAATGGATCTTCCTTCAGCTGTATAACCGCGGACTTGCGTATGTGGCGGAGATGCCGGTGAACTGGTGCCCGGAACTGGGTGCGGTTCTGGCAAATGAAGAAGTCGTCGATGGAAAGTCGGAAATCGGCGGCTATCCGGTTGTGCGCAAGAACATGCGCCAGTGGGTGCTGAAGATTACGGAATACGCAGAGCGTCTGCTGGAAGACCTGGAACTGGTCGACTGGCCGGAATCCACCAAGGAAATGCAGAAGAACTGGATCGGCAAGTCCATCGGTGCCTATGTTGTATTCCCGATTAAGGATACCGATAAGGAGTTCACCGTATTTACCACCCGCTGCGATACGCTGTTTGGTGCGACCTATGCGGTCATGTCGCCAGAACATCCGTTTGTCAATGAGATTACAACCCCTGAGCAGAAAGAGGCGGTTGAGGCATATCAGAAGGAATGCGCGACCAAGTCAGATCTTGAACGTACTGACCTCAATAAGAATAAGACCGGTGTATTTACTGGTGCCTATGCGGTCAATCCGGTAAACGGGAAGGAGATCCCGATCTGGATTTCTGACTATGTACTTGCGTCTTATGGAACAGGTGCCATTATGGCGGTTCCAGCGCATGATGAGCGTGACTATGAGTTTGCGCGGAAGTTCAACCTCGAAATCATTCCGGTACTGGAAGGCGGAGATGTCTCCAGGGAAGCCTATACGGGCGATGGTGTTCATATCAACAGTGAATGGCTGAATGGTCTTAATAAGCAGGACGCGATCGATAAGATGGTGGAATGGCTCACCGAGCATCATGCGGGAGAAAAGAAAGTCCAGTATAAACTTCGTGACTGGCTGTTCTCAAGACAGCGTTACTGGGGTGAACCGATTCCGATCATTCATATGGAAGACGGCACCATGCGTACGGTAGGCCTCGATGATCTGCCTCTGGAACTTCCGGTAACCGATAACTATAAGCCAAGTCCGGATGGTGAATCTCCGTTAGCAAACTGCGAAGATTGGCTCACGGTTGAAATCGATGGCGTGAAGGGAAAGCGGGAAACCAATACGATGCCGCAATGGGCAGGCTCCTGCTGGTACTATATCCGTTATCTCGATCCGCATAACAATGAGGCAATCGCTGACCATGATGTGATGAAACACTGGCTTCCAGTCGATCTTTATATCGGTGGTGCAGAACATGCGGTTCTCCATCTGCTGTATGCAAGATTCTGGCATAAGGTGCTCTATGACTGTGGTGTAGTGGAGTGCCCGGAACCATTCTCAAAACTGTTCCATCAGGGAATGATTCTCGGTGAAAACGGTGTCAAGATGTCCAAATCACTTGGCAATGTTGTTAACCCGGATGAACTGATCGAAAGTCATGGCGCAGATGCGCTGCGTCTCTATGAAATGTTCATGGGACCGCTCGAAGCTTCTCTGCCATGGTCTACCAAGGGAATGGATGGCGCCCGGAAATGGCTGGAGCGGGTATACCGCCTTGCGGTCAGTGACATGGTTACAGACGAAGCGACATCAGAACTGGAGTATTCCTATCATTTCATGGTAAAGAAAGTGACCGGGGATATTGAAACTCTGAACTTCAATACAGCGGTTTCGCAGATGATGATCTTCGTCAATGACTGCTACAAGCTTGGTAAGGTAAACCGTGACATGATGATCGGATTCATCAAGTGCCTGTCTGCCTATGCGCCTCATCTTGGGGAAGAACTGTTTGAACAGCTCTCTGGGAAAACCGGAATCGCATATGAAGCCTGGCCGATATATGACGAAGCGAAACTGGTACAGGATAAGGTGACCGTAGTTGTCCAGGTTAATGGCAAGGTTAGAGCCAGAATCGAGACTGTGCAGGATACGGATGCGGAAGAGTTGAAACAGCAGGCACTCGCTATGGAAGAACTCAAACCGTTCCTGGAAGGGAAGGAAATCCGCAAGATCATTGCGGTACCGAACAAAATCGTAAATATTGTCGCAAATTGAATGTAATTCGAAGGGGCTGTCAGCTTGAAACAGCCTCTTTTCTTCTGTTTGAAATACAGCTATAATTTGAGTACAAAATAATACTAAAGCAGAAATTTCTGCAATTTTCTTCAAAAACTTCCGGGGAGAATGGGCCTCCGCTCGCTAAAGAGATAGTGAGTAAGGAGATGAAATACCATGAAAACTATCGACTTAACCACCCGGAATTTCCTGAAGGATAACCGGCACTTCACTGATCTTATGAATACATTTGTGTTTCATGAGAATGTACTTGACTATCGAACCTTAAGAGATCTCGATACCAGAAAAGACTTAAGGAGAATGGATGGAAGGCTGAGGGCACGGATACGTGATCTGATTAAGGCAGGCGTTGTAATCAAGACGAACGGAAAACAGCTGTTTATGATCATGGGAGTGGAAGGCCAGGGAAGCGTAGATTACGCGATGCCAATACGGTCATTGGTATATGAGGCATCTGACTACAGTGTGCAGTTAGAGGGAAATCTTACCCCATCGGGATATTATCCGAAGGGGAAAAAGATTCTTCCAGTGTTAACGTTAGTGATTTACCTGGGAGAAGGAAGATGGACAGCACCTACCAGTTTAAAGGAAATGATGGAAGAAGAGATTGTAGAGAAGTTTGGGCATCTGATTTCCGATCATCGATTCATTCTGATTGATTCAAGTCAGATGGAAGATGAAGAGATACTGAAGGCAGCGACGGATTTAAAGGCGGTACTGTTGGCGAAGAAGTACATGGGAGATGAAGAGAAGTTCAAAGAAGTATTTCAAAGCATATTAACGGATGGTGATCAGATAGTCTCATTAGAAGGGGCAGAGCTGATCAGTATGATGATAGGATATGAGATTCCGATTACGGAAGAAGAAGGAGGAGTAGACATGTGTAAAGCGTTAGATGATTGGTCAAGAAGAGAGCGGAGTGAAGGACGCGAAGAAGGAAGACAAGAAGGACGGAAAGAAGGACGGAAAGAAGGCGTAGATGATGTATTTGCGCTTATGAAGCTGGCTGGAGTTTCAGCGGAACAGATGAGTTTTATTTCTGAGATGCTTCATAATCCTGTACGCAATACAGCCTACTAAGAACTGTAATTTTTGTATGACTATACCCGACAGGTGTTTGACCGTACAATTCATTGCCTTTTATGGATCTTAAGTAAGTTTTGAATACAAGTTGGAATGAGGGAGAAGTAATGATTCTCCCTCATAATGTAGAGGTATTGTGTGTGAACTGATTGAAGAATATATTCATACTTCAGACTTTTCACAACGTGGTTTCACTTTACTGAGGTGTATCTGATGCGGCATGTTGATTACACTTTACCTGTATCCATGAATTTTAGAAAGGAACATTACTGCCAGCTGATTCAATGGTCCGGGATTGTTAGGCTATACTACGAATTCCGGACACCCTATAGATTCTTTCTCCGCATTATATGCAGAAGAATAAGAATGATTTAAACAAAACTTTTACATTTTCGGATGACAAAATGTTCTGTACTGTTCTTGGGCAGTATCCAAACCTCGCTAAAGAACTGCTTGAACTGATTATCGGAAAAGAGATTAATCATCTTGTGAATATACAAACACAGAAGATTATGAACTATTTGCATGACACCAAGCATGTCCGGTTCGATGTTTATCTGGAAGACGAAAATGGAACAATCTACGATCTGGAGATGGAAACTACAGGGAACCCAGGGAAATTGAATATGCTGGTGAGAAGAGGGCGCTATTATGCCAGTGCGTTGGATACAGGTATACATAGGGAAGGTACGAAGTATAAGGATCTCAGGGATATTTACGTTATTTACGTCTGTGCCAACGATCCCTTTCCGCCGAATGGACTTGTGAGATATACATTTACATTCAATTGTTAGGAGAGAAGCAGTATTCACATGGATGATGGCATCACACTGATCCTTATAAATTGTAAAGGGGTAAGCAGAGATATTTCTCCGGAGTTGAAGGCATTGTTACATTACATTTCCGGTGAACAGGAAGCGAGTACAGATTTAACCAGAAGTATCGATGAAGCAGTTGAACGATTAAATCGTGATAAAGAATGGAGGCGATGGGCAGTGACATTTGAAATGAAGTTGGAAGAATCAAGGGATGATGGCATTCTTTATGCTATTTCAAAATTTGTTTCAATGCTTTGTGATTTGGGAATAGATTTTGAACAAGCAATTTCGATGTGTGCTGAACGATTTGACGTTGATGAAGAAGAGATTGAAGAAGAGTTGAAACTGGTTTCATACTCTTACGAGTAATCAATTTGGGCATCCGACCAGTACAGATTTCATCCCGCTTCCTGTTTCAGGACAGCGGGATTTTTAGTATAATTTTTCATGTCTATGGAAGAATTTAAAGTTACAATTGAGCAGTTTGAAGGGCCGCTGGATCTTATGCTGCATCTGATCAAGGAACAGGAACTGGACCTGTTTGATCTTGATGTGAATATTCTTACGGATCAGTATGTAGCTTATCTTAATGCGATGAGTGATATGCATCTGGAAGTGGCGAGTGAGTATCTTGTTGAACTGGCGGAGCTCATCGAATATAAGTCCAGGAAGCTGTTGCCTAAGGATAACAGTGAGTTGGAAGATAACTATGAAGAAGACCCTAAGGAGCGTCTGGTACGCAGACTCCTGGAATACCAGCAGTTCAAGGAAGTATCAGCTTCCTTGAACCGTCTGTACGAAGAACGTCAGGAGATGTTATCGAAGCCGGTATCCGGCATCGTAGATGACTGGATGAAAAACCCGGAAGAGGAATCTCATTATGAGGGAAATCCTTATGATCTGATGCGGGCAATGCGTAAATTACTGATGCGCATCCAGCTTCAGAAGCCGATCGAGACGAAATATACACACCGTGAGATCTCCATGGAAGATCGTGAACTGGAAGTCCGCGCAAAGCTGGATAAGCTGCCGGAAACATTCCGGTTTGAGAATCTTCTGGATGATTGCCATGATGTTCCGATGTTCATCGCTACATTTCTGGCAGTACTCGATCTCGCCCGGCTTCATACGCTCGTATTTACGGTAGATGAAAATGATGTAATCTGGTTTTCCAGAGGGACAGGTATGGCATGAGTGAACAGGAAATCTTAACAACAAGTGAAGAAGAGGTAAGCGCAGTAGAAACTCCTCAGGAAGAAGAACATTCCGTCGAGTTTATTGAAGCAGATGAACCGGAACAGGAAACTGCGAAGGAAGAAGAACCCCCGGTGGAAGAACCGATTCCCGAAGAAATCGGCGAACAGGTAGAACAGTTATCTCTGCTCGATGGGCAGCTGCCTCACCTTGAGGCCGCAAATGCCCCGGATGCGCCGAAAGCCAAGGCCATTCTGGAAGGGCTTCTCTTTATCGTAGGAGATGAAGGTGTAACTGCAGAGCAGGCAGCGCAGGCGCTGGATATTACACCAGAACTGGCGGCGGAATATTTTGATGATCTGATGAAGGAATATACAGATGATCGCCGGGGAATCGAAATTGCCAATTATGCTGGAACGTATCGTTTCCTGTCCAAGGCGGTTGTATTTGATTATGCCAAAAAGCTGTTTCAGATCAGTAAGACCTCCGGTCTTTCGCAGGCAGCGCTGGAAACGCTTGCGATTATCGCATATAAGCAGCCCATTACCCGAGTGGAAATTGAAGAAATCCGCGGGGTTGGTGCAGATATGATGTTACGGAAACTGATGGCCAGAGATCTGATTCGTGAAAGTGGAAGAAGTGAAGCGGCTGGCCGTCCGATTCTGTATGAAGTCACAGAGGAGTTCATGAATTCCTTTAAACTGCTGAGTCTGAAGGAACTCCCGGAGCTTCCTCAGTTCAATAACGACGAAGAAAGTGAAGATCTGTTCAATCAATGAAAGCATCACGCTTGTTAACAGGGGCACTTGCGGTAATACTTGCCGGGTGCGGCGGGAAAACCACAGCCGCATCTGATTCTTCGGGAGTGACCGAACCGGAAACAGTGGAATACGCGTGCCGGGTGCTGGATTACTATGATTATTCCCAACCGGTGCCTTACAGTGATCCCGTTGACGATTCCTATTTTTCCGATGTGCTGTTTGCGGGGGATTCACGGATGGGTGCTATGGCAATCTGGGGTGAGCTTGAAGAAGCACAGGTGGAATATGTGACCTCGCTGAACCTCTGGCTGATTGACTCCATGCCGTTGGATGATCATGAGGATGGTTCCACCATGTATGATGTTCTGGAGGGAACAGATAAAAACAATATTTATCTGCTCTTTGGCATCAATGAAATCCGCAACAGCGAAGCTTACTTTGATGGCTGGGCATATGAACAGTATCAGAGTATTCTGGATATGCTGAGAGAGAAGAACCCAGATTCGGATATTTATATACTTTCGACCTATCATCCAAGAAGTATTACCGGGCTTCCTGAACCAGCTCTGAGTGAACATCTGGATTGGGTAAACAGCCGGCTTGAAGCCCTTGCGGGAATGAATTACGTATATTATCTGGATCTTGATAACGGGATGACGGACGAAGAAGGACTGGTTCGAACCGAGTATGTCGGTGATGGTCTTCATTTCGGTCCGACCGGGACTCATGCATTGGAGGATTATATCAGAACCCATGTGGTAAGGAGAGATATCTATGTTAAAGAAGTTTGTGAGTAGCTTATTATGCCTGATGTTTCTGGTTGGCTGCGGCAGTGCCGGTGCCGCCAATGCTTCTGCCTCATCAGAAGCAGAGAAAATTGTGAAGGAATTGAACCTCAGTGACAAGATGGATACGGTAGAATCCCGTATCATCAAAGGTCTCTTCTTCTTTGAAGAGGGCACACTGACGGACAGCTCAGTTTATATCGCCAATGATAAGAGCGCAGATATCGTAGCTGTATTCCAGTCAGAGGATACTGCTGCCATCAAGGAAAAGGTTGATGCGTATCTTGTTTCAGCCAAGGAACAGATGCAGAACTATTATCCGGATGAAGTATTCAAAATCGATAATGCGATTGTAGAAGAGGGGAATGGTCAGGTAATTCTGATCGTCACCAACGATATTGAAAGCGCACGCAAAACTGCCCGCTCAATCCTTGAGTGAGGAAGGTTTCAGTAATTTGAAGTGATTCTTCTTCGTGACAAGATATCCTTCCTTGGAGAGGGAGGAGAGTTCCGCACTCATGGCGGAACGTTCGACGGAGAGGTAATTCGCCAGTTCCCTACGGTCGTAGGGGATATCAAATTCATCACTGTTATGTCGCAGAGCTTCTTTCGAAAGATAGGAAAGAAGCTTTTCTTTTGTGCTCATGCGATCCATATCGGATACCCGGGAATAGAGCTCCAGATTCTTTTTCGCCAGTTCCTTCATGAAGTCCTGAATCAGAACGGTATTGTATGTATGTGTTTCATCCAGGGTGAGAATCTCCCGGATATTGAACCAGAGAACTGCAGTCGAGCAGACCGTCTTAAACGTATGCATCGTCACTTTCCCGCTGACCGCATGATTCTCCAGCAGAAGGGAACCGCTCTTAAGCGTATCGATCTTATGTTCACGTCCCCAGAAATCCTGTTCATACATTTCCATCGTACCTTCAAGAATCAGTCCGACCCGGCGGACTCTTCTTCCGGCAGAAACTGCCACCTGATTGGCGGAGTAGAACTTCAGCTGGGAATCGAGATGTTCAAGCAGGGAATCCAGTTCCTCTTCTGGGACTCTTCGGAACAGTTTTGATTTATGAATCGTCTTGAGATAATCGCTCATAACCGCATTGTACTGCGGTGTTGGAAAACCAACAAGCATTCTTTTTGGTGCACCACTCACTTGGATTTCCAACTGTTTTCTGTGTCCCTGAACTTCGTTTAAACGACACAGATTGGACAACATGGCGCACCAAAAGGGCTTGAGCGACTTTCACGGAATTGGGTGCCCTGTTATGATAGAATGGTTCGCGTAAGGAGAAATAGGCAGCCATGATAGATCGTTATTCACGTAAACAAATGAGAGACTTATGGAGCGAAGATGCGAAGTTTCAGGCCTGGCTTGAGGTAGAAATCCTGATCGATGAAGCCTGGTCGAAGCTGGGTCTTATTCCCGAAGAAGATGTCGCAAAAATCCGGGAGAAGGCAACCTTCACTACCGACCGCATTCTTGAGATTGAAGAGACTACCCACCATGATGTGGTGGCGTTTACCCGCTGTGTTTCGGAATCACTTGGTGAAGAGAAGAAATGGATTCACTATGGAGTTACCAGCACGGATGTCGTGGATACGGCGTATGGCTATCGGTTCAAACAGGCAGATGACATCCTTCATGAGGATATCCTGGCTTTCATGGAGATTCTCAAAGAAAACGCATTGAAGTATAAAGATACGGTCATGATGGGCCGTACCCATGGGGTTCATGCGGAGATCACCACTTTCGGTATGAAGTTTGCGCTCTGGTATGAAGAGATGAAACGGAACCTGGAACGGTTCGAGTTCGCTCGGAAAGATGTGGAGTGCGGAAAGATCTCCGGTGCGGTGGGAACCTTCGCAAATATTCCTCCCTTTGTCCAGGATTATGTATGCGAGCAGCTGGGCATTGGCAGTGCAGCGATTTCTACGCAGATTCTCCAGCGTGACCGTCATGCGCACTATTTCGCTACCCTGGCAATTATCGGTTCTTCACTCGAACAGATGGCAATGGAAATCCGTCACTTACAGCGCACCGAAGTCCGGGAAGCCGAAGAACATTTCCGCAAGGGACAAAAGGGCAGTTCCGCCATGCCGCATAAACGGAATCCAATCGGGTCGGAGAATATCTGTGGCTGTGCGCGGGTATTGCGCGGATATATGGTCACTTCCTATGAGGATGTACCGCTCTGGCATGAGCGGGATATTTCTCATTCCAGTGCTGAACGGATCATCGCACCAGATGCGACGGCGTTACTCGATTACATGTTGAACCGGTTTGGAAAGATTCTGAAAGATCTGACAGTCTTCCCGGAGAATATGAAAGCCAATATCTGGAAGACTAATGGTGTGATCTTCAGCCAGCGGTTCATGTTAAAACTCGTGGAAAAGGGCTGGAGCAGAGAACAGGCCTATGATACCGTGCAGCCCCAGGCAATCAAGGCATGGGAAAACAACCTGAACTTCCGGGAACTCATGGAAGGACTCCCGGAGGTTACTTCCGTTCTTACGAAAGAAGAGATTGATGACTGCTTCGATACCGCCTATCATACCCACCGCATTGATGAGATCTATCAACGGGTAGGGTTACTGTAAACAATGAGGGATGCCGGTTCCGGCATCCCTTTAACGAAAGGACAACGAATGAAACAACCTGTTCATGAACTTCTGAACCGATCCCTGCTTCTGCTTGAAGACCATCTTCCATATTCCCTGGAAGTGATGCGGGAACTGGCTCAGGATGGAAAACTTGTGTATACAGTTGAACAGTTCTGTGACAACTATTCAGCCATAGTATTTTCCTATCCGGTGATAGAAATAAGTGAACAGGTAATTCTTCTTGTCTATGATGATTCTGGTCAGGTCATCGCAGACTGTGCCGGGATACACAGTGATCTTAGAACCTTCCTCTATAGTGAAGCGCTCTATGATTATCTCAGTGAAGAATCTGATTGGATGTATCTTGAGCATTATGTGATTTCCGGAACGATGTTTCCGGAGCTTCCATATCCATTCTGTACCTCTGGCAACACGCTGGATGAAGACGTGCAGGGAGAGGTGCTGTTATATTCCAATGCCTATGTAAGTCGGGCCAATCGCGGACAGGGAATCTTCAGCGCAATGATGGAACTGATGAAGGACTTCATCCTGCGGGATTGTGTTGGAAAGAGGGATCTTTATACCGTTCTTTCCCTCGATCCTGATGTGGCGTGCTATGGGCCGGATACGGTGGATTGGCCCTATGTTTATTCCTACGAGCGGGATGAACCGATCCGAAGGAAAAATGCCGACCTCATGAACCATCTGGGCTTTGCTTCCATCCGTCTTGAGGAAGATGAACCTTCTTCAGAAAGTGATGGAACGAAGCTGTGGTTTGTGGTCCGGCATGAACAGGATATCGTGATTGAAACCGAAGAACCTTCGGCCGTATGAGGCTATTGATTCATTGATTCCAGGCGGTGCTTTACGGCCTGGATGTTTTGTTTTGAAACCGCAATATAGTCCCCTCGGTCATGGCTTATGACCTTGGCGCTCATATGAAACTGATGTGCTCCGGTTTCCGTTAATACCGAAGAAACGGTATTCTCATTAATCCCAGCACCCGGAAGAATGGAAATCGCACTTCCATATTGTTCATTTAAGCTGCGAATCAAAGAAGCTCCTTCCAGCGCAGTCGGCTGTAAGCCACTGGTAAGCAGACGGTCTACCTGTGAATCAATCAGGATTTCAATGGAAGAATACGGGTCAATTGTTTCATCAAAGGCACGATGGAATACTGCTTCCTTTCCATAGGAATGAATCAGAGAAGTGAATTCTCTGGTGCGATTGGCGTCAATCGTACGGTCTTCCTTTAAAAAGCCAAAGACAATACCATCTGCCCCATGCGTTAACAGCAGCTTCGCGTTCTCCTTCATCAGTTCATATTCGGTTTCCGAATAGACAAATCCAGCAGTCCGTGGCCGCACCATACAGATGACCGGTACATTCAGCTGTGATTTGGCAAAGGCGAGCAGGGGGAGTTCCGGGGTGAGACCACCCAGTTCCAGACCTCGATTCAGCTCAATCCGGTCAATCGGAAGATCCTTTACCGCAAGAATATCTTCTGTACCCCCGGTACAGATTTCTACAAAATAGGTTCCAAACATAGGCTCTTTTCTCCAATGAGATTATAATGGGAAACAATGAAATGAGGAATGAAGTTATGAGTGTCAGAAGAGCAAAGGAAACCGATATTCCGCGGTTAAAGGAATTACTGCTGCAGGTGCTGAATGTTCATGCGAAGGAGCGCCCGGATCTGTTTATTCCCAATACCACCAAATACAGCAGTGACGAACTCCGTCACATGATTGCGAATGAAGAAACACCGATCTTTGTGATCGAGGATGAAGAAGGTGTTGTGGCGGGATACGCGATGTGTGAGATTCATCATCGTCTGCATTCGGAAAACATGACGGATATTCTCACCGTATTCATTGATGATCTCTGTGTAGATGAGATCAAACGGAACGGTCATTATGGTTCAAGACTGTATGCGGCAGTAAAGGACTTTGCCCGCAAGATCGGCGCATATCACGTCACATTGAATGTATGGACCTGCAATGAGCCGGCCATTGGCTTCTATCGGGCTATGGGGCTTACCCCCATGGAATATGTCATGGAAGAAATCCTGTGATCATTACGGCACGTGTGTGCCGTTTTTAATGCAGTAAAAATCCCTGCATACGCAGGGATCAGATCAGTTCATTCAGAATGATATTGCTTTGACGGTCAGGCCCGACCGAGACAAGACAGATATTGACACCGCAGTACTCCTTAATGAATTCTACGTAGTCCCGGCATTCCTTCGGGAGTTCCTCGTAGGTTCTTACCTCGGAGATATCTTCCTTCCAGCCAGGGAATTCCTTATAGACAGGAATTGCCTTTTCATAATCACTGACGGAAGCAGGAACGGTATCATATACCTTACCGTCAATTTCGTATCCAATACATACCGGAAGCGTATCATAGCCACTAAGGATATCGATCTTGGTGATGGCAAGATCAGTCATACCGTTGATGGTAACGGCCTGTTTAACAACCGGAAGATCCAGCCAGCCGGTACGGCGGGGACGACCGGTGGTCGCACCATACTCGTTTCCAGTAACACGGAGTTTTTCTCCGGTTTCATTATTCAGTTCTGTCACAAACGGCCCTTCGCCGACTCTGGTGCTGTAGGCTTTGGCAATACCGATGATGCGGTCCAGCTTCTTCGGGGAAACACCTGCACCTTCGCAGACGCCTGCGGCAGTAGGAGAGGAGGAGGTGACATACGGATAGGTTCCGTAGTTGATATCCAGCATATTGGCCTGCGCACCTTCAAACAGGACATTCTTTCCGGCATCCAGTGCCTTGTTTACCTTATCTACCGCATCAACGATCAGAGGGAGCAGGCGAGGACGAATTTCCTCAAACTGTTTCAGCATCTCATCATAGTCAAACGGTGTTCCGTTATAGAGGTTAACAATCTGGCGGTTTTTCTTCGCAAGAATTACCTTCAGCTTCTCCTGGAAGACATCCCAGTCCTTAAGGTCGCATACCCGTAATCCAATCCGGTTATACTTATCCGCATAGCAGGGTCCGATTCCGTTCTTTGTGGTACCGATCTTTCCAGCTCCGGCATCCTGTTCTTCCAGCGCATCAATATATTTATGGTAGGGCATTAACAGATGTGCACGGTCGGAGACACGAACATTCGAACAATCAAATCCCTGGGCAATGAGCTTATCCATTTCCTCAAATAATACAAATGGATTCACGACAACACCCGGACCGATGATGCATAAGGCATCCTTGTTCAGAATTCCGGAGGGAAGCAGGTGAAGAATCACCGTCTGCCCATTGACGACTACGGTATGTCCGGCGTTGTTTCCACCCTGAAAGCGGACAACCATATCCATGTGAGTTCCAAGCAGGTCGACGATTTTGCCTTTTCCTTCATCTCCCCACTGACTTCCGACTACTACATATCCAGCCATAATGTACCTCTTTTCTCACAACGAAACACATTTTACCATGATTTCTATCTTCGAGAGACGCTAACATGCATGGGTGAAAAATAAGTGAGATTATAGAAGGGTGAATTAGCAGATAAGAATGAAAGCCAAGCAATTTATAAAATATAACTATATTTACTCAAAACTCATTGAAATATTCTTCAAATCGTCTATTATGAAGATACAGAAAGCAGAACTGCCGATAATGGTTACCTGCCTACTACAAACGAAATAAAGATCGCCTTAGTTGTCAGGCTGGCGATCTTTTTTTGTCGATATAGGATCGATTCCTATAAAACGCAAAAAAGCAATACCGATGGTGATCAGGTGCCTACTGTTTTCTGCTTAAATAGGGGTCAGTTTGTTGGGCGGTTATTCTTTTTCAATGTATAAAGACTGAAACCCAGACTGATTATAGAGAGAATGAATACAAGAATGCTGATTATGAGACTCAAAGATTCCATTTTAATCACCTCCATCTGTTAATTTGATATCCTTCAACAAAAATTCATCACATCTAAACAGCAGGACAACCGATACCATGATGGTATTGCCACAAATATATTATAGTTATGAAATATAAATAAATACAGTGAGAATGTAAGAAAATTAATAAATTTAATGATTCGTGTTGAAATTTTCTTTCGATCGTTTATTATGAAGATACAGAAAGCAGCAATACCGATGACGGTTACCTGCCTACTGTTTTTGATCTAAAAGATCGCTTCAGTTGAGGGTCTGGCGATCTTTTTTTAACGTATATACGTTAATTCCGAGCTCGATTGATGAGACAATCAATCCCAGAATGGATACATAAAGGCTTAAATAGTCCATGTGATCTCCTCCTTATCTACTGAAATATATGCTCTTTGTTTGACGCATTTGATACAGTAGGACAAGGCGACCGCCACCGTGATGGTATTGCTGCAGGAATATTATAGCTCAAATATTAATTGTTATAAATACTAAATGTGGTAAAATTAGTAATGAAATATAAATAATTTCTCTTGACTTATCTCGTTGAGTAGTTATTATGAAGGTACAGAAAGCAGAACTACCGATGATGGGTACCTGCCTACTGCAATCGAATTAAAGATCGCCTTAGTTGACAGGCTGGCGATCTTTTTTTGCGAATGCAGAAACGTTATGTTTCAGGCGAAACATAACCATCTGATGATGAGATTTGGTAAACTATTGGTGTTTGAAGAGGAAAGAGAACAATTTATGAGTGAAGTAAATTCAAGTAACTGTAATCAGGCCTGCGAAGGATGCGCCGCATCCTGTGCGGACCGTAAAGCACCTCAGGACCTGAAGATTAAACTCCATCCCAGAAGCTCCGTAAAACATGTGATTGGTATTGTTTCAGGGAAGGGCGGTGTTGGAAAGTCCTTTGTATCGAGCCTGCTTGCCAGTGAACTGCAGCGCAGGGGAAACCGCACTGCGGTTCTGGATGGAGACATTACCGGCCCATCCATGGCTCGGGTCTTCGGTATTACAGATAAGATGTATGGCGATGGTGAGCTTGCCTACCCGGCTGTTACGAAATCCGGTATTCAGGTAGTCAGCGCCAATATGATGCTGGACAGTGATGACCAGCCGGTCATCTGGAGAGGACCGATTGTCGGCGGCGTCATTCGTCAGTTCTACCAGGAAGTATTCTGGGATGATGTGGATTATATGGTGGTTGATATGCCGCCGGGAACCAGTGATGTGCCTCTGACCGTATTCCAGTCATTGCCAGTAGAGGGAATCATTGTGGTTTCTTCCCCGCAGGAATTAGTCGGTATGGTTGTAGAAAAAGCCATTAATATGGCGAATATGATGAATATCCCGCTGCTTGGCTTAGTAGAAAACATGAGCTATGTGGAATGCGGGGAATGCGGACATCAGATTAAGATCTTCGGTGAATCGCATATCGATGAAACCGCAGACAAGTACGGGATTCCCGTACTGGCACGGATTCCCTTACGGGAAGGTTATGCAGAAGCAGGGGACCATGGGGAGATTGAAACCCTCATTGTTCCTGAGATCAGTGCAGTGGCCGATATCGTCACAAAAGCAGCGTAATAACTTCACAAAGCCTTCACACAGAAGGCTTATATTACAAATAAAGGATGGACAGCTATGACAAAGATTCTGATCGTTGATGATGAAGCCAGGATCCGGGAAATGATCCGGAAGTATGCCGCATATGAGGGATTTGAGACCGATGAGGCAGTGGATGGTCTGGATGCGGTAGAGCATTGTTCGCATATCAGTTATGACCTGGTTGTCATGGATATCATGATGCCAAACCTGGATGGATTTTCTGCCGTCAAGGAAATCAAGAAGACAAGACCCGAACTTCCGTTTATCATGCTGTCGGCATTAGGAGAAGAATATGACAAGGTTCATGGCTTTGACCTTGGCATTGATGACTATGTAGTCAAACCGTTTTCCTCCAAGGAACTCATGATGCGCATTCATGCAATACTCAAGCGGGTACATCCCACCACCGGAGGTGGGGGAACCTACCGCCTTCATGACATGGAGATTGACTATTCTGCCCGTACGGTCACCATACAGGGAGAACGGGTGAACCTGTCTCCGAAAGAATATGAACTGTTGATTTACCTGGTGAAGAATGCCGGGATTGCCTTAACAAGAGAACAGATTCTGCGTACGGTATGGGGCTATGACTTCTTTGGGGATGATCGAACCCTGGATACCCATATCAAACTGCTGCGCAGAAATCTTGGCGATTACAGCAAATATATCGTGACACTACGAGGGGTAGGATACCGCTTTGAAAAAGAAAATGAGTCTTAAAGTCCGTATCAGCTTGTATCTCAGTGTGTTCACGGTACTGATGATCGTACTGTTATCCATATTCCAGAATCTGCTTCTGGAACCGATGTATGAACGCTACAAGCTCGATACTGTAAAGAAAGCAGGAGATGAGGTCATCTCCGCTTTAAAAGAGGACGATGACGACGAACTCTCTGAAACGATCTGGGAGGTCAGTGCGGCCAATGACACCTGTGTAAGAATCATCAATACCCAGGGGGTTGACCAGGTAACCGGGAATATGGGCTGTATTCTGTATCGCATGAATACGAGAGAAATTTTGACCCAGTATGAACTGGCTCGGGAAAACGGAGATGAATATCTTTCTTCTTCCGAAGGGATTGGAATTCCCGGCGGGCCGTCCAAAACCGGTGGGAATACACCTTCGGAAATGAAGAACCTGACATTGACCCGGATTGTGGAAACCGAGGAAGGCACAGCCATCGTCATGGTCTATGCCGGCTTATCTCCAGTCAATGCGACCTTACAGACCCTGCGCATTCAGATTCTCTATATTGCATTGATTCTGTTGTTATCGATGCTGGTGCTGGTATGGCTGATGAATCGTAAGATTGTGACACCGTTAGTCAAGATCAATGATGCCGCAAAACAATTGCCTAAGGGTTCCTATACCGTAGATGAAACTACAAACCAGTATCGGGAAGCCCAGGAACTCAATGAAACCCTGTCGCAGGCGGCGGATGATATTCAGAAGGCTGATAAGGCAAAGCGGGACCTTATTGCCAATGTATCGCATGACTTACGTACTCCCTTAACCATGATCAAGGGCTATGGAGAAATGATGCGTGATCTGCCAGGCGAAAAGACAGATGAAAACCTTGAGGTCATCATCAATGAAAGTCAGCGTCTCAAGTACCTGGTAGATGATCTGCTTGACCTGTCCAAACTGAATGAACAGGTCATGGAATTACATCCGACCATCTTCTCCCTCAGTGATCTGATTCACCGCAATGTAATGAAGTACAACTACTATCATGTCAGTGAGAAGTTCCGCATTACCGTAGATACGGAAGAGGAATTAACTGCCTATGGCGATGAGAACCGGATTGAGCAGGTCTTCAACAATTTCATGACAAATGCGATAAACTACTCAGGGGATTCCCGTGACATTGAAGTACGGGCATACCGTAAGGGAACCATGGCTCGGGTTGAAGTACAGGACCATGGTGAGGGAATCGCCAGTGATAAAATCAATGACATCTGGGATCGGTATTATAAAATTGACCGTGAACATGTCCGCAGTACCAACTCCAGTGGTCTGGGTCTGAATATCTGCCGTCAGATACTGGAATTACATGAAGCGCCCTATGGCGTGGAGAGTGAACTGGGGAAGGGAAGCACATTCTGGTTTGAGTTAAAGGAGAACGAAAGATGACAGAATTTAAGGGAAGTAAAACAGAACAGAACCTGGCTTATGCATTTGCCGGAGAAAGCCAGGCGAGAAACAAGTATGACTACTGGGCAAGCCGGGCCAAGAAGGATGGCTATGAGCAGGTCGCCGCAACATTTGCGGAAACCGCATTAAATGAAAAGGAACATGCGAAGATGTGGTTTAAATACCTCCAGGGCGGAAGTATTCATGACACGCTGGACAACCTGGCACAGGCTGCAGAAGGCGAACATGATGAGTGGACCGACATGTATAAGACCTTTGCGGAAGAAGCAGATGCGGAAGGCTTTACGGAGATCGCGGAGAAGTTCCGCGGTGTCGCTGCGATCGAAAAGGAACATGAAGAGCGTTACCGTAAGCTGCTTGAAAACATTAAGAGCGGAGAAGTCTTCGTCCGCCAGGATGAAGTTACCTGGCAGTGCCGCAACTGCGGTGCGGTTGTCGTAGCCAAAGAAGCGCCAGAGGTATGTCCGGTCTGTGCTCATCCGAAGGCTTACTTTGAACTGAAGCGGGAGAACTATTAATGAGTACGTTTGTCTATCAGCCCAAAGGTACCTGTTCTACCGAAATGCGGTTTGAACTGGAAGGAGAGACCATTCAGTCACTTGAAGTTGTCAATGGCTGTAATGGCAACCTCAAGGGCATTGCGTCTTTATTAAAGGGACAGAATGTCAATGAGGTCATTGAACGCCTTGATGGCATTACCTGTGGCCGTCGTCCAACCTCCTGCCCAGACCAGATTGCCCAGGCATTAAAGTCCTATAAGGCAACACTCTGAGGTTCCTCAATAACGTCATATATACACAAAAGAGACTGCCCGATCGAGCAGTCTTTTTACAGTTTTCGGAAGGAAGTCAAAGGCCAGATAACATATTCCAGTTTCCCGGCAATCTGTTCTTCGGAAATACAGCCGATTTCCTCCATCCGGCTGTCTAAGGAAATACTTCGATGGTCACCCATCACAAATACCCGGCCTTCAGGCACCTGATAGGGAAGAATAATATCACAGCTGTCAAAGCTCTTATCAAGAAGGTAAGGCTCATCAAGTAACTGATCATTGACATAGACATTGCCCTCGAGGTCAATGTTTACCCATTGCCCGCTTGTCGCAATGACCCGTTTTACAAGAAGCTTGTTGTTGTAATAAAAGGCAATGAGGTCACCCTGATCAAAGGAAGTGGTCTTCAACCCTGTTACAATCGTTCCTTCTTCCAGTGTTGGGGTCATACTGGAGCCATAGATCCGAAATACCGGTAATATCATTACTGCAAGTAATGCCGAAGCAGAAGCTACGACCAGTAATACCCGAAGGGTGGAAAATACCGTACGGATATACCGGTTCCGGTAACGGATCCGCTGTAATTCCTTACGGATGACTTCACTGGAAGGGTAAGATACTGGTTTATTGTCTGCCATAGGGGTCTCCATATAACCGTTTCACATTCGCCACATACTGATCCGCAGCTTCCTGGGCTGCCTCAAAGACTTCATTGAGTTTTAGTGCGGCTTCCGCGATATTCCCACTTTCTTCCAGACGTATAGTCTTATCTTCCAATGCCTCTTCATAGGCTTTTATCCGCTTCTTCAGCCGTTCATTTTCCTTTGTGACATCCAGCAGAAGCTCCAGAAGATCTTTGCGGCTCAGTTTTCTCAGTTCTTTTTCATCCATATGCTGTACCTTGTTAATTTCTTCGTAAAAACGCATAATCATGCAATTTTAGGACATGAATTCATGTTCACATTCCGGCATGTTTATATATAATTATATCGATATTGTCTCCTATCCGGGATAGAAACAATGCGAAGAATCAATAGAGAACTGAGAAAACTGCTGCACATTCACCACAGGCGTAATGTACTGAGCTTCTTACTTACGCTGGTTTCCTGTGCAGTTTTTCTTTTCGTTCAGGTATCTCTTTCACTTCCTGGAGAAGCACTTACCGCAGAACCCATCTGTGGTATCGAAGAGCATATACACAATGAAGACTGCTTTGATGAGGAAGGAAACCTCATCTGTGAGATAGAAGAACATGTTCATACAGAGGATTGCTACAAGGTGTGGTTCGGCGAATTATTTGCAGTCGTAAAATCAGATTATTTGCCTGTCACAGCTTCTGATTCCACTACAGTGGTCAAACTATTTGCCGTAGCTTAGGACAGTATTTGCAGATCAGGTAGGAATACGATTATTCCCATTG
>JAFUGM010000037.1 GCA_017469355.1 Solobacterium sp. | reverse complement strand
GCAGTAATCGCAAGCATTATTAGCGCAATCACTGTATCAATACAAATCATAGTGATCACCTCCTTGGCGAATTTTACCGTTTTGGAGGGAATCGCCACCTCCCTTAATAAGGAGGACAACCGCCACCGTTATGGTGATCCAATGCAGAATATCTGTAAGCAAAATTATAACATAGTTAGACACAGTATGTAACTTGATATGAAATCCATTTGTGGAGATTGAAGGGCTCGTTACGCTAGTACCGCCATTTTCAGAAACGAGAGGCTACATGCTCGGTAAGCCCCCTCTGAAATGATACAATTCATATCACAGCATGTGCGCTATAAACCGCTATGGGGTTCTTTTTAACCCAGTGTTATCTGTCAATAGTTTCTGAACCTGTCCAACCAATTTTGGAACACACATAATGGGAGGATCTCTCCTCCCATGATAATTATGTGACTTTTCTGATACTTAAAGTTCTTCTCCATCACTGGCAATCACTTTCTGATACCAGTAGAATGAATCTTTTTTATAACGCCTGTTGGAACCTTTTCCGCGGTCATCCCGATCGACGTAAATCACGCCATAACGCTTCGACATCTCCATAGAACCACAAGAAACAAGATCAATGAAACCCCACATCGTATAGCCAATCAGGTCTACACCATCTTCGATTGCCTCACGCATCTCGGCAATATGACTTCTCAGATAATCAATACGATATGGATCGTGGATTGATCCGTCTTCCTCCAAAGCGTCGATTGCGCCCAGGCCATTTTCGGCAATAAAAACCGGAAGCAGATAGCGATCATAGATCTGATTCAGTGTGATGCGAAGTCCTTTCGGGTCTTTCTGCCACCCCCATTCACTTGTCTCAAGATAGGGATTTTTGTTTGCCATGATCAGGTTGCCAGACGTCTTTTCCCAACCCTGAGAAGTTGTTGAGACCTGTGAGAAGTAATACGAGAACGCCGTGAAATCAATCGTGTTTTCTTTTAAGATCTCCAGATCTCCTTCTTCCACCTTGATGTGAATCCCGCACTGTTTGAAGTACCGATTCATATACGCCGGGTACTCACCTCTTGCCATGACATCCAGATAGAACCAGTTGGAATACTGGTCATCCAGTATCATCTGCATGACATCATCAGGTCTGCAGGTTGCGGGATATGTCGTAAAGCGAGCAATCATTCCACCAACTTTACTGCCGGGGATAAGTTCATGCGCCTTCCTGATCGTCAGAGCATTAGCGATAAACTGGTGATGGAGGCACTGGAAAACCGCATTATCATAATCCTCTTCTTCATCCTTAATCAGGCAAACTCCGTTATATGAATTGAAGCGGCCAGCGTTGAACTCATTGAATGGGAGCCAGTAATCGACAAGATTTCCCAGCCGTTCGAACAACGTTGTGGCATATCTGACATAGAAATCAATTGTCTTACGAGATTTCCATCCACCATACTTCAGGACCAGATTGACCGGGATGTTATAGTGCAGGATTGTCGCAAAAACTTTGATACCATGCCTGTGACACTCACTGAACAGATCGATATACCACTGGATACCTTCTTCGTTAGGCGCTTCATCGTCACCATTAGGATAGATCCTTGCCCAGTTGATCGAAGTTCTCAAAATACGGATACCAAGCTCACTGAACAGTTCGATATCTTCTTTATAGGTGTGATAGAAATCGATACCCCAGCGGAATGGATAATGTTCATTATCCTTATCTTCAAGAGCTTTGATAAATTTTTCATGATTGATCCGACGATTCTTCTGCAATGCGCGCTCTTCTCTCGTCCAGGTCGCGTCAAAATAACGCAGGTCCTGAGTATCTAAACCTTTGCCTCCCTCATCGTAGGCACCGTCAGCTTGCGAAGCGGCCATCGCGCCGCCCCACAGAAACTCTTTTGGGAACTTGTCAGACATATACTGTACCTCTTATTTCTTATCGTTATAAAGGATGAAGCTGATTGCGAAGGAAGCACCCCACGCGACTGCCATGACTATCAGTAATAACAGGAAGTTGTTTCCGGAATCCATATATGTCGCAATACTTGTAATGCCCGGCATGGAGAATGAATATGTTACAACACCCAGCAGCATCGCAACTGCACCAGCAACTGCGCCACCTGCCATGCAGGCATAAAGTGGTTTCTTTTCCGGAAGTGCATAACCATATAAAGCCGGTTCAGTAATACCCAGGATACAGACCAGTCCCGTTGAAATTAAAGCCGATTTTTCCTCACTTGCCTTCAGATGAAGTGCCTTACCAAATAAAGCACCTGAAACAGCCAGATTGGAATAGAAGAAATTTGGCAACATGTAGTCATAGCCCAGAGTATTGATGTTCGCCAGTTCGATTGCGGACCATCCTTTGATTCCAAAGATTACCGTTAAAGGAATAATACCGCAGAAGAGAGCACCAGCTAACGGACCCGCATGTGTAAACAGCCATCCGAAGCTATTGACCAGAGTACCGGCGATAAAGTTTCCTAACGGCGCCAGGAAAGCCAGGAACAAAGGAGCGGAAATTACGAAGGATAGCGCCCCGGAGAAGACAATCCGAATGTTTTTCGGCATCCGCTTATCGATGAAGTGGAAGATCACCGAGAACAGCCAGACCGAGAGAATCACTGGGAAGATCGACGACTTGTAGTTATAAGCCGGGATGTTGAAGAACAGGAACTTGTAACCTGTAATTCCTTCCGCCGGTGTCATGAAGGTCGAATACATCAGGATACCAGCCGTCATGATTCCGAAGACTTCCTTGACCTTGAATCTCTTCGCTGATGCATAACCGATAATGAATGGCATGAAATAGAATGGTGCATCACCGACGGCATTTAAAACGGTAATGACATCACTGCCACTCGCAGATGGGATCAGAGCCGTAATCAGAGAGATGATACCCTTGACCATACCACCGGCAACGATCGCGTATAAACCCGGCGTTACACAGGCAGCCAATGTATTAAGACCCTGAATCAGAATGTTTGGCTTCTTCTCTTCAACTGTATCGTGAAGATCTTCATCAATTGCTTCCTCGGCTTTGACGCCGGAGATCTGAATGAAATCTTCATAGACATCCGGGACAGTTGTACCAATAACCAGCTGGATCTGACCAGATGATTCTACAACCTGCATGATTCCCTTGATCTGTTTCAACGCTTCCAAATCGACTAAATCGCGATTGACCGGAACCAGTCTAAGTCTTGTGACACAATGAAATGCATTCTTCACGTTTTCCTTACCGCCGAACGCTTTAAGGATATCGTTAACTAATCGTTCATTTTCTAGCTTTTGAGCCATGATTTCCTCCTTGTTTTGAAAACTCGGAACGTTCTTTGTTTTGTACACCTTAAGTGTATTTAGCAAAGAGAGGCTCAACAATTACGTATATTTAGATGATGACTTACCAAACTACAGGTAAGAAAACTTTCTTGTATGCATGCTTACCACGTTCAATGAGCATCATTTATAAAGCGTTCTATAATGTCAGTATGTTGAACGATCAGATTGAAAACTATCTTCGAGCCATCACCCCAAGCGAACAGTATCACATTGAACATCCCGGAGTTCTTTCAAAGCGCTATGAATTAATTCCTAAGATCATAGATGAGGGCAAAGAACTTTATCTGTTTGGTTTCGACTCCCTACTTAAAGAGAGAAATATCTCAATCACTAAAGAATCCCGTTTCACCTGGATCCCTCTACACAAGCATAAGGTCATCGAGCTCAACTATATCTACTCCGGCACCTGCACGCAGATCATTGAAGGCAAAAAAGTCGTTCTGAAACAAGGTGACGTTATCCTGCTGAATCGAAATGTCCGTCACGAGCTCTGTTATATGGATAAAAACGACATCGTCATTACTATTGATATGCGCAAAAGCTATCTGCTGGATACTATCCTGACACGTATTTCCAGCCAAGGAATCGTTGCTGGGTTTGTTTCCAACGCAATCAGAGATGACACCAATGTGAAGCAATACATTCTCTTTCATCCGGATAGTGAGACAGGTCTGAAAAACTCTATAGAGAATATCTTCCTGGAAACTTTGAACAGCGATGTTTCCAACGAGATTATCGATGCCTATATGACCATTATCTTTACTCAGCTCCTGCGCATTTACAGGAAGGGAAACTCTCAGCACACGGAAGACAGTTCTTCCCTGATCCTTGATTTATTGCAGTATATGGAAAACAACTATCTGACGGTAAGTCTTAATGACTTATCCGAAGAATTCGGATATAACCCGAATTATCTGGGCAATTATATTAAGGAACAGACTGGGCGGACATTCAAAGATCTTGTTATCGCGAAAAAAATGTCAAACGCTGCTTACTATCTGGTCAACACCGAAATGCCAATCTATGAGATCGCCAGCCTCTGCGGCTATGAAAACCTCGGTTTCTTCTATGAAAAATTTGCCCGTATCTATCAGATGAAACCTCAGGAATATCGCAACATCTATAGAACGAAAAACGAGTTCTTCTAGAACAAAGCAGAAGTGAGAGGAACATCTCCGTACTGCACGTGTGATACATTTCACCTCTCCATCCAAACGTTCTCATAGTGACAGTTGCCCTATTTTGGTGAACGATCTGAAACAGCCAAAAGACTTAAAAAGCCGACCTCATCAAAGATCGGCTTTTTCGTTGTTCTGGGTTTGATTACTCAATTGTAACCTTGACGCCCGGACCCATGGTAGAAGCGACAGTAACGGACTTGATATATGCGCCCTTTACTGTAGCAGGCTTAACCTTGAGGATCTGGTTGTACAGTGCCTTGAAGTTCTGTGCCAGAGCTTCATCAGAGAAGGAGCTCTTTCCGATCAGAACATTGACGTTTCCATCCTTGTCTGTACGGTATTCAACTTTACCCTTCTTGATTTCATCAATTGCCTGAGCGACATTCGGTGTAACTGTTCCTGTCTTGGGGTTCGGCATGAGGCCTTTCGGACCAAGCAGTTTACCGAGCTTACCGAGCTGACCCATCATATCCGGAGTCGCTACGATAATGTCGAAATCGAACCATCCACCCTGGATCTTATCCAGCATGTCTTTTCCACCGACGAAATCAGCACCAGCTGCCTTAGCTTCCTCTTCCTTCGGTCCCTGTGTAATGACAAGCACCCGGCGTGTCTTACCGGTACCGTTGGGAAGAACCATCGCACCACGGATGTTCTGTTCTGCCTGACGCGGGTCAATGTTCAGATTGAAGCATGCTTCAATCGAAGAATCAAACTTTGTGACACTTGTCTTCTTTGCGAGTGTGATCGCCTCTTCATACGGGTATGTCTTCTGACGGTCGATCTGCTCAAGAGCTGCTCTATATTTCTTTCCAGCCATGATTATGCCTCCCATCCTTCAATTGTGATACCCATATTGCGTGCTGTTCCAGCAACGATTCTCATCGCTGCTTCGACATCATTCGCATTCAGGTCCGGCATCTTGTATTCCGCAATCTCACGGAGCTGAGCTTCCGTAATCTTTCCAGCTTTCACTGTCTTGGGAGTACCGCTTGCCTTGTCGACTCCAGCAGCCTTCTTGAGAAGAACTGCAGCAGGAGTGGTCTTGATCACAAAGTCGAATGTCTTGTCTTCATACGCTGTGATGATGACAGGAACGATATCGCCCTTACGATCTTTGGTCGCATCATTGAATGCGGTGCAGAACTGCGGCATGTTGATGCCGGCAGAAGCGAGTGCAGGTCCTGGTTTTGCGCCGCCTGCAGGGAACTGAAGTTTACAAACCTTCGCAACTTTCTTTGCCATGTGGCATTCCTCCTTTTCCAGAAAGTCCACATGCAGTGGTATAACGGATGAGTTGTGCATCCTTCCACGCATGCGCACACAAAAAACGTGTGCGTTTCAATTCTAGGAGAATACGATTCCCCCGTCAATGGTTATTTTTCAGCCGAATTGAAAAAGGCATACCCGAATCACTGAGTATGCCTTACTATCATCAATTCGTTTCTTCAGAAGAACTTTTCTCGGATGGAAACAGATTATGAATCTGTTCATTAATCAACTGAGAGAGGTAGTCCTTGGACATTCCATACAGGTCTGCCACTTCCGCAATCCGGAATCCCTGCACATACAACATCCAGATAATCGGTCGAAACGCCGGCTGCTCAATACGATCAATCGTATCAATAATATATAGTAACTTATCTTCCTTCTCTTTCAGCTGACGTTTCAGTTCATCATTAATGTCAATATATTTGACAATTCCTGACTGCCGGAAGTTTTTCTTGGTGCTGGACTTCACCTTCTCAAAATCCAGTGAATGCACGCCCTGCATCGTATGATCCACCCGGCGGATATCCAGCATCAGGTTCTTGATATCAGCCAGATAGTAGAAGTACTTACGGCACTCCCGTTTGAACTCCATCGCTGTTTTGGGTGTTTCATCATCCATTGTCGAAAACCTCATGTAACCACTTGTCGACACTGTACTGGAGCTGTCTGCGGGTCAGACCGAATTCATCCGCCACATCGGTCTGAATCCGATTTTCCACAAATAGAGCCCAGATTAAAATCTTCGCATTGTTTCCACAGCGCTGTTCAATCTCATTAAACGTTTCTTCTACAAATGAGATGTCGTCTTTCAGAAACTGATACAGTTCCAGATTACCACGTCCGTTGTCTTCAGACAGATCAATCTTGAATGTATCAAGATCGAAATGCGTCGAAGCGAGTTCCGGGTATCTTGCCTCGAGAATCTTGACGCGTTCCTTTTCCTTCAGATACACACGACAACTGTTTTTGAATGAGCCTGTTTTCTGCTTGAAGCTTCCTTCTTTTGTCATACTTTCCCCTAATTGACAGCTTATTGGTTCGAATGTGTGCCCATGGTATCTTCACACAATCTGTGAACCATCACTGCCACATTTTGTCTGCACAGAACATCGCACTAAAAAAAGTGGGAGCGATGAAGTGTGAGACTACTGTTAGTTAACTGCAGGTCAATTGTATCATTTTTCCGACAGCCTTAAACACTTTCGTGCAAATTGATTATATTACCCCCCCCCGCATTTTTTGAACCTTTTTTCAAAACAACCGGAAAAACACACCATTTTCGTCATGTGATGCCACATTCTTCCTGCTCTTCTTCTAAATTTCTATGATTGAAAGAACTGATGAGATAAAATAAAAGCAGATCTAATGTAGGGAACAGATCATAATTAACCGGCAGAACCGGTAAAGGAGAATTTGAATTATGGGACTCATTCAAGCAGCGGTATCCGCCGCAACAAGCACATTCGCTGATCAGTGGAAAGAGTATTTCTACTGTGAGGCCATCCCTTCCAGCGTTCTCATGGTCAAGGGTCAGAAGAAAACCCGCGGTTTTTCTTCCAACCATGGCGATGACAACATCATTTCTGACGGCTCCGTTATCGCAGTGGCAGACGGCCAGTGCATGATCATTGTAGAACAGGGTCAGGTTGTTGATATCTGCGCTCAGCCGGGCGAATTCAAATATGATTCCAGCACCGAACCTTCCATCTTCACCGGAAGCCTGGGCGAAGGAATTAAAAATGTCTTCGCTACCATCGGAAAGCGTTTCACGTTCGGTGGCCAGCCGGCAGAAGACCAGAGAGTGTACTACGTCAACACAAAGGAACTCCCTGGCCTGAAGTATGGAACACCTTCTCCCGTTCCGTTCCGCGTCATCGATAAGAACATTAATCTCGATATCGATATTTCTGTAAAGTGCTTCGGTGAATACAGCCTCAGAGTTGCGGATCCGATCAGCTTCTACACTAATGTGGCAGGTAATATTTCCAGCACCTATCGCGTAGATCAGCTCGAAAGTCAGCTGAAGACCGAACTTCTTACAGCCCTTTCCCCGGCATTTGCGCAGCTTTCCGCAAGCGGTGTCCGCTACTCGGAAATTCCCGCTCATACCATGGAACTGGCAGACGCCCTCAACGCTCAGCTTTCCGCTAAGTGGAAAGATCTGAGAGGTCTGGAAATCGTCAGCTTCGGCGTTTCCTCCATCAAGGCATCCGAAGAAGATGAGCAGATGATCAAGGAAGCTCAGCGTGACGCAATCTACAAGGATCAGACCTATGCGGCGGGTTCCACTGTTGCCGCATACAACCAGGCACTCAAGGACGCAGCGAAGAACCAGGGTGGCGCAGCTGTCGGCCTCATGGGTGTAAACATGGTGAACCAGGCTACTGGCGGCGGAATCAACGTCGGACAGCTTTATTCCAATGGCACAGCACAGCAGGCTGCTCCATCTCCGGCTCCCGCAACTGCTGCAGCAGGATGGACCTGCCCGGAGTGCGGAACTGTCAATACCGGCAATTTCTGTGGCCAGTGCGGCGCAAAGAAACCGGCAGTCGGAAAGTGGATCTGCCCGAAGTGCGGTACAGAGAATGACGCAAACTTCTGCGGTCAGTGCGGTGAGAAAAAGCCGGCATAATTCTTTCTGAGATCATGCACAGCCGGCGATCCCGGCTGTGCTGTTTTTAGGAAAGGAGGAATGAAATGGCCGATCAATTATCAAATTACAAATGCCCAAACTGCGGAGGTCCGCTCCGATTTGACCCGGAATCTCAGCAGTTGAAATGCAGTTACTGCGATTCCACATTTACCCAGGCAGAAGTTGATGCATTTTACAAAGCAGATGAACAGCTTGCGGCATCACAAGGAACCGACACCCAATGGGGAACGGATACTGGCGACTGGTCACAGGAAGAAGCTGCACACATGCGTGCATATAACTGTCCCAGTTGTGGTGCTCAACTGATCGCAGATGACACTACCGCAGTTACCGTTTGTCCTTATTGCAGTAATCCCACGGTTGTGGCTGCACAGTTTGTGACGAAAAAGCCACAGTTTGTCCTTCCCTTCCAGTTGGATAAGGAAAAGGCAGTGGAACTGCTGACAGAATTCTATAAAGGCAAACCTCTGCTTCCCCGTCAGTTCAAATCTCACAATCATATCGAAGAGATCAAGGGAGTCTATGTGCCTTTCTGGCTCTATAACGGTGTGATGGATGCGGATATGGTATTCAAAGGGGAACGGGTGATGCAGTTTACACAGGGTGATGAAGTCATCACCGAAACCAGTCACTACCAGATTATCCGCCGTGGAACGGTTACGTTCTCTGGTGTCCCGGCAGATGCCTCCAGCAAGATGCCAGATGAATACATGGATGCGATTGAGCCCTATGATTATTCTTTATTAAAGGACTTCGATACGATGTATCTGGCTGGATATATGGCAGACAGTTACGACGTTGATGAAGAGGCCGACCGTGCGCGTGCAGACCGCCGGATGACCGCTTCCACTGTCACTGCCATCAGCAGTACAGTCAATGGGTTCACTGGTCTTGTTCCTGAGCGCTCCACGATTACCCGGATTGATGGCGCAGCAGCGTATGCCTTCCTTCCCGTGTGGCTGCTATCCACCCGATGGAACGGAAATAACTATCTGTTTGCGGTGAATGGCGAAACCGGAAAGATTGTCGGAGACATGCCGACAGATAAACAGCTTCTCATCTCCTGGTGGCTGAAGATCACACTTGGACTGTTTGCGGTGATTGCCATTGTGCTCTATTTCATGGGAGGTGGTTTCCTATGAGAATCAAACGGCTTGCGGCAGTACTTTCTGCAGTCATCGGACTGTTGTTGATCTTCGCGCTTCCCGCAAAGACCAATGCGGCAGTCACTTATGTATACGACGAAACCGGAATTCTGACCTCCCAGCAGATTGATGAACTCAATCAGCTCGCGGAAGAGATTTCCCTCCGTCAGGAATGCGGAGTCTATGTCTTCATCACATCTGATCAGCACGGTTACAGCGAACGAAATTACGCCAAAGGCATCTTCATGAACTATGACCTCGGTTATGGGGAAGGTGAAGGAGCCAGCGGTGTACTTCTGGCAATTGCGGCTGAAGAAAGCTATTTCGACTCTGTAGCTTATGGTGTAGCGTCGGATGTATTCACTACCTCAAAGCTGGATCAGCTGAATGATCTTGCGTTTGAGTATCTGGCAGGCGGTGACTGGTATGGAGCCGCAGAAGCGTTTATTACCCGTTGTGATGAAATGCTTACTGCAGGTAACTACCACTACTATGTGCCAACCTACACCGATCCGACAATTGCGCCAAACGTCGTGCAGTACTCACCAGCGGAACGTCGGAGTCAGTTCTTTGGAAGGCTCCCCTTCGCGGGTATCATCAGTGCCCTCGTTGGCACAATCTCCGTGAGTGTGATGGCCCGGAAAAACAAAAACATAAAGATTGAACAGACGGCGGACAGATACATTATTAAAAATGGTGTACATCTTTCCAGGAACCAGGATATCTTCATAAATAAGACAAGAACCGTCACCCGTGTTCATCGGGATACCGGAGGCGGAGGAGGCAGTTCCGGCGGCAGTCATAGTTACCACAGCTCGGGCTTCTCCAGTTCCAGCGGTGGAAGACACTTCTGATTCACTCAACCCTGAGGTACCATACTTCAGGGTTTTCTTTCACGCATGAAAAACGCCAATCATATCCAATGGATACTTACCCAAATATGCGTACAATGGATTCATGAAACGTAAAGTTCAAACAGAATATGCACTTGCCCAGTCTCTCTACTGGGCATTTAACGGATCCATGTTGTCGTTTTCATCAGCCTTTCTGCTTCCCAACGGGTTTTCCAATACGGAAATCGGTTTGATTCTCAGTATTGCTAACCTGCTCGCAACCGCAGTTCAGCCGTTTCTGGCAGACTATGCGGATCACGCTTCAAAACATCCTCTGTCTTTGATTCTCAGCATACTCGAAGCGATTCTGATTCTTCTGACAGGAAGTCTGTTTCTTCTTCATGGAAAGACGGTCGGACTGTTTCTCTTCTATGCGATTACACTTGCCTGGTACCACATGATTCTTCCTCTGCTGAATGAGCTGAGTTTCAAATTTCAGAAGTTCAATATCTCAATCAGTTATGCCTTCTCCAGAGGAATGGGATCACTTGGATATTCCATCATGTGCGGTATTCTCGGGGTGGCGGTAGAGTCTTATGGGATTGTAATGATTCCTTCTCTCTCCATACTTGTGGCTGCGGGATTGTTTCTTGCGACACTGTTGCTTCATCGAAACTATCATTCCCTGAATCATGAAGCAGATACTGAGCGCAGTACATCGAAGCCTTCCGATATCAGCCTTGGGGAATTCATCCGTTCCCATAAGCCACTGTTGTTATTAAACATTGGGGCAGCGCTTGCCTTCCTTTGCGCAGGTATCTTTGGGGCGTATATGTTACAGATTGTGCAATCCATCGGTGGCTCCTCCAAAGAATTAGGAACGGCACTTGTGGTTACCGCGCTCTGTGAAATCCCCGCCATGTCTCTGTATGACACATTAGCTAAGCGCTATGGCAATGAAACCATGATTAAAGTATCGATGTTTGGGTTCATTCTGAAAGCGGTCATATTCGTGCTTGCACGTTCTTATTTCCTGATTCTGATCGGTTGTGCTGTTCAGTTCTTCGGGTTCGCATTCTTCATGCCGGCAATGGTCGGCTATACCCATGACCATATGTCTGAGGGTGAAGCAGTAAAAGGACAGGCATTATTCACCATCTCCTGTACGATTTCCGGGCTTCTTGCGAATCTGTCCGGTGGATTGATTCTGGACCACTTTGGAGTCAACGCCATGTTGTATTACACCTTGTTATGTGGCGTGCTTGGAACGATCATCGTATTCCGTGCACTGAAGCTTTCTGAGTCAAATAAATAACCGGAGGTATAAATTCCGGTTATTTATTTTCTATTGAAAGACCCGCAGCAGATTATCTCTTGTCAATTTCCTGATAGTGTTTTCCGAGATGCCATGTGTTTTAAGTATGGGAATAATTTCCCGATAGATCTGATCCGTATAACGTGGCTTTGAGGAACTGACGTATCCCATGCGATCGAATATCGTGTCATGGGATAATACGATCTGATCTTCATATCCTTTTTCCAGCAGACTCAGAAGATTCTCTGTTTTCTCCTCATCGGTTGGTATTCCTGGAATGGACAGAATCCCAAACTGATCAAATCCAACTGTAAATCCAAGATCCATAATCCGGCAGATTTCATCAAGGTTTGGATTGCTGGTCTGATGTCCGATCACTACATGTCCAGGATTCACCCCACATGCCAGAAATAATTCTGCCTGTTCTATTCCCATTGTTCCCCGATCGCAATGGGTAAAGACAGGGACACCGGTTTGGTTGCCAGCGTTCGCAGCTGCACGAATCAGCACTTTTTCCAAAGGCTTTATTTCCTGAAATGAAGAAGCGACTTTAATGATTCCAGCTTTTACACCAGTCTCCCCAATTCCTTCGGTAATTTCTCTGATATAAAGATCACGAAGTAAACGTTCGAGATCTTCCGTATAAGAAACTGTCTTCAGTATGGATAATGCATTCTCATCGTCCTTGAAAAACCCTGTCGCACAGACAATAAATATGTTCATATCCTCTGCGATCCGTTTCAGAAACAACGGATCACGTCCGCATTCGATCGGAGTCGGATCAACAATCAGATTCACATCATACGGACGTATCATGTCAATTCTGACCCGGCAGTTTTCATAAGCGGTATCAGGCTGATATTTATTATCCGGATCTTCTTTCATCCCCGGAAATCCGAATACCAGATGCTCATGCGCAAGTGTAGAATGCACATGCGATTCATCAATACGTTCCGTCACTGTCTGTATCATGCGATCATGCTCTCCTGTGAATATGGCCCGATCTCCACAAGACCTAAATAATAATTGCATCTTGTTATCTTCCAATCGGAACCGGTTTTCTTTAATTGTACTTTGTAAAACGCACATGCATGTTCAATATCCGCATTTTCATTCGTATATACATACGGATGAACACGCTGGCGATGACCCATCATGCGATACAATTCCATCTCCGCATGATCGCCTTCAATCTGAATACTTTTCGGGAATACACAATGTCCCCAATGACGATCCTTCTGCCGATGGTATTTCAGAAATACAACCCAGTTTCTCTGATCCATACTGCCCCATGGCTCAATGTCACTGATTACTTCTTCTGCAGTTGCCTGAATCACCTCATCAAATACCAGATGATCAATTCCAAACGCATATCTGGCCATCGCTTCATAACATTTCTCCTCATCTGTCAGAACATCTTCTGCCTGAGGAATTCGTTTCCACGGACTGTCGTATTCGCCAGAAATACATGGAAAATGGATTCCGGAATGCCATACTGCCCGCTTATCTTCAAAATGCCATATGTCCTGATAAGCCTCATAATTTCCTTCCTCAGGTACAATATCCATTCGCATTTCCGTCATTTTCCATACACCTTCGACATTCTCCCAATGATTGGAAAACATCATATTGAAACAGAAGTACTTCAATTCATTCCCATAAAGGCCGGTCTGACATACCACATGTGCTGCCTGATGTGCCTCGTCTTTCGCAATACGGCACACAAAGTTACAGATGCGGGTATGGAAGAAGTCTGTCTTTGGTAAATCCCGTATGAAATTGATAATCCCAAACAATGTATGCTGGGAGCCATCTGCGTAATCTTTCGCGGTTGAAAGATACACCTTGATTTCAGGATCTATGAACCGGCTCAACTCATTTGTTTCCCGTGTACGAAGTGCAGTCACTAAGTCACTGAAATCACCGCGAATTTCCAGATAATCATTTCTTCCCATCAAAGAATTCCTCCTGATCTTTAATGAAAGGGCAGAAGAACTCTGCCCTTTCCATTGAATTATTTATCTTCGTAGCCGATTGCGTAGGTGATACCACAAGCAACCAGGATCGCTGCAGCCATGGCTACGACGTACCATACAAAGGTCGGGCCAAAGTATCCAGGGAAATTAAGGATTCCCGCGAAGAGGAAAGCATTTACTTTTACTCGGAAGATACCGCAGATTGCGCCACCAACAGCACCGCCAACAATGAACGGAATGTGTAGCTTCTTATATCTTGTAAGCAGACCGTAGATGATCGGCTCTGTAATTCCAGTAAACAGACCTGTCAGGAATCCTGTCAGAGAGAGCTGTCGAAGCTGAGGGTTCTTCTTTGCCATAAGGAATACTGCTAATGCAATTCCAACCTGTGCATAGGGGCCCATCATCCACATCGGTGTGAAGTAGTCATAACCGATATTCGCAATATTGTAGATGATGATGGGAATTACACCCCACTGAAGTCCGAAGACTGCCATGTATCCGCATAACCCACCTGCGATGATACCTGCGATGACAGGGCTGAGGCCAAGAATTGCATTCAGACCATTTGCGATTGCGTCAGATACATAAGTTCCAACCGGACCAAATACGATGATTGTCAGCGGAACAATAACCAGCATTGTGACAAGTGTAATCACAAGATTCTGAATACTTGCAGGAAGTGCATTCTTCAGTTTGTGTTCTACGACACTGTAAAGCCATACACCTGCGATTGCCGGAATGACGGAGCTGGAATAGCTTCCCATGATAAACGGAATCCCAAAGTAATTGACGCCTGTTTCAACCGAAGACAGTGCAGCGAATGTCGGGTGGATTAATGTCGCCCCGATCACTACAGCGATATATGTATTGCAGTGGAACTGCTTGGATGCTGTATAGCTGAGCAGGATCGGGAAGAAGTAGAACAACGCATTGCTTGCGGCAGACAGGATCGCATATGTTCCTCCTGCAGTATCAATCCAACCCTGATTGGATGCCAGTGTCAGTAATCCAGACAGAATACCAGAAGCCATAAGCAATGGCAGGTATGGTGCGAAGATACCGGAAATGGTATTGAAAATTCGATCGAGCAGCTTCCCCTGCGGTGCATCCTCTGCAGCCGCCTCCGGATCATCGATACTGCCACTCATTGTTCCTTCCGGAAGAAGCGGCGTAAGTTCATCATATACACGGTCCACTTCATTTCCGATGACTACCTGCATCTGTGTTCCTTCTCCCAGGACATTGATGACACCCGGCAGATTTCTGAGTGCTTCTTTGTCCGCTCTTGCCTGTTTCAGTGTAAAGCGTAGTCTTGTTGCGCAATGATAAACATCCTTGACATTGTCAGCGCCTCCGACATGCGTAAGCACATCTTCCGCAATCTTCTTGTAATCAGCCATTTTCTATTCCTCCTCTAATTGTTCGCCCCTTGTGGCAATTACATGTTGATACCAGTAATATGACTGTTTTTTAGATCGTTTCAGGTTGTCGTTGTGATCTACATACACAAATCCATATTGTTTTTCGAATCCATTCAACCAGGACAACAGATCTATGAATGACCATGCAAAGTATCCTTTGATATTCATTCCTTCTCTGATTCCCTGTTTCACAGCGATCAGATGTCTCCGTATAAAATCGATTCTCGGAGTATCCTGGATGCGTTCTCCCTGGACATCGTCCACATCACCCAGTCCATTTTCGGTAATATACAGTTTGATCTGATCACCGTATCTATCCTGAAGAATCCGAATTCCTTCAAGAAGGCTTTCCGGAGATACTTCCCATCCCCATTTTGTATATTCTCTTCCCTCAGGTTTCACGATTTCATACATGCCGTCAAAGTAGAACTGCCTTGTCTTTCCGGCAGATGCCTCCCGGGAGTAATCAATCTGAATTTCACTTCCTTTTGCGTTTCTCACCGCATTTGGATGGTAGTAATTCAGACCGATAAAATCTACTAATCGGCTTGCCTCACTGAACAGTTTCAGATCTTCCTCTTTGATTTCCGGCAACAGGCTTCGATCTCTCAGGGAATCCAATACATATTCCGGATAGGATCCTTTCATCACAGGATCCAGATAGATATATGTTTCAAACATATTCGCATGAAGCGCTGCGCCCTGATTTGATTCACAATCATTCAGCGGAAAGTTTGGCGCGAAGCCGTGTGAGAATCCAATCTCGCCATACTGCCTTCGCTTCTTATATGCGATAACTGCTGCCGCATGTGCATAATGCATGTTGTGAATTGCTTTGAAGAAACCTTCCTGGTCATTCCTGTGTCCCGGTGGATGAGCGCCAGTGATATATCCAAACCGCAGGAAGTACACCGATTCATTGAAGGTAATCCAGTGCTTCACCCGATCTCCAAAGCAGTCAAAGCATGTCTCCGCAAATTTCACAAACGCTTCAGCGGTATTGCGATTTGTCCACCCGCCATTTTCTTCCAGTGCCTGCGGGAGATCCCAGTGGTACAACGTCACGAATGGGACAATGCCATAGTTCAGACATTCATCAATGACTGCGTTATAGAACTCAATTCCTTTCTGGTTCACTCTACCCGTACCATCGGGATAAATTCGTGTCCAGGCAATTGAGAATCGGTACGACTCCAATCCCATTTCCGCCATCAGCGCAATATCTTCTCGATAATGGTGATAGAAATCTACAGCGATATCACCGTTGGTGTTATTCAGAGTTTTTCCTTCAATTCTGGAAAACACATCCCAGTTAGATACTCCTTTTCCGTCTTCCTTTACAGCACCTTCTACCTGATATGCGGCAGTTGCGGCACCGATCAGAAAGTCATTTGGGAACTTCATACGCATCGGTTTCCTTTCACACACGCATAATAAAAAATCCGCTTTCACTCGGAAAGGGATTTCAAATGGATTGGTACGTGTTCCTGCACTCAGGAATTTGTTCCTGAAATAAAACAGGATTTTGTTACATTTTGGCGGTTCTGATATTTACAACTTCCTGGGCAATCGCCTCAAGGATATACGTGACAGGAACCTGTGAAGTAATGTTATATAAACCTGGAAGCACCTTCATCGGCATATAGTAGGCAATATTGAAATCGCTAATCCGGGCCAGAGTACACTGATGTGTATTCGTAATACTGATAATGGCCGCCTTTCCCTTTTTGAATCCATCAATCTGCCGATGAAGAAACCGTTGTTCTCCGCTTACGCTGAGAGCGACAACAGCCGCATTCTCATAACTGCCTCGATCCGTAGGATAGAACGGATCATCGAGATAAAACGCATTTTTTCCAAGATTGGAGAGAAACCTTGCGCCATATTTCGCAAGCGATCCGCTGGAACTCATACCGATAAAGAAAATCATATCTCTCTCCTCTATCATTTCTGCAGCCTTATGGATCTGTTCCCTGAATTCCGCTGAATTCGCCTTGGAGAAAAAGTCCTGAATCAGTGTTGCATCAGTCTCACTGCCATTTTGATTTAATTCCTTTACATAATCCTTTAATGCATACTTGAACTCCGAAAAACCCTCACATCCGACTTTATTGCAGAAACGAAGTATTGTTGTGGATGAGACATTCACTTCCTCCGCAAGTTTCCGGATGGTCATCTGCGCTGTCTTTTCGGGATTGGAAATAACATAGTTATAAATGAGAACTTCTATATCATTAAGCGAACTGATTTCTTCATAACTGAACATGTGCACGCCCTGCTTTCAAACGCATTCTATCATGTGCAAACTGTTATTTATAGCTACGTTTTT
>JAFUGM010000091.1 GCA_017469355.1 Solobacterium sp. | reverse complement strand
TCTGTGGTCCGGACAACACTTTAAACAGATAAATCACTAAAGAAAATCAGGAGTTTCTGAAATCCTATTCTCAGTTCTCCTGATTTCTTCTGTTTTTAGTTTTCCCGGCCTACAATGTCACCCTTAACTTAATGACATTGGTGAACGATCCCGTTTTTTTTAGCGGTTTTATTATGAAAATGCCTGTGCTACAATGTTTCAGGTTAATTTGAAAGAGAGATTATAGGTTTAAAGAAAGAGATGGAAAAGTTTAAGAAAAGTTGGAATTTCCATGGCCGCACGATTACCGTAGAGAACGGTGAAATCGCAAAACAGGCCGGCGGTGCCGTACTGGTCCGCTATGATGACACTGTGGTTCTTTCCACAGCGACCGCCAGTTCACAGGCAAAGGATACAGATTTCTTTCCGCTGACGGTTGTGTACAACGAAAAGATGTATGCGAAGGGCGAGATTCCGGGCGGATTCCTGCGCCGTGAGGGCAGACCGACGGAACACGCTACTCTGACAGCACGTCAGATCGACCGTCCGATTCGTCCGTTATTTGCGGAAGGGTTCCGGAATGAAGTGCAGATCGTTAATACCGTGCTGTCCTGTGATCCGGACTGCGACAGTGGTATGACTGCGCTGTTTGGTTCATCGCTGGCATTATGTGTCTCCAATATTCCGTTTAATGGGCCGGTTGCTGGTGTCATTATCGGTAAGGTTGATGGTGAGCTGATTGTTAACCCGACCGAAGAGCAGATTGCGGTTTCTACACTGAATCTAACGGTTGCTGGAACGAAAGATGCCATCAACATGGTTGAAGCAGGCGCGAAGGAAGTTTCTGAAGAAGAAATGCTGGAAGCGCTCATGAAGGGTCATGAATGCATTAAAGAACTCTGCGCGATTCAGGATGAAGTAATTGCCGCATGCGCAAAGCCGAAGATGGAAGTGGTTCTTTATGAAGTCAACCCTGACATCCGTGCCTTCATTGACGCAAACGGAAAAGACCGCATTATTGCGGCAGTATCCACTCATGGCACAAAGGAAGAGCGTTATGGTGCGATCGACGCCGTCATTGAAGAAATGGTTGAACGTGTTTCTACCGAACTGACATGGGACAGCGAAAAAGCACTGGAAAAAGCGAAGCAGCAGGCTCGTGAATATTCAGTTGAGATTGAAGCTGGTGAAGTACGCCGTCTGATTTCCGAAGATAAGGTTCGTCCGGATGGACGGAAACTGGATGAGCTTCGTCCGCTGGATTCCCAGGTTGACCTGTTGCCGAGAGCCCATGGCTCCGCAATGTTCACCCGTGGAGAAACACAGGTTATTTCCGTTACAACACTGGGTGCCCTTGGCGATGCGCAGATTATCGAAGATCTGACCAGCGCAACAGAAAAGCGGTTCATGCATCAGTATAACTTCCCGCCGTTCTCGGTTGGTGAAGTTGGACGTATGGGTTCTCCGGGCCGTCGTGAAATCGGTCATGGTGCACTTGGTGAACGTGCATTACTTCAGGTATTGCCTTCAAAAGAAGAGTTCCCGTATACCATTCGTACCTGTGCGGAAGTTACTGAATCCAACGGTTCTTCCTCGCAGGCAAGTATCTGTGCCGGAACAATGTCATTGATGGCAGCTGGTGTTCCGATCAAAGCGATGGTCGCTGGTGTTGCGATGGGTTTGATTACCGTAGGTGATACCTATTCCATTCTGACTGATATTCAGGGTATGGAAGATCACTATGGTGATATGGACTTCAAGGTTGCCGGAACACGGCAGGGGATTACTGCCCTCCAGATGGATATCAAGGTAGACGGTATTTCTGAAGCAATTCTCAGAGAAGCTCTCGCCCAGGCACATAAGGGACGGATGGAGATCCTGGATAACATGGAAACAGCGATAAAAGAGCCGCGTGAAGATGTCTCCAAGTGGGCTCCGAAGTTTGCGGTACTCCATATTCCGACGGATAAGATCCGTGATGTGATCGGTACTGGCGGAAAGACGATCAATCAGATCATTGAAGACTGTGATCAGGTCAAGATCGATGTTGAAGAAGACGGAACGATTGCGATCTATCATATGAACCGTGACATGATCAATAAGGCAAAGGCGATCATTGAAGATCTCACACGTGAGGCAAAGGTCGGCGATGTCTATGAAGCTACGGTTTCTGAAGTTCGTGAAAGCTTCGCGTTCGTCACAATCTTCCAGGGAACAGATGCACTGCTTCATGTTTCTGAAGTCAGCTGGGAGCGCACACCGAACATCGGTGATGTCCTCCATGTCGGAGATAAGGTAACCGTTAAGGTCATTGCGGTTGATGAAGCTACTGGCAAGGTGAAGGTATCCGCAAGAGAATGCACACCGAAACCGGAAGGCTATGTGGAGCCGAAGAAATCTTCTTCCTCCCGCAATAACAGCTCAAACCGCTCTTCTTCCCGCAGCAGTAAGGGAGAGAGCTACAGTTCCTCCAAAGTGGAACGCCGTGTATTCCGCAGACGGGAAGACTGAAACAGATGAAAGGAGTTCGTGATTGGACTCCTTTTTTGACGTATAATCCCTTACATGGGATTGGAAGAAGAAAAAACACAGCGGATCGAACGGGCAAACCGCAGTATTCAGACGATCAATGAATTCCTTTCCAAGGTTCATCATCCGCTCTTAAGAAAACGGTTTGAAGAACTTGGCATGGCACTACGTGATCTAAGGGATACACAGTATCTCTTTGACAGTGGAGAAAAGGAATTGATTCGTCTTTACGACCGCTATCTTCCTTATTTCCTTACGATACTTGATAACTATATTTCCCTGCAGGAATCCGGAAACTATGAAGCGATCAGCTCCAATACCGAGCGGCTTATTACTACCGTATCTGAAATGGTTTCTGCGATCCGGGCTGTGATCCGGATTCTTCCGCAGGATGAAATCGATGAGGCGAATGCCAGAGCTAAGGCAGAGGAACTTCGGGCAATGCTCGAAGAACAGCGAAACAATGTGTTAAAATAACCGCGACTTATGAGAATGCGTAAGAAGAAATGGGCGGAGCCGTATCTGTTATCCCATCCGGAACTGGTACTGCCATCGCCTGAAGAATATAAAGGAACGTGGAAATCGTTATTTGGGACTGATGTGCTTCATGTGGAAATTGGCATGGGTAAGGGAGATTATCTCAATACGATGGCTTTCATGTATCCTGAAGAAGGCTGGGTCGGGATTGAAAAAGACCGCAGTGCTGCAGCTACTGCTGCCCGAAAACTCATTGAAGATGAAACAAAATCCGGCGCCAATGAACGTATGATTGCGCAGGATGCCGTCACGTTAACGGATTGGTTTGCGGAAGGGGAAGTGGATGTGATTCATCTGAATTTTTCGGATCCCTGGCCAAAGACCTATACGCATAAGCGGCGTCTTTCTTCCCAGGCATTTCTGGAGAAATATCGTTTGATTCTTTCCGAACATGGTTCCATTCGCATGAAGACGGATAATACCGGGTTGTTTGAGGACAGTGTTCGCTATTTTCTGGAGAATGGGTTCACCTTTACAGAGTTTTCCGTCGATTACCGGCGAAACGAACATCCCGAAGATGCGATTACAGAATATGAACGCCGGTTTATGAATCTTGGACAGCCGATCTATCAGCTGTGCGCGGTAGTAAGGAGGGAAGAATGAAACGAGTTCTCTCTGCACTCTTACTTACCATAGGCGTTCTTGCGGGATGTACAACCTATTCCGGCACATATCAGGAACAGCTGAACCAGCGGGTGGAGCGGGCCATTACTTCGGCGACTGCCGGGCCTACGTATTCCCATGGGATTTATTCCTATTATAAGGAACCTTCCATCGGCCGCGTCTCCAGTGAGGAAACCAGCAGTATATTTACGGAAAACGGCACACGGTTTGTGATGAATCTGAATGTGTCGTCTATCGTAAATGAACGCTATTATTCGATCAATGGAAACGGAAACTCCATGGATGACTTCCCGGTGCTTGCGGAGAGCGAAGGAACGTTTGTCGACTACGCCGGGGAAGGCCATCCCTTTGAGATTTCCCTGCGTGAGATTAATGATCAGGTCTATACCTATTGCCGTACCGATCTGCTTGAATTCTTCTCTTTATCCGGGCGGTTAGAAGCACTGCAGATTTCGGAAACGATGCTGCGGATGGCAAGAACTGTGCGGGTGGATAAAGAAGATGTTGTCGCATCCTTCTCCAGTCGGCAGGACATTGATTATGAACGCAAACGTATTGAGTTGTTCCAGAACATTGTTCCGGAAAATGGAGCGATTGAAGAACTGTACGAAGGATATTCCAACTTTGCCGGTATCGC
>JAFUGM010000090.1 GCA_017469355.1 Solobacterium sp. | reverse complement strand
CGTTCAATTCTGCACTGCATGAGATATTCCTGCGGAGAGACGCCCTTCTTCTCCTTGAACAGGTGGGTCAGATAACTCCGGTTGATACCGATGTATCTGGCAAGGTCACTGATTTTAGCGGTGGCGTAGTTTCCCAGAATATACGTCACTGCGTATTCCACATACGCATCCGCCGACAGTTCTCTTGTTTTCTGTGTTCCAGAAGTTGCTTTGTCATTCGACTCTATCGCAAGTGCCAGAAATTCCAGCAGAACTCCCAGCCTTAACAACTCATTGGATACCGCCATCTCCGGACGGTCCAGGATCTTCTTCACAAGAAGATAGAATTCACTCAGATTCACATTACATGGAAGAGCGTTGACCTGGTCTTCAAATCCAGCCTGATGACAATACCGTTCCGCAAGATCACCATCAAAGGTCATCCAGCAGTAACTCCATGGTTCATGTTCATCAGCCCGATACCAGGTATCCTCCTCCGGCTTGGTGATGAACAGCTGTCCTTTCTTCAGTACGGATTCCTTTCCGTTGACGCAGAGGATTCCTCTTCCGTCAAGAATGACATGAAGATGATATCCGGAACGGCCATTGGTATGAAACTCATACCCCGGGATACATCTCTGTGCCCCGCACAACAGAAGAAACAGATCATTTGTCTGCTTTTCCTGGTGAACCAGACATCTGTATTCACTGGTCTCATAATAATTTGTCGCAAATTCCATAATTCATTCTCCGGAACACTAATTCTGTCTTCTGTTCAATATAGTAAGACGCCGAAAGATACTCTTTTCTTCCGGCGTCTTATTTTCACTCCTGAAGGAGACGAATTAAATCAATTGAATCAAAGCTTTCCGCCGGAAGTCGCAATTCCTTCCACAAACTGCTTCTGGAATATTACATAGATAATAACCATAGGGATGATCGCAAGCACAGCAGAAGCCATCATTGTCGGATAATCGCTTCCGTACTGTCCCTGCATCTTCGCACGACCCGCGGATAATGTAGTCGTCTCAGCACGTGTGCAGACGATCATCGGCCACATCAGATCTTTAAACGCGAACAGCGCTGTGAAGATACTGAGGGAAACCATGGATGACCTTGTTAAAGGCATCATGATCTTCAGGAATCTTTGACCGATATTACATCCATCAATACTCGCCGCTTCTTCCAGATCCTTAGGCAGGCCTTCGTATCCTGTTTTCAGAAGGTAGGTTCCAAATGCCGTTACAATACCCGGGAATACAAGACCCGATACGGTATTGAGCAGCCCCATCTTCGATACCATCAGATACTGAGGAATAATGAAGATCTGCGAAGGAATCATCATCTGAATCAGCACCAGCGCAAACATTGCATTTTTGCCAGGGAAATTCAGCCGTCCAAAGGCATATCCTGCCATGGTTGCGGTAAGCACCGCACACAGGACGCGGAAGAAGATCATCAGAAGCGTGTTCTTATACAGGGTGAAGAAGTTATAGCTTCTCCATACTGACGCGAAGTTTTCCCAATGCCATCCGTTATGCGGGAAAATGTAGAACGGATCGACGGAAATCGCTTCCTGATTGGTTTTTACTGCGGTTAGAATCATCCACACAAAGGGGACAAGCATGATAATTGCCATGATTGTCAGAATGACATAGATAATGATCTTATTTACCTTGTCTCTGGTCTGTACACTTTCCATTTGTCATTCCCCTTTCATCAGTTGTGGAACACTAGTTTCTTTTCCAGTTTCTGCAGGATAAACGTCACAATCATAATGAATACGACAAGTACAACAACGATGGTTGCGCCATATCCCTTATTTCCGTTTGTGAATGCATAGTTGTAGAAAAGATATACGATCGACTGTGTATTCTGGAGTGCGACATTCGTCTTATCCATAACCATGAACATCAGATCGAATACGGTGAGCGCACCGATCAGACGCGTCTGAACAATAAAGAAGGTCGTCGGGCTCAGAAGCGGAATTGTGATGTGGAAGAACTGCTTGATACCCGTAGCGCCGTCAATCGACGCTGCTTCGTAGTAGTCTCCCGGAATCTCCTGAAGGCCGGAGATAAACAGAACCATGTTATATCCGATTACCGACCAGACACCGATGATACCGATGGAAATCCATGCGATCTTCGGGTTGGAGATCCAGGCCACATTCGAATGGAAGATGTTGTTAAGAAGACCGAACTGCTGGTTGTACAGCCACTTCCATACCATCGCCACCGCAGCGGGTGCGCAGACCATGGGGAGGAAGAAAATCGTACGATACAGTGAAGTTCCCTTGAGCTTCTTGTTCAGGAATACTGCCAGCACAAGAGCGATTGCGACGCCGAACGGCACTTCAATGAGGGCATACTTGATGGTATTCCAGAGGGAATGCCAGGTTTCCGAATTGGCAAGTACGACCTTATAGTTCGCTAAACCTACCCAGATATTTCCCTTTCCGAAGTCTCCTGTCTTGCAGAAAGACTGGTAGATAGTATTGAAGGTAGGGTAGAAGTTCAGGATGATCAATCCCAGAATGGTTGGAAGGATGAAGCACCAAGCCCAGATGGCCTCATTCTTCTCAGCCGGAGTCAACTTTTTCTTCATAATCTATCTCCTGTTGTGTCAGACAGCTTATTCAGCGGCGATTGCGTTTTCAATAATTGTCTGTGCGTTATCGCACGCAGTCTTCATAAGCTCCGGATCTTCCGGGTTCTGCCAAGCGTCGAGGAATCCGCCAACCTGCTGTATTGCGTCTTCCCAGACTGTTGTATTACGTGTATACGGACGGAAATAAAGGTTGTAGTTTTCAGCTTCGATGAATGGAGAAACATCCATTCCCGGGAATGCGTCTGCGAATTCTTCGGAAACACCGGTCATACCGCCCATGGTTACACCGAGCTTAGACTGTTCGAGCTGTCCTTCCTTCGCGCAGAAGTAGGAGATCAGGCTGTAAGCCGCATCCGGGTTGGAGGTGGAAGCTGCTGCTGCCCATCCAAGTCCGTTATATGCGGACCAGCGCTCGTTACTGTCACACTTGCCATTGTTGTTTACATCCGCATACGGCAGAAGTGCCCATGCATAATCATCGTGGTTTTCAGCCTTGTAGAAGGAGTTGATCATCCAGGAACCCTGTGTGATCATCGCTGTCTTGGAAGACATGAACAGGGAATCTGTTCCGGTTTCCGCTACGACAGACTGCGGAGCACCAACGGTGAGGAGCTTACGGGTCATTTCCATGCCTTCCTTACCAGCGTCAGAGCCGATTGTTGTGCCCTTATGGTCATCGGTAATGATCTGTGCGCCATAGCTGTAAACAAGGTTGTACCAGCCATCCTGGTTGTTGGATGTGTTCATAGCTACACCATAGACATTTCCATTGGAACCTTCAGTAATTGCCTTGGCTGCTTCATACATGTCTTCCCATGACCAGTCATCATTCGGATACGCTACTCCGTATTCATCGAAGATTGCCTTGTTATAGAGAAGTGCGATTGTGTCGTGATCTTTCGGAATTGCATAGACGTTGCCATCATTGCGTGTGTAGAGCTCTACAATTCCGCTGTAGTAATTGTTCAGATCAATCTCGCTGTCGGCGGCGATGTAATCATCGAGCTGCAGAAGCAGATCATTTTCCATGTACATCTGAATGGTGTTGGAATGCATCCAGAATACATCCGGCATCTGTCCACCCGAAGCACCAGCTTCAAGCAGTGTCCAGTAGTTGTCCCAGTCGACAACTTCGATCTTTGCGGAAATACCGGAAATAGCGGACCATTCATCAGCAATCTGCTGAAGGCCTTCCTGCTGATTGGAATCCCAGATGTTGACCGTCAAGCTGTTGGAAGCGCTTCCAGAAGAACTGGAAGAGGAAGGAGTGCTGGAATCATTGCTGCCACATGCCATTAACGATAAAGACATCAGCGCAGCAAGACCCATGGATGTGATGCGTTTCATGTTCATAATTTTCTCCTGTCAACTGTGCTTTGATTTCTTTCGAAATCAGGTAATTATTTGATACAACACCATGGAAAAATGTCACATAACACAATGTCAGTTATGTATAGAAATATGTGATATTATTCAAAATCATGAAAACTTCATATATTCTTTTTTCAATATATATGCATGCATAATGTGTTATTGTCTCGTTCTGTAGAAACGCGCTTCACATTTCCCCATATCGCTTCACAATTCGTTTTATGCACATATTGAAAGCGTCAGTTACGCCGAAATGATATACATGCACGCATAAACAAAACACGCTATGCAGTTCATTCTTACTACATATGCGTGCATGCCTATATCAATACATTCTAATTTATCTGCTTAAAGTGTTGCGGAATCCGTCACACCCATCAGCTTCATAGATACATTACGGGTGAAGAACGAAACAAACGGCCCAAGACCCAGCGCACAGATAATCGTCCCCAGCCCAATTAAACCACCGAGAATATAACAGATCACTGCGCATAGTCCATCGGTAAAGATCCGACACCAGAAATACGGAACTGGCGTATAGTCTTTTAATCCGATGGAAAGGTAATCATAGGGAGCGATACCCAGATCTGCGGTCTGATAAAGCGAAGAACCAAAGCTGATCACCAGTACTCCTGAGGCAACCCATAACAGTTTTGCCATAAGTGAAACCGGAGTTGGACAGAACTGTTGAATCACACCATAAAAGAAGGATACAAGATATCCCACACCGGCACCGTTCACCAGCGTTCCCAGTCCAATATACTTTCTGCCAAACAGCACTTCCAGAAGAAGAAAGATTCCATTGGTGATCAGCTGCTCATTTCCTAGAGAAATTCCCCATAGCTCAGACAGCCGCATATTCAACGCTGATATCGAATCATTCCCAAGCAGACTCTGCTTAAATAACGCAATTCCCAGTGAGAGTATTACAATACCCGCAATCATCCCTATAATTCGCCGTGGTGTATAGTTTTCCTTCATATGTCCTCAACCCTCTTACTATGCCTGTCATTCAAATTGTATACGAAGCGATACAAGTTCGTTGATTGCTGGGAACTTATAATGAAATCCCCAACCTGATACACCTGACGTAACAATCGCTGTCATTGAATCAAACCGTTTCATTCCATATACAAGGTCCGCCTGATGACAGACGGTGAGATACATCGGAATATTGACCCCGTGTGTATGCCCTGCCAGCACAAGATCTGCCCCATGTTCTGCCAGGTCACGTAGCTGCGTGGGCCGATGTTGAACAACCACAACAGGAAGTTCCTGATCCACATCACATTGTTCAAACAATTCCTCTACAGAAGGGCGTTCTTCCATCCCATCATCACTTCGAAAAAGAATCTGTATTGTATCTTCTATCACAATCTTCTCATCACTGCAGAGAATCGCTCCGGCCACTGCCATCGCCTCAAGGGCGTCTTCATCTTCCGGGTCATCATGGTTTCCCAGCACATAATAGATGCCATAAGTTGGATGGATCGACGCGATTACATCCGTGAGTTTTTCTATATCTTCTTCACATGTAGTTTCATCAAACACATCACCACCGATGATAAGAAGATCCGGTTCTGCTGTAGTAAGCTGCTCTTCCAGCTGTGTATAGAGGCTGTCCCAGTTTCCCGCCCCGGCATGCGTATCCGACAGAAAGACCATATTCAGATCTTCAGGCATTCCCTTCTTATCAATGATGGTCTCATAGGATGTGGTATGAAGATGATTCATGTTGATGAATCCCACCGTCACAAGAACATAAGAGGAAAGAAGCACAATGACTGACTGATGAGCCCGGTTCAGCCGGATCCACCGTTTTTTCTCTGGATGTTTTCTCAGATATGGATGGCGGAACAGATTAATCAACAGGCGGATTCCAAAGAACGTCGCCGTAATCATCATCGAAATGTAGTAATACGTACTTATTACGGTCGCTGTCGTCTTCAGCCAGGCATAGGGAATGTCACGATACACCATGAAGGTCAGTTCGAGACTGACAATCCCAATCGCATGATGAATGATCAGTAAGATATTCAGAAGTGGCTTTTTCCGCCATTCTTCCGGAAACCCGAAATAGACAAAGAACGCAATTGCGAGAAATACATTAAAGGCGAGAAAGAAACGAAATCGATTCATCGCTCCTCCCCATACAGATGTTTCAATAACGTTCTTCCAAGTCCATCTTCCGTTACCGGATATTCCGTCACGATATCAGCAGCCTCCCTTGCGGCCTTCGATCCGTTGACGAGACAGATTCCAAGTCCCGCCATCTTCATCATTCCGATATCATTTTCCATATCTCCGCAGGCAATCACTTCTTCCGCTGAGATTCCGCTGTGCTTCAGGTATTGCGCCATCGCATTGCCCTTATCGGTATGCGGATCCATGAATTCAATCGTTCCGGGAAAGGTACGCAGCGCATGCCAACGGGGATCCGAATTCTGTTCAACAAGTGAAAAAATACGCTCTTCCAATTCCACATCATAGTGGAATTCAATCTTACAGGCAGGATTCTCATAAAGCGCTTCCGGGATCACATATTCAATTCTGGAATGATTTCTGGCAACGGAATTCTGAAGCTGATCATCATTCCGCAGCGCTTTGACAAGATCATATCCATCCGCGAAGATCTGCGCATTCACATCTTCTTCCAACATGAATCCGAGAATATCCTTCAAAGACTCTGTCGATAACATATGAACCCGCTCAATCTGATTGGTATAACGGTCCCACAGTTCTCCGCCATTCATTCCAATCAATACATCAAACGAAAAACCCAGGCCCCATTCCTTTGCCCGGTCACTGATTCTATGATCCAATGGTCTTCCTGTCGCAAGACCAATTTCCACACCATCATTATGGAGACGTATCAATGCTTCCTTAGTATTCGGAAGCAGTGGTTCTCCCTTTGGCGAAAGTGTGCCGTCAATATCCGCAATCAATGCTTTATAGTTCATTACCATTCTATCCTGTCGATATCCATCGGATGCTCGTTGTATTCATCCGATACCACGTTCCCACTCTTCATACGAATCACCTGGTCTGCCATCGGGCAGATCGCAAGGTTATGCGTCACAACCACAACCGTCATACCGCTCTTCCGGCTGGTTTCCTGAAGAAGATGAAGAATCTGTTTTCCCGTTACGTAATCCAGTGCTCCTGTAGGCTCATCGCACAATAACAGCTTCGGATTCTTCGCTAATGCCCGCGCAATCGCAACCCGCTGCTGTTCTCCACCGGAAAGCTGTGAAGGAAAATTCTTCATCCGTTCTTCCAGACCCACCTGTGCCAATGTTCTGGCAGGGTCCAGCGGATTCTTACAGATCTCCGTTGCCAGTTCCACATTTTCTTTTGCGGTAAGGTTCTGGACAAGGTTATAGAACTGGAATACAAACCCGATATCAAATCTCCGGTAATCAGTGAGCTCCCGGATATTCATATGATCAATTCTGGTTCCATCTACACTGATCACTCCTGACGTACAGGTGTCCATCCCGCCGAGGATATTCAGAATGGTGGATTTCCCAGCTCCGCTGGCACCGCAGATAATCACAAAACGACCCTTTGGAATCGAAAAACTCACATGGTCCAGTGCGGTTGTTTCAACTTCTCCGCTGCGATAGATTTTTGATACATCCTGAAACTCAATATATTCCATACGCTTATCGCCCGCCTCATTATACAAAGAAATCACTTCCTCTGTTCCGGACACAATGATTTCTCGGTGAACCCTCCCCGCCTTACGCTTACGCGATGAAGTACGGGGCTTCCAACATATGCAAAGCATACATACTCCCTTTAGGGGAGTGGACTGCCTTTCCTCCGTGCAGACAAAACTCAGTAACTGTATGCTCACGCATACAGCACCGCATTAAGTCTAAAGAGAGAGGATAAGGTGCAGGTGGTTCTCTTAGCACACTCCGGGACTTTCGCCAGGGTGGCTAACCTTGCCGTCTCCGACAAGG
>JAFUGM010000089.1 GCA_017469355.1 Solobacterium sp. | reverse complement strand
CTGCTCAACAGTTTCGATCTGAACAAACCGGTGGACATCCGGGACCGCTGTGTCATTGAAGTGATGTATGCCTGTGGGCTGCGTGTCAGTGAATGCGCCTCCCTTCAGGTATCCCGAATCCGGTTATCGGAAGGCTATCTTTCCGTCATCGGTAAGGAAAGCAAAGAACGCATGGTTCCGTTTTATGGCCGCTGTGGGAAGCTGATTGAACTGTATTTGAAAGAAGCGCGTCCGTTATTTAAACAGGAGCCAACCGATATCCTGTTTCTTTCTCAGAAGGGAACGCCCTTGAGTACCCGGGCCATTCAGAATATCTGTTCAAAGCGGGCGGAAGCAGCCGGATTATCTGTCCATGTTCATCCCCATATGATCCGTCATTCTTTTGCGACGCATCTTCTGGATAACGGAGCCGATCTGCGTGTTGTGCAGGAACTGCTTGGACACGAAAACCTCTCTACGACCCAGATCTATACCCATGTGACGGGGGAGCGGCTGCGAAAGGCAGTGGAACAGGCCCATCCGCATGCGAAAAAAGGGTAGAAACGATGCAAATTTCATTTCCCACGGGTGCCTTCATGTGCTAACATAGAAAAGCACTCGTGTTTTTTTATTGCGGGTGTAATACTCACACAGGGGATTCCGGTTCCCGTGCATACGTCAGTATGTTGTTCCGGTTCGAACCTGTGGCGGATAACAACGGAAAGTGAGGTAAAAATTGAAATTATGACTGTTGTCTCCATGAGGAAAATGCTCGAGAACGGTGTTCATTTCGGACATCAGACTCGCAAATGGAACCCGAAGTTCCGCCCGTACATCTACACCAGCAAGAACGGTATTTACATTATCGACCTGGCAAAGACCCAGGAACAGCTGGATGTAGCGTATGACAAACTGAAGGAAATTACTGAAAACGGCGGAAAGATTCTCTTCGTCGGCACAAAGAAGCAGGCACAGGCGCCGATTCTCGCAGAGGCGCTGCGTTCCGGTTCCTTCTATGTCAACCAGCGCTGGCTCGGTGGTACACTGACAAACTTCCGTACCATTCAGAAGTCCGTTAAGAAGCTGATTGAAATCGAAGAGATGGAAGCTTCCGGCACAATCAACGTTTATAAAAAGAAGGAACAGTCCGTTCTTCTCAAGCGCAAGGAACGCCTTGAAAACTTCCTTGGTGGTATCAAGGAAATGAAGAAGCTCCCGGATGCACTGTTTGTGGTTGATCCGATTGAAGAGCACAACGCAGTCGCAGAAGCCCGCAAGCTGAACATCCCGGTATTCGCGTTAATCGATACCAATGCGGATCCTTCCACGGTCGATTATCCGATCCCGGCAAACGATGACGCAGTTCGTTCCATCACTCTGATGGTTGGCGTTATCGCTGATGCGATCGTTGAAGCTCGCGGCGGCGTCCTCGAGTTCGCTCACCAGGAAGATGAAACTGTAGAAGACATCACCATGAAGGATGTCATGATCAACGTTGAACAGCAGGCAGCGGAATATGAACGCCGCAAGCGTCAGCGTTATGAAGAGCGCCGCGCACAGATGCAGAACCGCAGCCGTTTCAACCGTGATGGTCAGGGTGGCGAGCGCCGTGTATTCCGCAGAGACAACAACCGGAATAACCCGCGCGGTGGCGCTGCAGGAGCAGTAAAGACAGAAGCTCCCAAGACAGAAGAAGTGAAGGCAGAAGCACCTGCTCAGGAAGTAAAGGAGGCAGCGGAATAATTATGGCTATTACAGCAGCTCAGGTAAAACAGCTCCGTGACGAGACCGGTGCCGGAATGATGGACTGTAAGAAGGCTCTTACAGAAACGGAAGGCGATTTTGAGGCCGCGAAGGACTGGCTCCGTAAGAAGGGCATCTCCAAAGCGGAAAAGAAGGAAGGCCGTACTGCGGCAGAAGGACTCTCCCGTGTTGTGGCTGATGGAAATAAGGCAGTGATCGTTGAGATCAACGCAGAAACCGACTTCGTCGCAAAGAACGACAAGTTCCTCGCTCTGCTTGAGACAACCGTAGCCGCAATCAAGGAAAACAATCCTGCGGATGTGGATGCGGCTCTGGCAGTAAACCTCGGCGATGAGACACTGAACGACGCATTCATCAATGCGACCGCAATCATCGGTGAGAAGATCAAGCTCCGCCGGTTTGCGATTGTCGAAAAGGCAGATGATGAAGTCTTCGGACTTTACATGCACAATGGCGGACAGATTTCCGCATTAACAGTTCTGAAGGGATCCGATGCGCAGGTTGCCAAGGAAATGGCAATGCAGGTAGCGTCCATGAATCCGACTTATGTCTCCCGCAATGAAATGCCGGCAGACGTCATCGCTCATGAGCGTGAGATCATCGTTGAACAGATGAACAACGATCCTGCTAATGCGAAGAAGCCTGAGAACGTCAAGGAAAAGATCGTCGAAGGACGTCTCTCCAAGAACCTCGAAGAGCTCTGCCTCGTTGACCAGATCTTCTTCCTGGATCAGGATAAGAAGGTTGGCGCTTATCTGAACGAAAAGAACACTGAAGTTGTGAAGTTCGTGAAGTACAAGGTAGGCGAAGGCATCGAGAAGAAGGTAGACGATTTCGCCGCAGAAGTCGCTGCCATGGCGAAGTAAGTCGTCAAAGAACGATGAATCGAAATCCGGGGAATCCTCTCCGGATTTTTATGTGGAACTTCAAATCGAAGAAATTGTCGAAAATGATGAATCTTCCATCCGGAGGGTGATTCTGCGTTTTACAATGAAAGAGGAGAACCAAATGCCAGTTCGTCTTAGAGGTTGGACACTGGCAGTTGATGGAGTTTAAAGGAGAGCGTTCATGGATCAGAAGTATGATGCATTATTTACCCCGTGGAAGATCGGGACCTGTGAAATCAAGAACCGGATTGTTCTTACCTCGATGGGTGGAACCGATCTGTTTGGATGGATGGAAAAGAACCATTTTGATAAAGCAGGTGCGGATTTCATCCTGACGATTGCGAAAAATAATGTCGGGTTAGTATTACCGGGTTGTCAGCCGGTATATAACCCGATGTTTGGCCAATGGCTCTATGAAAATGAAGCCATGTATGATCAGTTGGCAGAGTGGCTGAAGGAGTTTCATAAGACCGGCGCAAAACTCTTTGTGCAGTTAACCGCAGGATTTGGACGCTCCTTTACCGTTTCTTCCATGATGGAAAAACTGTATGAGAATCCAGTTCTTCGCGCCGCTTCAAAACCATTTATGGATCTTGATAAGATTACGGCAAGCGCTTCAGAATCTCCTAACCGCTGGAGTGACAAGATTCCCAGCCGTGCGCTTACCGTAGAGGAGATTGAAGAATACATACAGGCCTTTGTGAAAAGCGCAGTGCTGTTACAGAAGGCGGGCGTTGATGGCGTGGAGATCCATGCGGTTCATGAAGGATATCTTCTGGACCAGTTCACACTGAAGTATGTCAATAAACGAACCGATCAATATGGCGGATCGCTGGAAAACCGCTATCGTTTTGCGGCGGAAATCGTGCAGGGCATCAAGCAGGCTTGTGGGAAGGAGTTCCCGGTCTCCCTGCGTTACAGTGTAGTTTCGAAAACAAGAGATTTCCGTATGGGTGCGCTTCCTGGGCAGGAATATACCGAAGTTGGACGCGACATGGCTGAGTCGGAAGTGGCGGCGAAGTTTCTGGAAGATGCCGGATATGACATGTTGAACTGCGATAACGGAACCTATGACGCCTGGTACTGGGCTCACCCTCCAATCTATATGCCGGAAAACTGCAACCTCGCAGATGTCGAACATATCCGTCAGTTTGTGGATATCCCGGTCGTCGCGGCAGGGCGTCTTGATCCAGTCGTCGCTGCGAAGGAGATCGAAGAGGGAAGGTTGGATGGGGCAGGCTTTGCCCGGCAGTTCCTTGCGGATCCAGAATGGGTCACCAAGTTAATCGAAGAGAAGGAAGAAGACATCCGTCCCTGCATTCTCTGCCATAACGGTTGTTTCAATATGTGCCATTACAAAGGTGTTCCAAATGATCAGGCATTACAGGACTCCCTACACCTGGCAAGGTGTGCGGTCAATGCGGAGACCATGCAGAAGGAAGTACATTACATTAAACCTGCGTTAAAACCAAAGACCGTCACTGTTATCGGTGGTGGAATTGGCGGAATGGAAGCGGCACGTGTATTGAAACTGCGGGGTCATACACCGGTTATCTATGAACAGAGTGACCGCCTTGGCGGAACTTTCATTCCCGCAAGTGCGGAGTCCTATAAGGGAAAGCTTCGTGATCTGCTTGCCTGGTATCGCCGGCAGATGGATCAGATGGGCATTGAAGTTCACCTGAACTCTCGGATTGAATCCATTGATGAAGTGCCAGAAGGCCCTGTTGTCGTAGCGACTGGAAGTGTGCCTCGGATTCTCAGCTCAGTGCCGGGATATGAACGGATGATTGAAGCCTGTGATTATCTGAATGGGCAGGAAGTCGGTGAGACGGTTGCGGTGATCGGCGGTGGCTTGACCGGATGTGAAATTGCCTATGAACTTCATCTGCAGGGGAAGAAACCGATCATTGTGGAAATGAAGGATGACCTGATTGCCCAGACAGGCGTATGTCTTGCGAATTCTTCCTATCTGCGGGAGTATTTTGAATGGAAGAAGGTACCGGTCTATCTTTCCCAGAAATTAAAGGAAGTAAAGGAAGGACAGATTGTGATTGTCGACAAGGATGGCATAGAAACCCGTATTCCATGCGATTCTGTAATTTCCTCTGCCGGATATGTTCCATCTCCGCTTACGAAAAATGGCGGACGGGTATTCTTAGTCGGAGACTGTTTCCGGGTTGGAAATCTGCGTTCGGTCATCTGGCGTGCGTATGAAGTCGCAATGAGAATTTAAGAAAACTGACCAGAAAACGATATACAATTAGAACTGTATTACATCAGGAGGACACAACAATGGACTTTGGAAAAGATTATTCAAAGACATTCCGTCTTGGCACCGCATCCGTTCAGAATGTGGCGTATGCGCTCTCGGAATTTCTTGACACAAAGAAGAATATGATCACACAGACCATGCGCACAAAGAATGGCTATACCGTTCAATGTAAGGGTGATGCCAATGCGGAATGGTCGAAGTATATCGGTCTCGATGCGGCGATCACCGTTAATCTGATTCCCATGGAAGGAGATCTGATTGTGGAGATCGGCACCGGGAAGTGGATGGAAAAGCTCGGCATTGCTGCATTAGGATCCATTTTCTTCCAGCCGTTATTAATCACTTCGGGAATCGGTGCGATTCGTCAGGTGACGCTGCCCAATGATATCTTTGCGTTTATCGGCGATTATCTTGGCAGTGAGCCTATTGAGGTGAGTCGCAATACGGTTCGGGAAGTAAAGGACTGCCCGGTCTGCGGTAAGGAAAACAGTGCAGATGCGGTATTCTGTTCTTCCTGCGGCACGAAGTTTGAAGAACCCCAGGAACCGGCCGTTGAACCGCAGCCTGCCGCATGCCCGGTATGTGGAAAGGAACTGAGCGGGGAAGAGACCTTCTGCCCGCTTTGCGGCACAAGACTGAAGAACTGAAGTAGAAGGAGGGAATCAGTATGGCATATTACTGCCCGAATTGCGGCGAACCGGTAAAGAATGCGGATCGCTTCTGCCAGAGCTGTGGATATCAGCTCAGTGAAGACATTGATCTTCCGAATCTTTCTGCTCGTACGAGTACTCAATCCTCTGGAAATCTGCAGTACCAGTCCCTGGAACAGATCGAACCGGAAGAGGTGGTAGAACCTACACCGTTAGAAGATTATCAGCGTCATACCTATGACTATAAAGGGAAACAGGAACAGGAATACCGGGATCCGAGAAACTCTTATACCTATGAGCGCTCTGGGGTGGAGTATTTCAATGATTACAACTGGCCGCTCCGTTCCCGTATCACTGCGGGAATCCTGGCGATTCTGCTGGGTGGAATTGGCGTTCATAAATTCTATCTCGGGAAAACCGGACAGGGTGTGCTGATGTTGTTATTTGCCTGGACTGGAATTCCAGGGCTCATTGGCCTCATTCAGGGGATCATCTACCTGACACAGGGCGATGAGGAATTCAGCGAAAAAAATCACGTTCGTGTGCAGTAAGGAGAATCGTCATGGCAGATGAATTTGTATTTGAAGTAACCAAGCATATCGGCTCGTTGAGCAATACTTCAGGCGGCTGGCATAAGGAATTGAACATGGTTTCCTGGAATGACGGTGATCCCAAGTATGATATTCGTACCTGGAACGGAGACAGTCATACCCGGATGGGGAAGGGAATCTCTCTTTCCAGAGAAGAACTTTCCGCATTGAAGGATCTGATTGAAGAAGAACTGGCGGAGACAAGTGAATAATCTGTTTCGTAAACCGCAGCGGAAAACGCTGAACCTGGATGGAAAAACACCAGTGATTCGATGCAGTATCTGTACCGGAGAACAGACCGCCGGAGTTCGTGATAATACGACGGGTCGGTTTGAAGAAGTGATGGGCATCCGGAACGCATCCGATCTGGAAGAGTTTTATCGTCTCTGCGGAACGGATCAGATAGAGCGTATTTATTAAAAGATCCATATGTTATGGGTCTTTTTTGGAGGACGGTATGATTAAGGCAATCTTCTTTGACTGTGACGGAACCCTGTTATCACATACCAGTGGTACTGTCAGGGAGTCTACAGTTCAGGCATTTAAACAACTCAGAGAACAGGGGATCCGCTGTATTCTTTCGACGGGGCGTCATGTCAGTGAACTGCGTGATCTGACGCCGGTTCATGTGCTGTCCTTTGATGCATATATCACATTGAATGGCGCATACACCTATGATGCCCAGCGGGTCTTATCTTCCTATCCCCTGGAAAAGGAAGATATCGCGCGGGTTTATTCTTTTTTGAACGAAAACGATCTTCCAATTCAGTTTCTTGAGGCCGAGGAGTCTTATATCAGTTCCGTCAATGAGACCGTCATCCGCTCCCAGGCCTCCATTCATACGCCAGTTCCCAAAATTCTTCCCTATGAGCGGATTCTTGAACATCCGGTATATATGTTAATTCCCTTTGGCATCAAGCAGGCAGAGCCTCTGATTCATTCCCTGAACCATGTACAGGCGACCTGGTGGAATCATCATGACGCAATTGATGTGGTTCATGAATCTGCGGGAAAGGATCGCGGAATGGAAGCGATTATGGATGCCTATGGATGGAAGAGGGAAGAAACCATGGCATTTGGCGATGCGATGAATGACCTTCCGATGATACGGATGGCTGGGATAGGTGTGGCCATGGGAAATGGGGAAGATGCATTGAAGAAAGAAGCGGATCTTGTGGCAGATGATATTGATCAGGATGGTCTTTATCACGCATTAGTGAAACTTGGAATATTGGAGGACATGCGATGAAAAAAATGATTGGCATTCTTCTCAGCTTGTTGTTATGCGTTTCCTGCGGACAGAGTAATAGTTCGCAAGAGGAGACAGAGGAACTTCCACCGGTCCCAACAGAAGATCCCTATGTAATGCGCGCAAGAGGAATTCTTGAAACGATGGATGTGTCTGCCAAAATTGAACAATTGTTAGTTCTTGATATTCAAACCTATAATGGCAGTCCCTTTATGACCATGAATGAGGAAACCACCGCATTCTTTGAGAATCATTCCTTTGGTGGATTCATTCTTTTTGGCTCCAACCTCTCCGATCCCGAGTCTGCGGGCGTACTGATTCAGAATCTGCAGTCTGCCTCATGTGCAAATAACGGAATCGGAATGTTGATTGCGACGGATCAGGAAGGTGGGTATGTGACCCGGATTCAGCGAGGGACGATCACCCCTGGTGCGATGGCCCTTGGGGCAGGGGGAAGAAGTACGCTTGCGGCTTCTGCGGCAGAGATCATTGCCGGGGAGTTATCTGTGCTTGGTATCAATACAGACTTTGCGCCTTCGGCCGATATCAACAATGAACCGGCCAATCCGATCATTGGAATCCGTTCCTTCTCGGATGATCCGCTTCTGGTATCTGAGCTTTCTGTCGCATTTGCGGATGCGCTTCAAGAACAGGGAATTGTGGCCTGCGCCAAGCATTTTCCTGGTCATGGGAATACACTGACGGATTCCCATACCGGCTTACCGACAGTGGATCTCACGCTGGAAGAACTGCGGAAGAATGAACTGATCCCGTTTCAGCGGCTCGCTTCTTCCTCAGTGGATATGATCATGACTGCCCATATTCGATTTCCGAATGTAGAACAGGATACGTATACCTCCATTCTCGATGGCGAAGAGATCACACTTCCTTCGACGCTGAGTCATGTGATTCTTGAAGACCTTCTTCGGGAAGAACTTGGCTATGATGGGGTAGTGATTACCGACAGTCTCCAGATGGATGCGATCCGCTCGCATTTTGATGTGATTGATACTGCAGTGCTTGCGTGGAATGCGGGGGCAGATATGTTATTAATGCCGGTATTGATTGAAGATGCGGATGGATTGAATCAGGTGGAAACCTATGTGGAAACCCTGGCTTCGCTTGTTGGTGACCGCATTGATGAAGCACGGATTGATGAAGCAGTACTTCGTGTATTAACCCTCAAGGCACGCCGGGGAATTCTCGATGCACCATTGGACCGCAGTGAAGATGAGATACGTACTGCGGTGCGCCGCATGATTGGAAGTGAAGCCAATCATGAAAGTGAGCGGGCAATTACGGATCAGACAGTAACCGTATTGGAAAATCACTGCCTGCCGTTATCTGGGGATTCCCGGGTTCTGTTTGCGGGCGTACAGGAAAGTCAGAAGAATTCACTTTGGGCAGGATATGAGCGATTAAAGGAAGAGGGAATTGTGTCCGGAGATGCGGTCTTCCTCAACTACTCCTGGGGCGCAGAGCGCTCTGCCGTACTCAAAGAGATCGAAGAGGCAGATGCGGTGGTCATTACGTCCTGGCTGGATAATATCAGTCAGTTTGACCCTTCAGAGTCGAATATGATTCCTTCCATACAGGCAATCATGGATGCCTGTAAAGCGGCATCGATTCCCTGTATCGTCATCTCGTCCGGGCTTCCGTATGACGTGTCCTGCTATGAAGAAGCAGATGCGTTGCTTGCGGTATATAATCCGGTTGGCATCACCTATGATGAGGAAGCTGAAGTTCTGCGGTCTGGGCCCAATCTTATGGCAGCCCTGGATATTATCTTTGGCGCAGTTTCGCCAAGCGGCACTCTGCCGGTGAATGTGCCGAAGGTGATAGATGGCAGATTTACAAAAGAAATCGCTTATCCTAAGGGAAGCGGACTCACATGGTAAGTTGTATTGAAGTAAGGAGGAAGGTATGCAGTTTATCGTAACAGCCCATGATGGGGCAGGAATGCTGGAAAAGCGGATGGAAGTACGGCCAAGACACCTGGAAGGAATGGCAAAGCTTGGTAGCCATATCATTACCGCCGGTGGTCTTCTGGATGAAAACGGGAAACCGAAAGGCTCGGTGCTCGTCCTGGAATTTGAAGATCGATCCCAGCTGGATGACTACTTGAATCACGAGCCTTATATTCTCGAACATGTATGGGAAACGGTTGAAACCGAAGTGATGAATGTAGTGATCGTGAATGGAGAAAAAGTAGGGAACTAAGAAACACAGGCGTCGAAGCAGTTCGGCGCCTGTGCTATGTTCGAAACATTCAATTTAACGCATTCAGCCAATGGCGGTGATCACTTCCAGCATATACCACCAATGACATAAGCTTCCTGCCAATACGAAGAAGTGGAACAGTTCATGATTCCCAAAGCCGGTCTGTGCTTCATTGGGGAACAGGTTCGGCTTCAGGGAATAAATGACGCCCCCGATCGTATAAAAGATTCCGCCTGACAGCAGTAATACGAATCCTGGCGAATGAAGCAGTTGAGGAAGGACGGAAAGACATGCCCATCCCATTCCGATATACATGATGGAGGAAAGTACTTTCGGGCAATCAATCCACAGAATCTTGAATGCAATTCCTGCTATGGCAATGCCCCAGACGACAGAAAGAAGAACGGTTCCTGAAGGCTGATTCAGCAGGGAAAGGCAGATGGGTGTATAGCTTCCCGCGATCAATACAAAGATACTGCAGTGATCCACCCGCCTGAGAAACCCATCCATTCCCGTTCCGAAATAAAACGCATGATAGGCAGCGCTTGCGGCATATAACAATGACAGGGAAGCACAGAACACCGCCAGACCAATCATCGTCGAAAGGGAACAGCCTGAGGCAGATGCCTTTACCAGCAGAAACAATCCTGCGGGGATACTGAAGACAAATCCCGCAAAATGGGACAGAGAAGAAATCGGATCTTTCAGACGGAATACCGTCAGTTCATGGTTCATCGTGGTCATAGGTTACCTCCGGAATCTTAATATTCTTTGAACGGTTATTGAATAACCGTTGTTCTAGTTTTACTATAAGAGTTATTAAATAACCTGTCAACAGATGTTTTGTAAAACATTTGACGTTATTCAACTTCCGATACTATGATGTGTATATGAGTGATCAATTAACAACATTTGAACTGCCGGCGTGGAATGAAATTCCCAATGTCGGCCTGTATCTGGAACAGGTTACCAAATACTTGAATACGTATCTGGAACCCTTTGATATGGGAGTTACCTCTTCCATGATCTCCAACTATGTCAAACTGAAGATTATCTCCCGCGAAGGGAGGAAGATCTATAACCGGGAACGCATCGCGTCTTTGTTTTTCGTGGCAGTAGCCAAGACGGTGCTATCCATGGATCAGATCCGGGTGCTTCGGCTGGAAGAGGCAGAACATGCGGTGGATGAGGAATTCTATAACCGGTTTGTCTCCTCATTGAAGGAACAGCTCGCAAAGAGTGACAATTTAAAGAGTTCTTCAAGGAAGGGAAGCCAGGATGAACTGCTGGAACTTGTGACGGCGGCCGTTGCCGGGAAGATGCGGGTAGACAGTTTCTTCCGGGAAGCAGACAATTCCAGAGAAGCGGAGTAACAGGAGGCGATTCGCTTCCTTTTTTCAGGAGATGGAATGTTTTCCTGCTTAAATTTGATTAATTTTGACTAAAAGTGATTTTCATCCGTGAAAAAAGTTTTTATACTGAACTTAGCTGCAGAGTTGTGCTGTTTGAATCATTGTCTGAAGGAAATGAGGTGCTTTTCATGCTTGAAATACAGCGAAAACAGGAAATTGTGAATCGAATCCGCAGACAGGGGTTTGTGTCTACGGCACAGCTGATGAAGGAACTGAATACCTCCAGGTCGTCCATCATGCGGGATCTTTCCGTATTGGAACAGGAGGGAGTATTAATTCGCACGCATGGCGGAGCTTCGCTTCCTACGGTGTCCTTTGAGCGGGAAATACCGGTTTCGGATAAGCAGGAAGTCCACGCCAGAGAGAAAAACGAGATCGCACGGGCCGCAGCGGCGACCGTTCGGGCTTCCGAATCGATTTATGTCGATACCGGAAGTACGCCGGTATATATGCTGAAATATCTGATGGGGAAATCTGTGACGATCATCACATCCTCCGTCTATCTGATTCGTCATCTGCCCTATGGCTTTGATGGGAGTGTCTATCTTCTGGGCGGAAGATATGAGGAGAAGTATGACATGAACCTTGGCGCATCCACCGTGCAGGATATCAGCCGGTTCAATTACGATCGGGCGTTCTTCTCCGCCAACGGAATCAGTGGAGCTTCGGGTGAAGTGATGGTATGTGAGCCGGATGTGGCGGGAGTAAAGATGGCTGTCATGAAGCGAAGCAGTCGGAATATTCTGATTGCGGATTCTTCCAAGTTCTATACCACTGCAGTCTGGTCCTATGCCAATGTGGACGAGTTTGATGAAATTTATTCTGATAGAGGTGTTCCGGAAGAATACCGTTATGACAATATGATTTTGACAGGAGTCAGCGAGGAGTTTGAAGATGAAAACGAATGATATGCGGAAGCGGGTTTTGCTTGAACGGATGAAAGGGGGACTGATTGTCTCCTGCCAGGTTCAGAAAGATGATCCCATCTATACCGATGATATGGCGGTAAAGATGGCTGAGGCTGCCCGCTGGGCAGGCGCAGTTGGAATTCGTGCCAATTCCCCGGAACAGATCCGGGCGATCAAGGCAGCAGTTCCTGAACTTCCGATTATCGGACTATGGAAGGTCTGGCATGAGGATACGGATGTATTTATTACTCCAACCATGGAAGAGGTAAAAGGAGTCTATGAGGCAGGCGCGGAGATTATTGCGCTTGACTGCACCTCACAGATTACCCATGAAAAGACCATTGCCTGGGACCTGCTGGATCAGGCAAAGCGGGAATACCCGGATGCGATCTTCTTTGCGGATGTGTCGAATTATGCCGAAGCAAGACATGCGATTGATCATGGGGCGGATATCGTAGCCCCGACGCTGTATGGCTATACGAGAGAGACCGCAGATATCGAGGGTCCGGATTTAAGAGAATTTGCCCGGATGTGCCGGGATTTCAAGAATGAAGCCTATGTCATGATGGAAGGCCACCTCTATACCCCGGAGGATGCGATGAAGTGTATCTTCCTTGGGGCGCATGCGGTGGTGGTAGGAAGCGCTATTACCCGTCCGCATCTTACCGCCAAGCGGTTTGTGGATCTGCTTTCCGGTTACCAGAATAACTGGCGGACCAGTGAGCGGGCGAAACACTGAGCACAAACAGGTAGAAAAAAACGGAAACACGTGTATCATAAGCGTTGTTCCGTTTTATTTTTGGAGGAGTGAACCTGTTATGACACTTCGAGTTATATTATTTCTTCTTGCGTCTTTACCGTTTGTTTATGATCTGATTTCGCTATCGATCATTGACCGCAAGCGCAGAGAGCCGCTTCCGGAGGAAGTGAGAGATGTATATACCAAAGAACGCTGGCAGCAGTTTGTTTCCTATAAACATGATCTGCGTATGCCGCATATTCTTTTACAATGCATTGAGCTTCTGACGGATGCAATTGTTATCTTCAGCCCGTTTTATTCGTTCATTGAACGTCTTTCCCATGGGAATCCCTATGGCGCAGTGATTTGGACTTCCGTGATTCTTACCGTTATTCCTTGCCTGGTGAATATGCCGATATACCATTACATCACCTTTGGGATTCGAGAAAAGTATGGCCTTAATCGGTTCACGAAAGCGGAGTTCCGCAAGGACCGCCTGATTGAAGAAGGGGGATCGTTTCTGTTGAATACTGCGTTGTATCTGCTGTTTGCGTTCGCCTTAGTTCATATCTATTCCTGGACGAACGGGTTTTCGCTTCCGTTCGGTCATGCGGCATTATTAACGGTGGGAATTCTTGTGGTGTTCTACAGTGCGGTGCTTGGGCTGTCGTGGCTTTCCTGGCGTATGATGCGGATGCAGTATACATTTACTCCGTTAGAAGAAGGGGACCTCAAGGAAAAGATTCTTACGTTAATCAAAGGAAGTAAGAAGAAGGTGCGTAAGATTGAGGTTTATAACGAATCAAAGAAGAGTACCACCAAGAATGCGTTTGTATTAAAGATTCTGAATTACCGTTCCATCGGAATTGCGGATAATTTTCTGAATGAAAACTCGGAAGAGGAGCTGTTGGCGGTACTTTCCCATGAGGCAGGACATCTGAAACATAAGCCGGATCTGCGCAATTGGATTAATTGGGGTCTGCTTGGGGCAGGGGTCATCGTATTGATTCTTTTATTCAGCAATCATGGATCGATTCTCGTACAGATGGAAGAACAGCTGGAGCGCTCCTTCCATTTAACTGCGATGAATCCGGTATTAACGGTGACTGCTGTATTATGGCTGTTAAAGCCGCTTGGCTTTTGTTTCTCTGTCTGGCGGAACTATGTCAGCCGGTGCGAAGAATATGAGGCAGACCGCAATGCGGTAAAAGAAGGCTATGGTGAGGCGTTGATTCGTACCTTCAAAGAGATTTCTACCGATGAGCTGGTGGATGTCAATCCATCGACGATCATAGAATTCATTGAATACGATCATCCTGGCATGGCGCATCGAATTCAGGCAATTCATGCGGCAGAAGCGGCCACCGCTTCCAGTTGAGCTGTACGGAATTGACCAAAAAAAATACGGCTGATGCCGTACTATTCCTGTTCATAAGCCACGCAGGGAAGTGATTCTTCTGCGTGCGTTGCATAGTATTCTGCTGAGACAAGAATACCTTCCCGTTCTTCTTCACTGAGCTGGCGTACCACCTTTGCGGGGGAACCCATGATCAGAGAATTCGGCGGGAATGTTTTTCGTTCGGTAACCAGAGAACCGGCCCCAATAATACTGCCTGCGCCAATGTGGCAGTCATTCATCAGGATTGCGCCCATGCCAATCAGTACCTGATCTTCCACCGTACATCCATGTACGATGGCCCCATGACCGATTGTCACATCATTTCCGATGAACAGGGGAGAATGAATTCCGGTATGAAGAACACAGTTATCCTGGATATTGACCCGATCACCGATGGTGATGGGTTGGTCATCCCCACGCAGAACCGCGTTATACCAGATCCCGCATCGGGATCCAAACCGAACCTGATCTACGATCCGGCTTCCTTCCGCCTGATAGATTTTCTGTATCATTCGTCGACTTCCCTGGTAATTGCGTCGATGAGCTTCGCTTTATGTGTATCGGGAACCTGAAGCACCGTCATCAGTTTATCGATATCCCAGCCGGTCAGTTCAAGCAATACCTGTGTGTCGATAATAATCCGGTCGTTTTCCTTTTTCTCTGCCATAGCCGGCACCTCTTTTCGTTCCCGACCATTATAACGTACTTCTGAGAAAACCGTTTGTGTTAGAATGGCTTCCATGAATCAGAAGTATGTTCGATCCCTCGCCGCATTATTAACATCGATTGTGATCTGGTCTGCCAGCTTCATTGCGACCAAGATTGCTTATCGTGCCTTTTCTCCATTATTGCTGTGTGTGGTGCGGTTTCTGATCGCATCAATACTGCTGTTTGTGATTCGGATTGTTACCGGTACGCATCGCCCCTTAGTAAAGAATGATCGAAGGAATGTTTTCCTTTCCGCACTCTGCGGTATTACCATCTATTATCTTCTGGAGAATACAGGCGTCTATTTGACTTCTGCCGGGAATGCGTCGATCATCACAGCAGTCTATCCAATCGCGACGATTCTGATTGGGGCTGTGGTATTTCATGAACGGGTTCCTTCTGCCCAGGTGATTGGAATTCTCATTGCGATTGGAGGAATTGTCGTATTGACAATCGATCCGGTGGGAGAAGGTGGACGGAATGCGATGATTGGAAATCTTCTGATGATCTTCAATGGATTCATGTGGGGTATGTATAACTACCTGACCCAACGGGTATCTGAAGAAACAAGCACTTATGATCTGACGTTTTATCAGGCAGTGATAGGAACCGTATTATTTCTTCCGGTGATGGTATTTGAACTTCCGCTTTCCATAGGACCAATTGATCACTCTGTTCTTCTTGCGATAGGGTTTCTCTCTGCCTTCTGTTCGGTTGCGGCGTACTTTCTTTATAACTATGGATTACGTGGGGTATCTGCCGGTACAGCAGCTTCTCTTTTAAACCTCATGCCAGTATTTGGGTTAGTGTTTTCTTCTTTGATTCTGCACGAACCAATCCTTCCCCGCCAGATTCTTGGGGCAGGGCTTGTCATACTCGGTGTAATCACTGCCAGTCATCATTCATTGCATTCCTGAGCACTGTACCGGAAAAGGGACAGTGTTTTTTCACTTCACTCGTATTCTTTGTGAAGAAGAAAGGAGTGATCAGAATGGAAAAAGTAGATTGGATGTTATTGGAAGGACCTGGGATCAGTGAGCTCAGTCCGGAACAGACGGTTGCGATGCTGGTGAGTTTCATGGAGGATGCCGGTGTGGAACAGACCGCAAAGGCAGCTGGAGTAAGTCGGGCTGTTGCCCGCAGATGTACCAGAGATATCTGGAATGTGTTTTCCTTCCGCAAGCAGGAGATGAACCGTGTCAGCTGGTCGTCATGAACGGCGGGAGGACCGCAAACGGATTCCAGATGGGATCCGGGGATTACTGCATTGTTATGAAAGCGGGAAGCCGAGTGCGGAAACTGCCGCATGTCTTGGTATGAGGGATCTGGAGGTTGAGCTCTGGTATACCCGATTTTCCCTGGAAGAGGCTCGGGCGGAACTGAGCCGCAGTCTGCGTAAATAAAACCATATCGTCCATGGAAATCTGTTCATGAGGGAAGGAGGAATCGGTATAATCGAAGTAGATAGACAAGGGGTTTCCTTGTCAGTAGAATTGGATGATTACTCATTACTTGTGAAGCAGATAAGGGAGAACACGGTATGCGTTTTGTGGATGTAATTGAAGCCAAAGCGGAAGGAAACGAACTTTCCACGCAGGACATTGAAGCCATGATTACGGACTATGTGGCTGGGAAGATTCCTGACTATCAGATGTCTGCCATGTGTATGGCAATTCTTCAAAAGGGGATGAATGCGAGAGAATCCACGGATCTTACGCTTGCGATGATGCGCAGTGGAGATGTGGTAGATCTTTCTGATCTGCCTGGAGTCAAGCTGGATAAACACAGCACCGGCGGGGTTGGGGATACCACAACCCTTGTGGTTGGACCGCTTGTCGCAGCGTGCGGTGGTACGGTCGCCAAAATGAGTGGCCGGGGATTAGGACATACGGGTGGAACAATAGATAAACTCGAAGCGATTCCCGGGACAAATGTCTCCCTTCCCATTGAGCAGTTCAAATCGATTGTTCGTGCCAATGGCTTAGCAGTGACTGGACAGACCGGAAACCTGGTTCCGGCGGATAAGAAAATGTATGCGCTGCGGGATGTGACGGCGACGATCCGCTCCATTCCCTTAATTGCCTCCTCGATCATGTCCAAGAAGCTGGCCTCCGGGGCAGATGCGATTGTGCTTGATGTAAAAACCGGAACCGGCGCATTCATGCGGACAAAAGAAGAGGCCTTTGAATTGGCTCGGCTCATGGTGGATATCGGTACATTAGCTGGACGAAAAGTGCGGGCAGTGGTAACCGATATGAACCAGCCGTTAGGAACTGCGGTAGGAAATGCGCTCGAAGTAGAAGAAGCGGTGGCACTTCTTTCTGGTCAGCTGGAAGAACAGGATCCTTTATATGAGGTATGTATGATTCTTGGCAGTTCGATGCTGGAACTGGCAGGGCTTGCGGAAACGGAAGCGGATGCCCGCGCAAAACTGCGGGAAGCGATTGTGACCGGGGCTGGGCTGGAAAAACTTCGTGCGATGATTTCCCTGCAGGGAGGAGATGCGTCGTTCCTTTCGATAGAAGGAATGAAACGCTTAACTGCAGTGAAGCGCCATGCGTTTGTGCTGGCAGAGAAGTGTGGCTATGTGACCTCTATGAATGCGGAAGGAATTGGCACTGCTGCCCAGCTGCTTGGGGCAGGACGGGCAACTAAGGAAGATACGATTGATCCTGCGGTTGGTCTTGTTATGAAGGTGCGCTGTGGCGCAAAGGTAGAAGCAGGAGATGTACTGGCAGATCTATATGTCAATGATGACCGGTATCTTCAGGATTCTATCAATCTTCTTACGGCGTCGATTCATATCAGTGAAGAACTGACGGAACTTGCTCCGATGATTTACGGAGTGGTTTCCTGATGAAGATCGACGTACTTCAGCTTCTGGATGGGGCTGCAGAGGCGAAGGGAATCACGGTCATCATTGATGTATTCCGGGCCTTTACCGTAGAACCGTTTGTGTTTTCACGCCATGCGGCTTCTTTACTGGCTATAGGTGAAGTGGAAACTGCCCGTGCCATTAAACAGAAAAACCCGGATACCGTTTTGATTGGGGAACGCCATGGGCTCAAATGCGAGGGTTTTGAGTTTGGGAATTCTCCTTCCGCAATTGCCAGTGCCGAGTTATCGGGGCGATCCGTTGTACATACGACTTCTGCCGGAACCCAGGGTCTGACCGTCGCCAGTAACGCAGAGCGGATCTTTACTGGCGCACTTGTAAATGCGTCTGCGACCGCCAGGAAGATTCTTTTCCTTCATCCT
>JAFUGM010000088.1 GCA_017469355.1 Solobacterium sp. | reverse complement strand
GAGATGTATGAATTAAGTGATGGCGCCTTTGATATTACGATTGGCTCATTATTACAGGTATGGCATAACTATCGAACCATCGGTATTGCCCGCAATGAAGCAGGACAATATGGAGAACTTCCACCAGAAGAAGAACTGGAGGAAGCCGCCTCTCATCGGGGATTTGAACATGTCATCATCGATGAAGAAAATCATACCGTTTATATCGATGACCCAGATATCTCCTTAGATGTTGGTGGTATCGCAAAGGGATTTGCGGCGGAGTATACCGCCTGCACCTTAGAAGCGCTTGGCGTAGATCATGCGGCGATTAACGCCGGAGGAAATAACCGCACACTTGGATCCAAGGTGGATGGCTCCACCTGGAATGTCGGGATTCAGAATCCGGATGGGGCAGGAAGCCTCTTTGTGGTACGGGTAGAAGGCACCAACAGTTTTGTGACATCCGGTGATTATGAACGGTTCTATCTTGCGGAAGGTGATCTTCGCCTCCATCACATCATTGACCCGCAAACCTGGTATCCTTCCTCCCGTTACCGTTCTGTGACGGTGGTAACGAAAAACAGTGCCGACGCAGATTGTCTCAGCACTGCCCTCTTCCTGCTTCCTTATGCCGAAGGCGTCGCCCTGTTAGAGCGCTACAGCGATGTATCCGGAAACCCAGCGGATGCGGTATGGATTGCGATGGATGGTTCCGCATTTTCTGGAGACAACCTTCACGAACAGGGAGAGTATGTCATGGCATATACCGATGGTCTGAAGGATCGGATCGTCTGGGGAAAGTAGGATTGATATAATCAGAGTATGGAATCAAACAAAATCGACCGCAGACAGCGGCTGTATGAAGTCATAGAGATTGGAAATCAAGGAGACAAACAAAGCCGGATCTTTGATTATTTCATTACGGCGACGATTCTTCTCAATATCGCAGTGCTGTTCCTGCAGACCTTTGATAGTCTTGCCCGATGGCTTCCATTATTTGAGACGATTGAAACCATCACAATGACGATCTTCGTTGTGGAATATCTGTTGCGCATCTGGACAGCGGACCGCCGATATCCTGAGGTATCACGGTCCAAGGCGATCTGGAAATATGTGACTTCCTTTGATGGAATCATTGAATTACTGACCATTCTGCCATTCTTCTTCCTGTCTGGGTTTGTGGTATTCCGGATGTTACGGGTGGTGCGTATCTTCCACCTGTTCCGCATCAACACCAATATCGACAGTCTGAATGTAATTACGACGGTTATCTATGAAAAGCGGAATCAGCTCGCCAGTTCCTTCTTCATCATCTTTGTGCTGATGGTTTCCAGTTCCCTGTGTATGTATTCGGCAGAACATACCGTTCAGCCCGATGCCTTCCAGAATGCCTTATCCGGCATCTGGTGGAGTATGTCTGCGGTATTAACCGTTGGTTATGGGGACATCTACCCCATTACCACAGCAGGAAAGATCATCGGAATTGTCATCTCCTTCCTTGGTGTATGTGCCGTCGCAGTACCCACCGGTATTATTTCTGCCGGTTTTGTGGAACAGTACCGGAAAGCGGAAATTGATCCGTCTTCTCTTGAAACCGCAATCAATACCGTCATCATTGATATCGACTCCAGATGGCTTGGCAAGACTATCGCCGAAGCAGAGTCTGAATCCGGGTATCAGCTGGTGATATTAAAGCGCGGAGATTCCATTCTGAAGCCTTCTCCCAATACAAAACTGGAGCTGAAAGATCAGCTCCTGGTATTTGAATCAAAACATCACTGAGTGGCAGCGTTGTCACTCTTTTTTCTTGAATGGCTCACTCTACATCTTCAATACGAATGCGCTTCTTACTGTCTTCCGAGCGATAGGCGCCCTGCGTCAGCAGTAAGGAAGAAATGCCATCCTTGCCAGAGGCGATCAATGGTTCTTCCTTCAATACCGCATTGGTAAAGTTCTGTAAGATCCGCTCATACAGCACATCCCCACTGGTTTCTTCAAACTGGATTTCCTGTACGGTTTCCTGAAGGCCTTCTCTGGCGTGCGTTGTGGCAGAACTGCGATACTTATCCGTATCACTGGAAAAGGTAATGACTTTTAGGGTTGTGCCTTCTAGAATCGCCGCTTTCCTGCTTCCGGAAATCACCAACTTTTCTTCATACATTCCCTCTGCTGTAGAAATCAGGAAACTTCCGGTCATACCATCTTTGTATTTCATGAGGATCGTTGCCTCATCTTCCACATCAAAGTCATTGTATTTCCCACGCATAACCATGGCCTGTAATTCTTCCGGAACGCCAAATAACATCGCCCAAAGATCCAGACAATGCTGGCCCTGGTTAATCAATGCGCCTCCGCCTTCTCCTTCCAGCGTGCTCCGCCATGGACTGCTGTGATGGTAAGCCTCGGTACGGAAATAACGGGTATTGGTCATCTGAACCCGATGAATCGTGCCAAACTCTCCCTGTTGGATCATTTCCTTTAATGCGACATACTCTGGCCGTGTTCTCAGGTGAAATACCAGCCCATACTTGAGCTTTCGTTCCGCAGCGGTTTCTGCCATGGTTCTGGCATCCCTTACTTCGACTGCGGCCGGCTTTTCACAAAGCACATGTTTGTTTAAGGAAAATGCCTGTAAGGCAAGGGAGGGATGTAATTTATGCGGTGTCGCAATCAATACCGCATCATACAGGTCAGGATGGGCAAAGAGTTCTTCTGCACTTCGAAACACCTCTACGTCATGAAGACTTCTTCCCCATTCCTGGGCAGATTCACTTCGACATACCACTGCTGTAAGAACCAGATCTTTGATCTTCTGTTCCTGAATCATGTGGGAATACTTTCGTCCCATATTCCCAGTCCCAATTACTGCGATCCGCAACATTATCTCTCTCCTTCTTTGTATGAAAGGGCCAGTTTTGTTTTCTGACCCTTTCGTTTTACTCTTCGTATGATTCTGCTGTTTCAATTACCGGAACTTCGATTTCCTCAGGAACCTCAACCACTTCTGGAGT
>JAFUGM010000087.1 GCA_017469355.1 Solobacterium sp. | reverse complement strand
CTTTTAACACTTCTGCAGAATTCAGATATTTCCAGTCATTTTCCTGACACATATCAGCGATTGCCTTGTTATAGGCATCGATCTGAACCATTTTTACATTGATATAGGTCGTAGTTTTTGCGATTGGCGGAATGGAATTCACGATGATATCCACGGATGGATAGGCAGCTTGAATCGCCTTGATTCCAGTTTCATATCGATTGATGAATGATTCCGTTTCTGTGCTTGAACCAGAGAGATTGTTCGTTCCCATTGTAATGATGACACGCTCTGGCTGAAGAATCGCAACGGATGCCGGCATGGAATATCGACCGGTGGAAAAATCCATGCATGGGAAAGATGAAATTGCGTCAATTCCCATTCCAACTACACCGATCGTATTGGACTTCGTGGTGAATGTTTTTCCTGTCTCCGTATTTCTTACCGCAAGAAAACGTGCTGTATTGGAATCCCCGAGAAACAGCGTGCGTTCGATATAGTCTTCACCACCATCTTCGGTTTTCGCAAGTACCGTACCTTCGTATTCATCTTCATCAAGAACTCCAGATTCCACATCATACACTTCTTCTGGTTCGACCGTCTCTTCCGGAAGTTCTTCTTCCGGTTCTGCCGGTTTACGGGAAATCCCGGTCAACAGCGCAATCAATAAAATAATCAAAAGTACTGCGACGACACCGATGATTAACATACCTTCAAGACGTATGCGATATACCTTACCACGAATTGTCAGTTCCAGAGGTTTCATACCGCCTTATTTTACTACGAAACCTTCCTTCCGACCTTACTTTCCTGTGCGCATTCCGCAAAAAAAGCCACGCATCTTACGTGACTTTTTCATGGCGCAGGAACAGGGATTTGAACCCTGGCACCCTGTTACAGGTCTACAAGCTTTCCAAGCCTGCCTCTTCAACCACTTGAGTATTCCTGCAGAGGTTCCGTTCTGTCGTTTCTGACAGCTAGATAATCATAACATAACTTCAGGAAAGCACAAGAAATTTTTGGTTCATGCCTCAAATCCTTCCGGACTGATTTCTTCCACATAGCCAAGCAGTTCATTGCATTTTTCCATGCCCTGATCCGCTTCTTCCAACAATGCTTCGCTTTCCCCATCCCCGGAGTCAATCCGTTCGAGATAGAGATTGGCAGCTGCGGAATAGAAATTGTATGCGGCTTCCACATCCTTTTGGATTCCGATTCCATTAAGAAGGCAATCCCCTACCCGCAGATAAATATCCGGAGCACCCCAGACATCCATGTTGTATTTCGCCTGCTGCAATGCCGCAAGATAATAGTCCGTAGCTTTCAACATATCCTTGGTAATTAACGGATTCAGCCCATTGCGGTAGTAATCTCCCAACCGCAATGTCGCAAGCGCATCTCCTTTTTCACTGGCATCCTCATAGCAAAGTAATGCGGCCTCCATATCCGGAGTGGTTCCTAAGCCCTGTTCATAGCACGACGCAAGACGTCGCAGAGCAGATGCGTTCCCCATATCTGCCGCTTTCCGATAATAACGGAATGCCTGCTCAAAATCCTTTTCGATGCCAATGCCACGATAATAAAGTTCGCCTACTGCCGCAAGCGCTTCATCTTCATCAATCGTGTTAGTATCCTGAATACGATCACTCATACGTGAGAAGATTATAGTACGCATTTTCAGCAGTTGGGAAGAGCAAAAAACAAGAAATAATGGGATTGTGATGCGGTTTGGATTGGGTGCCCCACAAGAACTGTGAGACCATTTCCTATCAGGAAGAAGTGCATCTATACATTCCCGTTCCGCATGGTTTTCATCTATTCATTTTCATGAGGAGAATGAAAATGCCCGTATTTGGGCATCCTTCATGCATTCTGTGGTTCATACCAGAGAATATGTGTATCGAAATATTGTTCGAGTTCACCAACTGCGTCAATCACTTCCTGTCGATCATACGCCGCTGCTGGTGTAACAACCCACTTGGCCTCACTGTCATCACGGCGATAGATGATCGCCGTCACAACCCCATGAAAGGTCTCCACAGGCTCATAGATGCCAACGATATAGGCATCCTGGAACTCGCCATCTCCCGCAAGCACTTCTTCCACATAACCATAGTTACACGGATATTCCGTATCAGGATAATGCGGATGAAGGCTGCCATAGGGTCGGTCCACTGTTACGGTAACTGATTTCCCGAGAATATCGCTTCCCATAAGATATTCCATGGGAAGCGTAGAAAGATCATGTTCTATCTCTGTTTCACCATATGTAATAAATCCAAGGGATTCATAGAAAGGGCGCGCGGAATTCAGCGCATTTACGGTGATACGCGATATGGCATGTGCGGATGCTTCGTGAAGGAACGCATGAAAAAGTGCGGTTCCGATTCCCTGCCGTTGAAGTTCATGGCGGATAAAGAACAGACAGATATGATAGTGGTCATCATAGCCGATTACACCTTCAAGCGATGCATCATAAGCTCCAAACCAGTTCAGAAGTTCTCCCTTTGCGGAGAGATATTCCAGAACGGACTGCGCCGCCTGCCTGCTTAACTGAAGATTTCCTTCCTGAAAGAATACTTCTTTTACCAGGTTTACCGCATCAAATCCTTCTTCGCCTTCCAGGACTCGAAATTTCATATATTGAGTTCCCGGTCATACAGCGCAATGGCGCCATTGACCGCCTGTTTTTCAAGCTGGTCGGTATACTTCAGTACCTGAATCGGAATATTCTTGGACAGCGGTTCCGCAGTTATCCGAAGTTTCTCTTCAAGCTCCGAAGTAAACTTATCCGCCTCCACAATCAACGCAAAGTTCACATTCATGCCAATCATCATCTGTTTGAACCAGACGCGGCTCACTTCCGGAATCGTTCCGCACACGTCATATACCGCATTGACAAGTGCGGTCGGATAAATCCGGGGTTCTTCAAACTTCACTACAGCACCTGCAGGAATTTCACCCTTCTTCACATTGACCGGGTTATCACCTACCGCGCCTGCCTTTAGCGTGTTCAGTTTGGAAATCAGATCCCGTGGCAGAAGAATATTATTGGAGAAAGGATTTACAACCACACCAGCGGACTGCCCGCGGGTATCCTTGAAGATCGGTTCAAATTCTTTCAATGTCCGCACGATATACTGACGGTTTTCCCCTTCGGGAAGATTCATCTTATTCGCTTCGGTTTCATCCGTAAATGCCGGGAAGTAACTCTTTTTATCCGGCGTATTGATCATCACAAAACGCAGCTGCAGATTCGGCTGTTCCCCGGAAAACTGCACCGGCACGAGAAATCTCGCCTTCTGCAGTTCTTCAAACATCCGGATTTCATTGTCTCTGGTTCTGGTTTCCCGAAGGTGATCCATCGCCTCTTTCAGACTGTCATTTTTTACATCCTTTGCCTCAATCTGACGGATTGTGGCCATTTTTCTATTTACAGGTTTCTTTGCCATAAATACAACTCTCCCGCCCATCATTTTAGACAATCTCATGATCTTTGTGAACCCGCAGGACAGGATCCCATTTCATTTTTCGATTTCTTCTCTTTCGTTGCCGTATAATGGGCAATGAGGTTAAAGTGTGAATAAAATGACATAAGAAATAAGCAAATAAGCCGCATTAAAAACAGAATATCAAAGCTAGACATCAAAATACTCAGCTTGTAGCAGCGCTTCTTTCGTCATCTGGCATTGAAAATGATTTGATGATCTG
>JAFUGM010000086.1 GCA_017469355.1 Solobacterium sp. | reverse complement strand
GTCGTAGCGTATCCGGTTGTGGAGACCACCGTCGCCACCTGGAATGCCGCATGACGGAACACTTCTTCCAGGCTCCCATAGAGCCCGGAAATATTCCATGCGATCGCAAGAATACTGACGACAACGATCAGAATATAAAGACGAAGTTCTTCATCGGCGAATACTTCTTTCGCCCGTTTCATTAACAGCAGATAGTAACAGCTGAAGTTCACCCCAAACAACAACATAAATACCGTTGTCACATTCTGAAGATACGGGCTGTAACTTGCGTAGGAGTCTGCCTTAACGCCAAAACCTCCGGTACCTGCAGTTCCAAACGCATGGCAGAGGGATTCAAACCAGTTCATCCCGCCAAGCATCAGGAAGATGAAATCGAGAACGGTCAGTGCGACATAGATAAGATAAAGAATCTTCGCAGTTTGACGCATCCGGGGAACCAGTTTACCAACCGAAGGGCCCGGAGATTCCGCTCTTAGAATATGAAGGGTAAAGCCTTCATTCTTTCCACTGAGCGGCACAATCGCAAGCAGGAATACAAGAACGCCCATTCCACCAACCCAATGGGAGAAACTGCGCCAGTACAGCAGACCATGATCCAGCGCCTCCACATCCCTCAGGATAGAAGAACCGGTCGTGGTAAAGCCGGATACCATTTCAAATACACAATCGATATAGGAAGGAATCTGGCGGGAGATATAGAACGGTAACGCTCCCAACATGGACAGCGCAATCCAGGCAACGCCCGTAGAGACAAGCCCTTCCTTGGCATAGAAGTTCGTACTGAACTTTCTTGTGCAGTAAAGAAGAATTCCCGCTACGATCAGAATAATCAACATCGATTTGAAAATCGCCAGCGCGGAATTGGCCTCATGATAAAGCAAACTGATTCCCGCCGCAGGAGTCATGAATATCGCTTCGATGATCAGAATAAAAGCGATAATGCGTCCGATGAGTCTGTAATTCATTGCATAACGCATATCGATCAGTCCTCAAAAATATCATTGAGCTGCCGTACAGGTGTTCCTGCATTTGTCACCACAATGATGGTATCCCCTACCGCATACTTCGAGTTTCCAGAGGGAATTTCCAGTTTTCCATGTCCGAGAATGGACACGATCAGAACATTCTGCTTTGTCTTAATATCACGCAAGCGTTCACCGATATGACGGGTATCTTCATCAACGATGAATTCCATCGCTTCAATCTTTCCGCCGCCAAGACGATGTACGGTAATCGCATTCCCTTCCTGATGACTCATTGCCCGAACATAACGGACGATGGAAAAACTCGCCAGCTCTTTCGGGGAGATCACCGCTCCCAGCTGGAGCGAATCAAGAATCTTATTGTTTTCTGCGTGACTCAGCTTGGTGACTACCTGAGAGACATTCCGTGAATTGGCATACAGTGAAATAACAATATTCAATTCATCGAGACCGGTCAGTGTAACTACCGCATCGGAGTCACCGACGCCTTCCATATCCAGGAATTCCTGGCTGGACGCATCACCCTGGACAATCGTCGCATTCGGAAGTTTCTCTGCCAGATCCCGACAGCGATCCTCACGAAGCTCCACAATCGTGCAGTCCATACCGGACTTCTCCAGTTCCTTTACCAGATAGTAGCTGATCCTGCCGCCGCCAGCGATTACTACACGCTTTGCCTTTTTTGTAATGATGCCAAGATTTCTTAACAGAATCGTCAGTTTATCGGTACCTGCGGTAATAAACAGCAGGTCGTTTTCCTTAATGATAAAATTGCCGTCCGGCATGATGGTTTCACCATTCCGCTGAACCGCACATACCAGAACCTGGGTATGAACAATATCGGAAAGTTTACTGAGACGCGTATTCTTTAACGGGTTATTCGCATCTACCTTCAGCTCAACGATTTCCACGTAGCCCTTCGCAAAGGTATCAACACTTAAAAATCCCGGGAAGTTCAGCAGCCGGGCAATTTCTCGTGCGGCACGCTGTTCCGGATTTACTGAAAGTGTCAGCCCGAACACATCACGCATTTCATATGCCTGTAAACGATATTCCGGATTACGAATCCGTCCGATGGTAGTAAGCTCTGGATTCATTCCATGCGCCGTCATACACGCAAGCATGTTTACTTCATCCATATCTGTCGCCGCAATCAAAAGATCCGCTTCCTTTACCCCTGCAGTTTCAAGCACAGACATACTTGCGGCGTTACCCGCAACCGTAATTACATCATTCTTTTCCATGATGCCTTCCAGCACTTCAGGGCTGCAGTCAATCACAGTCACTTCATGCCCTTCAGACACCAGTTGTTCGGTCAGATTTGAGCCGATCTTTCCCCCACCGGCAATCAGTATTTTCATACCGTACATCCCCACGTTTCTTCAGTAATACCCGTTCATTCTAGTCTTCCCCGAACAGAAATACAATCAGGCACACGCCTGATTGCCTAGATTTGAAGTCCTACCCAATCACCTTTCCGGAATCGGGTCGAAAATAACGTGAAGCGGCTGATCTGATCCGCAAGTGCGCCCAGCCAGATACCCGCAAGTCCCATTGGAATTACTGTGCTCAACAACCACGTAACCCCAGAGCGGATAATCGTCGCCGATAACAAGGCGCCAAACATGGTATATCGCACATCACCAGCTCCTCTGAGGCACCCGGCATAGATAATCTGTGAGATCTGAAACAAGGTAATGATCATGATAAACCGGAATAACATGAGGCCCATATCCATGATATGTGGTTCTGTAAAGAACAACGAGAAGATCTGCCTTCCTCCTAACAACAGCGTCAACGAAATACAAAAGGAAATAAACAATCCGATTTTCTGACAGATGGAGCCATACTGTTTCGCAAGCTCTGGCCGTTTCTCACCCAGACTTCTTCCGATTAATGCGACTGCCGCCACCTGCATCCCATCCCCGAAGGAAAACGACAAGGCGAGGAAATTCATTCCAACATTATGCGCCGCAAACGCATCTGTTCCTAAACGCGCTGCCATAAGAGCGGTATACATGAACCCCACCCGCATGGCGAGATTTTCAAGAAACAGGTTGAAGGAGAATTTGAGCAGAGAAATCAGTTCTTCAAGCGACGGCCTGATTTTCTCCTTGATTAAATACGGAATTGAGACAAACCCATCCCGTTTCATAACAGAAGCTGCCGAAAGAATACAGGCCACCACCGTCCCAAGCACCGTCGCAATCGCCGCGCCCTTTAAACCAAGGGCAGGAAATCCAAAATGGCCATTAATGAGAAGATAGTTAAACAGAATATTCACTATAGAAGAAACCACATTGGTAATCATGGCGATGCGGGTATTTCCACTGCCCCGCTGCGCCGCATTAATTACCAGGGAAAGTACGTTGAATATCATTCCTCCCTGAATGATATTGAAGTAAATCCGTGCCGGCACATGGGTATCCGAGTTGGAACCCGCAAAGCGAAGCACATGATCCATAAATCGTAATGACAGTGCCGTAACCACAAGGCAGGCTGCGGCAGAAAACAGGATCGCAGTAATCATGATTCGATTAGCTTCCTCTTTCTTCTTCTGGCCTCTTCGGCGCGCCACAAGTGCGGAAACCGCAATATTTACCGCAAGAAATAAGGAAAGATAGATAAACTTGGGCTGGGAAGTCAAACCAACCGCAGAAACCGCATAGGTTCCAAGGGTAGATACCATCATTGTGTCAATCATACTGGCAAGATGAATAAACACACTTTCTAATACCGCCGGCCAGGCCATGCGTATAGTTTCTTTCAGGCATTCCTTTGTGGATACAGATTCAGCACGTGTCATAAATACATGCTTTATCGTACACCAATCTGTTCTCTCCCCACAGTAACACAATCTCCTATTTGTTAATTTCCGATGTTTTTTAACAATCAAAAAAGCAGCCTGCCGTTGATGACAGACTGCGTAACGTTCGTTCTTTGCTCAGCGGAAGTAATCCACTGCGCCTTTGAAGATAAATTCCTGTGTCTTGAGATCAGGAATATTCCGATAGAGGTTGGAGCCGCTTCGCTCACTGTGACCCATCTTTCCGAAAATACGTCCATCGGGCGATAGTATTCCTTCTACCGCATTGAACGAGTTATTCGGGTTATAGCGGATATTGGATGTCGGATGACCATCCTGATCCACATACTGGCAGGCAATCTGCCCGTTCTTCACCAGCTGATCGAAGAGTTCCGGTTCACATACAAACCGTCCTTCCCCATGGCTGATCGCCACATGGGTAATATCGCCAGTCTCCGCATAAGTAAGCCATGGTGATTTCACAGAAGCGATTCTGGTTCTTACCAACATCGACTGATGTCGGCCAATGGAGTTGAAGGTCAATGTCGGAGAATGCTCATCCGTATCCGTAATATGCCCATATGGCACAAGACCTAACTTAATCAGCGCCTGGAATCCATTACAGATACCGCACATCAGACCTTCCCGTTCATCCAGAAGTTTATGAACTTCAGTCTTGATCTTCGGATTACGGAAGAAGCTGACGATAAACTTACCGGATCCTTCCGGCTCATCTCCGCCAGAGAACCCACCGGGAAGCGCAATGATTTCACTGCAGGAAATGCGCTCCGCAAAGCGATTGACGCTATCTTCAATTTCTTCTGGTGTACGATTGCGGATCACGAAGATCTCCGCTTCCGCCCCAAACTTTTCGAATGCCCGGGCAGTATCCCACTCACAATTGGTTCCGGGGAATACCGGAATCAATACATGCGGATGTTCTTTATGGTAAGACGCATGCAGGACAGTATTATCACGATAGTGATAGGAAGGAATGGTGGTTTCTTCCGGCTGCTTCAGATAAGGGAAGACCGGTTCCAGCTTCGCTTCCCAGAGTTCCTGCAGCTCGGAGAGTTTCACACGCTCCAGACCCTTCGAGAAGGTATAAGACGCATCAGTTGTCCCAAGAAGAACCGCATTGATCGGAAGTTCTGTGCCTTCATTCAATTCAAGCACAAACGCTCCAGCACGCAAGTCAAATAACGCATTGGTATCCACATCCTTCGCCAATGCGACGCCAATCTGGTTTCCTAATGCCATCTTGAACAGCGATTCAGCCGTACCGCCACGTTCCAGCGTTCTTGCGGAGAGAACAGAACCATTCGCAATCAATTGTTCCACTTCCGCAAAGATGGTATTCACACTCTGATAAAGCGGAAGTCCGTATTCATCGACATCTGGCGTAAGCAGGATAACTGGATGACCAGCACCCTTGAATTCGGTAGAAACTACCTTTCCCGCATCCGCAACCGATACTGCGAAGCTGACCAGGGTTGGCGGCACATCGATATTCTCAAATGTGCCGGACATGGAGTCTTTCCCACCAATCGCCGCAATCTCAAGATTCATCTGTGCCTTCCAGGCCCCAAGTAATGCGGCCATAGGAGTTCCCCAGCGCTTTGGATCCGAGCCGGTATGGCCAAAGAATTCCTGCAGAGACAGCCAGCACTGCTTCTGGCTTCCGCCTGCCGCGATCACTTTCGCAACGGAAGTAATAACTGCTTCCTGGGCACCCTTAAACGGAGACTGTTCTGATACATATGGGTCAAAGCCCCAGCCCATCAAAGAACAGGTATCGGTTTCTCCACCGAGTACCGGAATCCGACATGCCATCGCCTGGGATGGGGAAAGCTGTTCCGCCCCACCATAGGGCATGAATACGGTCCCTGCTCCGATCGTAGAGTCAAACCGCTCCACAAGCCCTTTCTGGCTTGCGACATTGAGATCCGATACCAGTGTCTTCAGACGTTCTTTAAACGAGCCTTCAAATTCCTTAGTTGAAGCAGGAACCGGTGTACCGATATAGGCATCCGCATAGCGGCTTGCGCCATTGGTATCGAGGAAGGCACGGGAAATATTGACAATGGTTGTCCCATCCAGTTTCATCACAAGACGAGGATCTTCTGTTACTGTCGCCACAATCGTGGATTCGAGGTTTTCCTCATCCGCAAGCCGACGGAAGGTTTCCGCATCACTCGCCGCAGTTACGACAGCCATACGCTCCTGCGATTCAGAAATCGCAAGCTCCGTTCCATCGAGACCTTCATACTTCTTCGGCACAAGTGAAAGGTTAATATCAAGGCCATCGGCCAGTTCACCGATCGCAACCGACACACCGCCAGCCCCAAAGTCGTTACAACGCTTGATCAGCTTTGTGGCTTCTGGGTTACGGAATAACCGCTGGAGTTTTCTTTCTTCCGGAGCGTTACCCTTCTGTACCTCTGCACCACAGGTTTCCAGTGACTCAACCGTATGTGATTTGGAAGAACCGGTTGCGCCTCCGCATCCATCCCGGCCAGTACGTCCACCAAGCAGAATTACCACATCACCCGGAAGCGGACGCTTGCGGATCACATTTTCTGCCGGTGCTGCACCAAGCACAGCCCCAATTTCCATACGCTTTGCGACATAACCCGGATGATACAGTTCATGAACGTGTCCCGTCGCAAGGCCAATCTGGTTTCCATAGGAACTGTAGCCATTGGCAGCGGTGACCGTCAGCCGGCTCTGCGGGAGTTTTCCCTTCATGGTTTCCTCTACCGGTTTCAGCGGATCTCCTGCACCGGTAATACGCATTGCCTGATAGACATACGCCCGTCCGCTGAGCGGATCACGAATCGCTCCGCCAAGACATGTCGCGGCTCCACCAAACGGTTCAATTTCTGTCGGATGGTTATGCGTTTCATTCTTGAACATCAGAAGATACGGCTTACGCACACCATTTTCATCCACCTGAATCTTGACCGAGCAGGCATTGATTTCCTCACTCTCATCAAGACTTGGAACTTTCCCATCTTTCTTGAGCGCTTTCGTACCGATCGTCGCAAGATCCCAGAGGGATACCGGCTTTGTCGGCTGGTCGCCATACAGGCGTTTGCGCACATCAAGGTAGTCCTGATAGGTCTTCTGAATATAGTCCGGTTCAATCGTCACGTCATTGAGAATGGTATTGAATGTCGTATGCCGACAATGGTCACTCCAATAGGTATCTATGACCCGTACCTCGGTAATGGTCGGATCACGATGTTCTTCATCACGGAAATACTTCTGAAGGAAGCAGATATCCGCAAGATCCATCGCCAGTCCCATGTCGGAACGAAGCTGATCCAGCTCCGCTTCGCTTTTCTCGATAAACCCGGTTAACACGGCAGGAAGGTCTGGCTTGGCATATTCCATACGGATGGTTTCCGGTTTTTCAAGTGCAGCTTCTCTTGCCTCAACGGGGTTGATCAGAGTTTCTCTGATCTTCTGTTTTTCGTCTTCTGTAAGATTGCCCTTAATCCGGTAGATGCGAGCTGTCTTTACTTCCGGACGTGTCTTGCAGGTCATGAGCTGAATGCACTGAGCCGCGGAATCTGCCCGCTGATCAAACTGTCCCGGCAGATATTCCACTGCCAGTTCCCATTCCCCTTCACTTACTGTAGGAATGGACTCATGGGTCAGATTGTCTACCTGCGGTTCCGCAAGAATCCCATTACATGCCCGAAGATAATCTGCTTCGTCAATGTCTTCAAGATCGTATCGGTTAAAGATACGCACCCCTTCCACATGACCGGAACGGATGACTGTGGAAAGCGTCGAATAGACACCTCCCGCTTCCACCGCATATTCCGGTTTCTTTTCCACAAAACAGCGTAATACTGTCATACTCAGTTTCCTTTCAATGCCTTTGCGCCAATATCATGGCGATAATGCATATCTTCAAACGTAATCCGGCTGACGCCTTCATATGCCTTATCCAGTGCTTCCTTAAGCGTAGGAGCGATACCGGTAATGCCAAGCACACGACCGCCACTCGTGTAATAGACGCCTTGATCCGCCTTTGTGCCGGCGTGATATACCGTTACACCTTCACACTGCCCTGTTTCGTCCAGCCCATGAATCTCTTTGCCTTTTTCATAGCTTCCCGGATATCCGCCGCTGGCTTCGATGACACATGCGGCGGCGCCATCCTTCCACTTCACAAGATCTTCCTTCAAGGTACCTTCGGTACAAGCCTTCATGATGGTGAGAAGATCACTGTCAAGCAGCGGTAATACTGACTGTGTTTCCGGATCACCAAACCGGCTGTTATATTCGATGACTTTCGGCCCCTGTTCGGTGAGAATGAGGCCAAAGTAGAGGCAGCCGCTGAAGGGACAGCCTTCCTGTTTCATCGCTGCCATCGTTGGCTTGAAGATTTCTTCTTCACAACGTGCCGCAGCTTCTGCGGTATAGAACGGGGATGGCGCAATCGTTCCCATACCACCGGTATTCAGACCTTCATCGTTATCATTTGCCCGCTTATGATCCATCGAGGAAACCATTGGCACCACGGTTGTGCCATCGGCGAACGCAAGGACGGACACCTCAACACCCGTCAGAAACTCTTCAATCACAACCCGGCTTCCCGATTCCCCAAAGGCTTTATCAATCATCAGGTGGTCGATCGCCTTCATCGCTTCCTCTTCATCTGCAGCGATGATGACACCCTTCCCAAGGGCCAGTCCATCCGCTTTGATGACAGCCGGATAGCTGTTCTGTTTCTTGAGGTACGCCCGAGCTTCTTCCGCATCGTTAAACACTTCATAGGCTGCCGTAGGAATGCCATACTTCTTCATCAGGTTCTTGGAAAACACTTTGGAGGCTTCAATCTGCGCGGCTGCCTTTGTCGGGCCAAACGAAGGAATTCCTGCTTCCTTTAACGCATCTACCATACCAAGGGCCAGAGGATCGTCTGGTGTAACGCAGACATAATCCATCTGTTCCTGTTTCGCCAGTTCCACCATGCCAGCGACATCGGTTGCGGAAACCGGCAGACATATTGCATCTGCCGCAATTCCACCATTCCCAGGGGCACAGTACAGTTCACAGTCACTTTCCTTTAATTTGCGGATGATCGCATGTTCGCGGCCACCGCTTCCGACTACCAGTACTTTCATGAATCCTCCTCCGAATTAATGATGGAACAGGCGAATGCCATTAAATGCCATCACCATGCCATAACGGTTCGCTGTTTCAATTACGTTGTCATCACGGATGGAGCCACCCGGTTCTACAACATAGCTGACCCCGCTCTTATGGGCCCGCTCAATGTTATCGCCAAACGGGAAGAACGCATCACTGCCAAGTGATACACCGGTATTCTGATCCAGCCATGCCCGCTTTTCCTCTTCAGTAAATACCGGAGGCTGTTCGGTAAAGAAGTTCTGCCAGGTCCCATCCCGCAGTACATCCATGTATTCATTTCCGATATACACATCAATCGCATTATCCCGATCCGGACGACGGATATCTTCCCGGAACGGAAGATTCAGTACCTGCGGGCTCTGTCTCAGCCACCAATGGTCTGCCTTGTCTCCCGCAAGCCGTACGCAATGTACACGGCTCTGCTGTCCTGCCCCTACGCCGATGACCTGTCCGTTTTTGGCATAAGCTACGGAGTTGGACTGAGTGTATTTCAATGTGATCAGGGAAATGATCAGATCACGTTTTGCGTCTTCAGGAAGATCTTTGTTTTCTGTAACGATATTGGCTACAGCGGATTCATCAATCACAAGCTCATTCCGGCCCTGTTCAAAGGTGATGCCATATACCTGCTTGTGTTCAATCGGATTGGGACGATAGTCCGGATCCATCTGAAGCACATTGTAGTTGCCCTTCTTCTTGGTTTTCAGAATCGCAAGCGCTTCGTCAGTATAGCCTGGGGCGATGACACCATCGCTGACCTCAGGCTTGAGAAGATT
>JAFUGM010000068.1 GCA_017469355.1 Solobacterium sp. | reverse complement strand
TTCTTACCACCGGCAGCTATCTCTTTGATCAGCTGCTTGGCTTCTTCATCGTCACGAAAGCTGAATCCTATTTCTCTCTGGGAAGCTATTTTGTGTTTGTGGCATTTGGTTATGCGCTTGGTGGAGTGTATCTCAGAATCAAAGATAAAGATACGCTCTCATCCCGTGTGCTTCGTATCTGTGGCCCGATCGTATTGATCTATTACTTTCTGCGCTTTACAAGACCCATTCCACTTCTTCCGGAGTTTTTCAGCACAGAACGCTATGTTATGACTCCAGCTACGGATGCGGTGGCGTTGTGTCTGATGACGCTGGTAATACTTGCGTTATTTCATAAGCTGTTAACGCAATCAAAGAAAGAGGTGCCTGCATTTGTCTCTTATCTATCGAAACATATTAATGAGTTTTACTGCATCAGCTATGTGCTGTTGTCACCGCTTGGATATGTTCTTTATGCGGTAAGAGGGGAAATGATAAATGGCAATGTACTTCCATTGCTATATGGTTTTGTTGTGATTGTCGCATGCTATTTCATAATTGAGTTCAATCAACGTGTTGTGCATTTTGGGATATCTAATCTTACCGAAACGAAGCGGTGGGTTGTATATACCGCAATCTGGTTGATATCTATTTCCGTATTTGCGTATGCCTATCCGCAGATCAGTGAATACTCTACATTCTGGAATGATTACTGGCCAATGGGAGAATAAAAGATGAATATTAGCAGATCTGATGAACTGAATCACGATATCACGCTGTTTCTTTCTGGACGCATTGATACCGATACCTCTTCGCAATTACGGGCCGCGATGAATGAACTGCCGGATGAGATAAGAACACTGATTCTGGATTTCCGGGATGTACCGTATATTTCTTCTGCCGGACTCAGAGAGCTTCTGATCGCCAGAAAGAAATATCCGGAGGAACATCTGAAACTGGTGAATGTGAATCAGGATGTCATGGAAATCTTTGAGACAGTTGGATTTGATACGATTCTTCCCATTGCGGAAGAACATGAGGATCTGAGCACATTTATCAAGATCTCTTTTAAGGAGCTGCTGTCTCAACATGTCAGCCATGCGGCGGATCAGACAATTCTTAAGAATGCACAGGAAACGTATACCTGGAAAGATGTGGAAATCGCTTCTCAGATCATTGCGGAGGATCTGAATCGACTGGGAATCACTCCTGGAAAACGGGTCGGACTCTGCGGTCTGAATTCCATAAACTGGATCTTAACGTTTTTTGCGATTCAAAAGCTCGGAGCGGTCGCTGTCTTAATGAATCCAGGGCTTAGCTTATCCGAACTCGCCATGATCAGTGATACCGCGAATCTTTCTGCGTTCTGTTATGGTGAATTATCCGCAGTAAACGATGTACAGGAACTTTCCAGAGTTCATTCGGTTGTTTATTCGTTCCGGAATGAGATTGCGTTCAAATCCCGCTTTCATGAATATTCGGTAATTTCTGGACAGTTTTCCGAAACCTATGACTATGATGCCCCAAGTGTTATCATATTTACTTCCGGATCAACTGGCAGACCAAAGGGTGTGATATTTTCCGCCTATAATCTTCTGAATGCCTCCGCAGTACAGGTACGCATGCAGAAGATGACAGAGACGGATAAGGAACTGCTGATTGTTCCGTTATTTCATATTCTTGGACTGATCGTTTGTTTCCTGCCGAGTCTCATGAGTGATGTGACATTGTATATCCCGGCAGATACTCATTCATTGACCATTATCAATGCTATGAAGGAAGAACAATGCACGCTTATGCATTCTGTTCCAACATTGATCATGGCGATACTGAATAATCCGAATTGTGTGACAACCGCATTTTCTTCTCTCAGATGCAGTTATCTTGCGGGGGCTGCTACGACTCAGGTCCAGATGAAACTGTTTTGGACCAGGATGCCGAACACTCATTTTATGATTGCTTATGGGTTAAGTGAAATGGCTCCGGTTACCGTAACGAACTATGACGATACAGAAGATCATCTGCTTCAAACGGTTGGAACTCCGGTTGAAAATATTGAACTTCGCATTGTTGATCCGGATACAGGAACTATCTGCTCTATCGGAGAGCAGGGAGAGATACAGGTACAGGGATATAATCTGATGACAGGCTACTATAAAATGCCTATCGAAGATCAGTCGATTGACTCGGAAGGCTGGCTTCATACGGGAGATATCGGCTCTTTGGATAAAGATAACTACCTGACACTCCATGGCAGATATAAAGATCTGATTATTCGCGGTGGTGAAAACATCATGCCAAGAGAAGTGGAAGAGGCGATTGCGGCGATCAATGAGATTGAAGACGTCAGGGTATTCGGAGTCCCCAGCGATTTTTATGGCGAAGAGGTTGCGGCGGCGATTATCATTTCGAATAAAAACTTATGGAAGGAAGAAGAGGCACGGAAGATTCTATCCACGAAGCTGGCGAAATATAAGATTCCCAGATGGTTTGTTCTCTATGATTCCTTTCCTCATTTAGGCAGCGGAAAGATTGATTCTGTTGCTTTACGAACGGATATTCTAAAACGGCTGAATCTCGACAACAAGGGATGACACGTTGCGAAACAAAAAAAGAACCCTGATCAGAGTTCTTTTTTAATAGCCTTATGCTTCAGCAGGGGCTGCAGTCTTTTTTGCTTTCGCTCCGCCTTTCAGCGTCTTCAGTGCACGCGCCGAGACCTTAATCGTCTGGGGCTTGCCGTCAATTACTACATGTACTTTCTGTAAGTTGACATTCCACTTCCGTCTTGTTGCACGAAGTGAATGAGAACGCCTGTTTCCTGACATCGGCTTTTTTCCGGATATCTGACAAACTCTGGACATGACCACACCTCCATTCCTGACAATGCTTGAATAGAATACCACGATTGCTTATGAAATGCAATAATTAATACGAGTTCTACAAGCGGTTTATCTGGCCTTTTTTCGATGTTGATTCCCGGTTATGACGTTTCCGCAAACATGCAAGGTTCGGCTAGAATATACGTTATGGAACAACATCCTATGGAATTTTATCAGAAATTGATTCTCTTATCTGGAACGATGTTCTTCCAGTGTTGTAAACACTTATGTTTTCTGGCTTCATTCTGTCCTATGACTGTGCTGTATTGTGATATTAAGAAGGTAAAGTTATGACCATTACGATCCAAAATTCTTCTGTACTGTTTGCGCTCATGCTGATTATTGTGGGCATGGTTTTTACTGTGATGGTCGATCCCTATATCAGTCGGAAATATCGAAATATCATATTGATCATCATTGCGCTCAGTGTGCTTCTGATTATTCAGAATCTGCTCGATGAGTATTTATCTGCAGGGCCAGCGCAATGGTTCGCAAGAACCACTACGTCAATCTGTGGATATACGATCCGTCCGATCTTTCTTGTCCTGTTCTTCTATATTCTTCAACCGGAACAGAACCATCGTGTTCCATGGCTTCTGGCGGGGATAAACTTTCTGATTCATTTATCCGCATATTTTTCCCGGTTATGCTTTTGGATTGATCATTATAATCATTTTAATCGCGGCCCTCTTGGGTATACCTGTTTCATCATTAGTCTGGTTCTGTTGATTGAACTTTTGATTGAATCGATTCGCAATTATCGTGCGGAGGGCAGGAAAGAAAAGCTGATTCCGGTTTTTATCGTTGTAATGATCTTATTCTCGGTGTACCTGGACACCTGGATTTACGTGTCCGTTCCTCCCGTTTCGTATCTGACCATCACCATCGTCGCAAGCAGTATGTTTTATTACATCTGGCTTCATCTTCAATTTGTCCGTGAACATGAAGATGACCTGAAGGCACAATCACGTATTCAGATTATGATGACGCAGATTCAGCCGCATTTTCTCTATAATACGCTCTCGACCATACAGTCTCTTTGCCGGACTGATCCGGAACAGGCATTCAATGTCACTGAGAAGTTTGGAACTTATCTGCGGCAGAATCTTGATTCTCTGAATCAGACCACGTTAATTCCAATTCAGGACGAACTGGAACACACGCGTGTCTATACAGAGATCGAGATGGTTCGATTCCCTCGCATTCGTATTGAATATGATATAAGGGACACTGACTTTTCTGTACCTGCTTTGACGATTCGGCCGTTAGTAGAAAATGCAATTCGTCATGGGGTTCGTATCCGCCCAAACGGTCTTGTTCGAGTTTGTACACAGAAAACAGAAGAGGGACATGAGATTATCATCTCTGATAACGGAATCGGGTTTGATGTAAATCAACTAACACAGAGCGAGGAGACGCATATCGGTATCCGAAACGTATGGGAGCGTATTGAAACGATGTGTGGCGGTACGCTTGTTGTCGATAGTCAGCCTGACCAGGGGACAACCATCACAATACGTATTCCAGATCGCCTGCCGATCGCAAAACAAAGTTAAGGTGTTTCTACCTGTGGATTCAGATAAACAATAATAACGACGTTAATAAGTATTTTTCTGCGGTTCGTCGGGAAATGATGAGCGTTAAATGTTTCTGGGCTTTCACGGTTGTTTGATGGACATTTGATGGACAGCCATTGTTAAACTCTTTCAAATCCTGTTCATTCTGCTGTTACGAATCATTGCGGATCATAAGCGAAAGGAGGAGGCCATGCCGGAAAAAACAGTACGAGAAATGTCAGCGGTAGAACGAAAACATTTTTCACTGGAAGCACGTGTATTTCATGCGGTGGAGCTGGCTTGCGCAATCCTCGGCCTGGTTGCTTTACTGATTGGTCTGAGCGTCTATCTTTACGCACTGGTTGGGCAATATGTAGGTGAGACCTTTACACTTTCTCGATCCGCATCAGCGATTCTTGAACAGGAAACCGATACCGAAACATTGGTGAACGACGTGATGGCAGTCTACCATGGATTATCGGAAGAAGCTCGTGAAGGATCCCGAACGGACACGTATCGGGGAAACTATAATGAACTGACTTCCCGTGAGGATTATCAGATGACGCGCAGTGTACTGCGGCTGTATCTTGAATCCAATGACATCAATGATATTTATCTTGCGGTTTATGACAGGGAGACGTCATCCATTGTCTATATTGTTGATCCAGATGAGCGGGAAGGGCATATCTGTCATCCCGGAGACTGGGAAGCAGTCAGTGATAAGGAACTGAATACATTTCTTGCATGGAATGGGTCAGGAAGGCTTCACTATTTCAGTAAACGAGACAATTATCTCTGGCTCTGTACAGCAGGGGTTCCTTTAACAAACCAGGCAGGAGAGATCTATGGCTTTGTGCTGGCAGATATGTCGTTGGCGGAAGTTGGGAACGGCATTAAGAACTTCCTGATTCAATATGTGATTGGTATTTCTGTGGCTACCATACTGATCGGTTACTTCCTGACGAGACACATGAAGAAAACACTGGTAACGCCCATCAATGAGATCGCTGGCGCTGCCCAGAATTATGCACAGGATAAGAAACAGGGGGAGTCACGTTCGGACTATTTTAAACTGCTGAATATTCGTACGGGGGATGAGGTTGAAAATCTGAGTTTGGTACTCGCTGATATGGAGCGTGATTTAACGGACTATGAAGAACATCTCACCAGAATCACTGCGGAAAAAGAGCGAATCAGTACGGAACTGGCATTAGCGACACGTATTCAGGCAGATATGCTGCCGAATATATTTCCGGCATTTCCGGAGCGATCTGAATTTGATATTTATGCAAGTATGGATCCTGCAAAAGAAGTCGGCGGTGATTTCTATGACTTCTTCCTGATTGATGATACTCATCTGGGACTTGTGATGGCAGATGTATCCGGTAAAGGTGTTCCGGCTGCTTTATTCATGATGGTGTCCAAGATCCTGATACAGAATCGTGCGATGAGCGGACACAGCCCGGCAGAGGTATTAAAGGCGGTCAACGATCAGATCTGCGCGAATAATCGTGAAGAGATGTTTGTGACAGTATGGCTTGGAATTTTGGATACCACTACCGGAACCATCGTCGCCGCAAATGCCGGGCATGAGTATCCTGTTCTGATGCCTTCAAATGGACGTTTTGAATTAGTTAAGGATAAACATGGGTTTGTGATCGGCGGTATGGAAGGCATGAAGTACAAGGAGTATGAACTGCAGATGACTCCTGGCTCGAAACTGTTCCTGTATACCGATGGTGTGCCGGAAGCTACCGATACCCAACATGAAATGTTTGGCACAAAGCGGATGATAGATGCGCTGAATGAAACACCTGACGCTTCTCCTGAAGTCATCCTGAATAATGTGCGAAAGGCAGTGGACGCCTTTGTCAAAGGCGCAGAACAATTCGACGATCTGACCATGTTGTGTGTGGAATATAAAGGAGATCCTGCATGAGTGGCTTATCCAGAGAACTCGTGGTTTCCGCAAGCGTAGAGCATCTTCAGGAAGTATTGTCTTTTCTGGAGGAAACGCTGATCGCAGCATCCTGCCCAAAGAAGCAGCGAATTCAAATTGTGATTGCCGCAGAAGAAGTCTTTGTGAATATTGCCAGTTATGCCTATCCTCCGGGAACAGGTACAGCGACGATTCGCGTTGAACTGACGGATGACGCATCTGAAGTAACTATCAAGTTCTGTGATCGTGGCATCTGTTTCGATCCTCTGCGCAGACCTGATCCGGATATAACGCTTTCTGCAGAGGAACGGGAAATAGGAGGCCTTGGCATATTCATGACCAGGAAATTCATGGATGAGGTGACCTATGACTATCAGGATGGTCAGAATATTCTGACGATAAAAAAGAAGTTCCTACATAACAAGGAGGAATCATAACAACATGAGACGAATCATGACGATTGTTATGTCTATCGGTATCCTGTTCACATTGACAGCCTGTGGTAAAGCTGAGGTGGAACCCGAAGTAAACGAATGGACACGGCAGGGATATTTCTCAGATGAAAACGACAACTTATTGACGGTGATGTGGATGGAAGAAGTCGACGAACCGGGATGGTATGTCGGACTCATGATGGATGAACTTGGGGCTGGATGTATCATTCCCCAGGAAGGCAATTCACTTCATGGCAACCAGAACGGATGGGATGAAAGTATCGATCCGTTGATCGTAACCGTAACGGAAGAGGGTGAAGATGGGTTACTGCTCTCCATGGACGATGGTGAGAGTTATCACTTCAAACCATATGACATCCCACAGGCTTCCATCGTTGTGACAATTAACACCGAAGGCTGGGGGTATATTGCCTATGCCGAGGGAGAAGCGGTTCCGGAAATCGATCCTGAGTATCCTTCTCAGTCTGCCTATATCGGGCTTGCGGAACCTGCGGTACATACCATTCTTGCTCAGCCGGAGCCGGGAAATCAGTTCGTTAAGTGGACGAAGAACGGGGAGGACTTCTCCACGGAACCACAGCTCAGCTTCCTGCTGGAAGAAAGCGCGGATTATATTGCTGTATTTACAGAAGACCCGGATTGGCAGAACCCTGTTCTTCCATATGTTGGTCCCTATCAATGCAATCGAGCTTCTGCGACGGTAGAAGAATTTGGCTCTAATGAAGCCTGGATCTCCATTGAATGGGCCAGCAGCGCATGGGAACTGACCAATTGGGTCATTACTGGATCAATGGATCCCGAAACTTTGATCATTTCCTATGATGCCTGCTCGAAAAATGAGTTTATCTACGATGATCAAGGTGAAGTGGTAAGTGATGAGAGTGAGTATGAAGAAATCCCTGGCACGATCAGCTTCAATGAGGATGGATCATTTACCTGGCATCGGGCATTGCCAGAAGGTGAAACGGACATGGTATTTGAACGGCTTCCATAAGGCTGATCGCTGAATCAATGAGAAGGAGAAAACAATATGGGTTTTAAGGATGACTTGAAAAGAGCGGCTTATTCTGCGGTTCCAAGGAAAATTGAACTGAACCGACGGATGACAATCGAAGAACTGTATGCGCTTCTGGACCAGCATAAAGAGGAGTTCCCTGTACCGTTTAAGCTTTCCAGCTTTCTTGGTAAACGGATTACCTTCAAACGTGAACCCAGACTGGAACTGCAGCTTCTTGTGAGTGTGAAGGACAACATTATCACGGTTCGTCCCAACCTCCAGGAGACAACCATTGAAAGCAATGGGTTCAGTGTAAGGACGGCGGATCTGAAAAATGGATTTGGACTCCAGACTGAACTGGGACGGGATGACTATGTGAATGATATCGTCGAAAAAATAACGCGAATTGTGAATGGGTAAATGCCTGTTTGAATACTCCTATATAAAATAGGATAGGCTGAACCGGGTTCTGGTCATGAAAAAGTATGGGTTTATGAGCTGGACCAGTGAATATTTACCATGCGTAAAACCGATGATGTGTTAAAATATTTCCGTTACTGACAGGGAGTTTATTTATCGATGAGTGATAAACAGATTTATGCGGCACTTGAAATCTCCGATCATGAAATACGATTGATTGTCGGTGAGTTTTTCAATACTCGCTTTAATATTATTAAGGTAGAGCGGATTCCGTGTGAAGGTATTACTGGTACCAGCGTAACGGATCCGGAAGCGATCACCGAAGCAATTCGTCATGCCTGTGCGGATGCGGAGAAGATGATTGGGTCTCATATTGAAAAGGTCATCCTCGGGATGCCGAGCTACAATATGAAACGTTACTCCCTGAAGTCCAGTGTTCGTATTGAAGGCATTGATGGAACGGTAACGATTGAAGATGTACGCAATGCGGTACGGCGGGCGGAACAGGTCAAGATTGATAAGACCTACGCATTAATTCAGACTGTATGTGTGAAATATACCGTAAACGGAATCTCCAGCCGGAGAATTCCGATTGGTGAGAAAGCATCAGAACTTACCATCGATATCGACCTGCTTTGTGCAGACCGTAAGATGAGCTTTGATATCGTAACCTGTGTGGAAAATGCCGGGTTACAGGTAATGGATCTCTTCCTGGATATCTTTGCGGTAGCCAAGGAAGCAGCACTGTTTGAACAGGCTGTTGATCAGAATGTGATTGTGCTCAAGATGGAGCGCACTATGACAACACTCGGACTGATTGCCAAGGGCCGTATTAATTCCGCCATGATTCTGGATTCCGGGGTTGGAACGATCGCTTCAGCATTAACAGATCAGTATGGTCTTAACAGTGCGGATGCATGTGAGCTGGTGAAATACAGTGCACAGCTTCAGAAGAAGGAATACTCCGATAGTCCGGTCTATATCTGGCAGGATGGATCGGATGCGAAAAAGATCACAGAAAAGGAACTTTGTACGAGCCTGAAACCACTTGCGGACGGATGGGTCGCTTCGATCGATAAATTGTGCAGGCCAATCTTGCAAGCGGGAAAGACTGCTGTTATTATTACAGGCGAGGGTGGCGAAATGCAGGGATTTTCTGCGCTTCTTCAGGATACTCTCAAATGCGAGGTAAAGGACTATATTCCTGAAACATTAGGCGGCAGAAATGCCGGTTTGTCCGCATGCCTCGGGCTTTTCTACGCTTATAAGGACAGACAGCCGATTACCGGTTATACCGATAACAGTCTGGACATGGAAGCATTCCTGAAATCGGTATCCTACCGTGAAAAACGAGATGACGGTAACGTTGAAGATACACTCGCAAGAAAACTGCGGGGAATACTCTTTGACGCGAAGAAATAAGAGAGGTGTCAAGTATGGCAGATTTAATGTACAACCAGGTAGCTAAGATCAAAGTGTTCGGAATCGGCGGTGCGGGCGGAAACGCAGTTAACCGCATGGTTCAGGAAGGTGTTCAGGGTGTTGAATTCTATGTGGCGAACACAGATCTTCAGGCCCTCGATGTTTCTCCGGTTCAGAACAAGATTCAGCTTGGAAAAGCAGGACTTGGAGCTGGTGGAAACCCTGATAACGGACGTAAGGCTTCCGTAGAGAGTGAAGAAGAAATCCGTAAGGCAATGGAAGGGGCTGACATGGTATTCCTGACTGCCGGACTTGGCGGCGGAACCGGAACCGGTGCTTCTCCGATGTTCGCAAAGATTGCCAAGGAACTCGGATGCCTGACGGTTGGTATCGTAACCAAGCCGTTCAATTTTGAAGGCCGTAAGCGTATGGTTCAGGCGGAACAGGGTCTGGAACAGCTGAAAGAATATGTTGACTCTCTTATTATTATTTCCAACAACAAGGTTCTGGAAGTAATCGGTCATATTCCGTTTGAAGATGCATTCAAGGAAGCAGATAACATCCTCCGTCAGGGTGTTCAGACAATCACTGACCTGATTGCGGTTCCTGCGATCATCAACCTCGACTTCGCAGATATCAAGTCCGTCATGGAAGGACAGGGAAGTGCGCTGATCGGTATCGGTATGGCACAGGGCGAAAACAAGGCACAGGAAGCTGCTGCTAAGGCAATTCAGTCTCCGTTGCTGGAAGCTCAGATCACCGGTGCGAAGTCCGCGATCGTCAACGTTACAGGTGGTGTTTCCATGAGTGCTTATGATGCTCAGGAAGCAGTTGATTATATTCGTGAGGCTGCTGGAAGTGATATCGATATCATCTTCGGTGTTGCCATCAACGATAAGATTGGGGAAGCGATTATTGTTACGGTTATCGCAACTGGCTTCGATCTGCCAAGACCTGATCTCATTCCGAGTGACGGACCTGCAAGTTCCGCAAGCCCTGTAAGCAATGTTTCCATCACCAGTGCTGATGATGGACTTGGCTTCGGCAGTATCTCTCAGGTTGAGGAAGAAGAGCCTGGAATTCCGGCGTTCTTCCACAGAAGCTGAGTTTCTTTCAATGAAACACATAGAGTCACATCTTACGGTGTGGCTCTTTTTCTATAGTGATTTTCTACAGGAGGCAGTGGCTGGCAGCTCTTTTAATATGTTGGACATTTGTTGGACGGAGGATTGAAAGTATACTAATTGGTATCACAGATGAAGATTGTTTGTATTGATGATGAAGAACTTGTTTTGAGACTGACGGTTTCACTTTGTCGGGAGATGTCATTTCAACCGGAAGTGCATGGTTTTTCCAGTGCGAACGCAGCGCTTGAGTTTCTGACGCAGAATGAGGCTGATATTGCCATCACAGATATTAATATGCCGGATATGAATGGTCTGATTCTTGCGGCTAAGATCAAAGAGCTCAATCCAAATATCGCTATTATCTTCTTAACCGGTTACTCCCAATATGCAGTAGATGCCTTCCGTATACATGCGTCAGGGTACCTCTTGAAACCTGTTAACAGAGATCGTCTGGAAGAAGAAGTTCGCTATGCGGTTTCGAGGCGCAGCAGTATTACCGAGTCCACGAAAAAACATATTGAGGTTCGTACCTTTGGGGACTTTGATGTATTTGTGGATGGAGAGATCGTTTCCTTCGCAAGATCAAAATCAAAAGAGCTATTGGCATATCTTGTGGACAGGCAGGGCGGCAGTGTTTCAAGAAGTGCTGCGTTTACGGTTCTCTATGAAGACCTTCCATATGACCGTAAGATGCAGAAACAATTTGATGTCATGATTCGAGCGCTCCGTCAGACCCTGATCCGTTATGGCATTGATGATATCTTCGAATTGAAGAATGGGGTCATGCGGGTAATTCCTGAGAAAGTGGATTGTGATCTGTATCGATTCTATGAAGGAGATATTGATACGATCAATTCCTATCGAGGTGAATACATGAGCTCCTACAGCTGGGCAAGCTTTACGGAAGCGTTCATGGACAGAATCAAGGATTAACGAATAAGACATGATGAACAGTCTGAGTCACTGATATGATCATGTCTTTTTTGTCTTCCAATCTATTTTGTGATTGCTCTGCGGGGAAAATATCCGTTTCGCTGTAATTTTTTGGATGCAAGATCGTTACATAATTGTAGGGACCTATGGACAACAGCACACTTACGAATGCCTATCGACATTATTACGCTCCGCTTTATTCTTATGCGCTTTTTCTTACCCATAATCATGCGGAGGCAGAAGATCTTGTTTCAGAGGCATTTGTGAAAGCAATCTTGTCCTGGAATGGAAACGGACGTTTGAAACCATGGTTGTTTCGAGTGCTGAAAAACCAGTTTATCGATAATACAAGGAAAACGAAGAAACTGATTGAGGTATCAGAAGAAGCTCTGTTGAATCTTCCGGATCCGCGAATTGAGGCGGATAACGAGTTAGAAACGCAGCTTGAGAACCAGCGATGGCTGAGTGAAAAGATACAACAGATGAAACTGGCAGATCAGGAGTTGATGTTATTGACATTGTATTCAGGGATGAGCGATTCAGAGATCGCATCGCAACTGAATATCTCCATACAAAACCTTCGAGTAAGACGGTATCGGCTTAAACAGGAATTAATCAATGCGGTAAAGCGAGGAACGAGCGATGAATGAAGAACAGATTAATGAGATGTTTCATGGGACAGATCATGATGACAAGATTGAAAAGCAGATTCAACGAGGAATCCAAAATAATATTTACCGACGGGCGATTATTGTAGTTCTTGCGTCATGTGTTCTGCTTGGTATGACGGCAGGTGGAATCCAACTCATGAAAGAGAAGACCTCATTTCATTTATCCGATTGGGAGGATGTCGTGGATGAGGAATGGGTTGAATTAACCGTGGAAGAAAACTCATTAAATGATCGCTCTCAAGTGAACGATATCCTTAACACACAGGCATATATCTCAGCTTATTGCAGTATCTTTCTTCCTGGGGTAATACCGGAGTTTTCTGAATTGAGCATTAAGGATGCGGATGCGGTAACCTATGGGACTTATTATATCGGAGGGACGCTGACAGATTATTTTGAGATAAACCCGGAAAATGAACCATATCGGATGAATGCGGAAGAAAACAGTTCTTATATCGAGATCAGGGATGGCAGAGTGATTGCGGATCAACGCAGAAACATTCTGAATGATGGCTCGGTTGTATTAAGTAATCCGAATTCATATGAAATCTATTCTGGATTACAGGAAGGGGAGTTTTATTCTCATTTCCGTTTTGAATCTACGGAACATAAGACAGAATCCTATATTCAGGAACTTGAAAAGCTGCCGGAGTCCGCAGTTGTAAACATGGATATTCGATTGCGTGAACCTTCTACCGTCTACAATCTTCTTCGTTCCACAAGGAACTACACGGATTCACGAATTGTCTATGCGGTCACGGATTACATACCTCAGGAGAAAGGCTATGAGGAAGGGGCGA
>JAFUGM010000036.1 GCA_017469355.1 Solobacterium sp. | reverse complement strand
CTGACAGAAGCAGGGAGTGTTGAGTTCGGAGAGATCGAATACACAGCAGAAGGAACCTATGTCTATAAGATCAGTGAGACCAGTCATTGGGGCCCGGGCTGGAGTGTAAGTCCGACAACTGCGATCACAGCAACAGTGAAGGTAACGGACAAAGGAGACGGAACCCTCGAAACATCAGTCACATATGATCCGGCGGACAAGAAGTTCACGAATATATATACTAAGGATGACTCCGGTATTGTATATATCTTCAAAGCAGACCGTGATCCTAGTGATTCTAAAGCTGTTGGAGAAGAAGATGTCTGGTTCAAGCTGTATAACGTAAATACTGATGATAAGAAATCATCTGATATCAATGATGATAATGTTCTGGTATTTAAATATGTTGGTACAGTAAAACAAGATGGTGATACAGCGAGAAAAGATGATGATATCAAAGTATATGAGTTTGTTGGTTTAGGCAGTGATAAGAACAACATCACTGGATATAAACCAAATACTCCTGCTACTTCTGAAACACCAGGTGATATTGCTGTGACTGGTAAGTCTGGAAAACTCATGTTTATCGGATTACCAGAGGAGATGATCACCAATACTGAAACTGGTGGTAATCTTACTGCAATCGAAGTGAAGAATGCACCAGGATATGAGTCTAATGAAGTCAACCCCGCAACTCCTGTTAAGGTTCTTAAGGCCAGTGATGAGCCATTACTGACTCCAGGTAAGAACACTGAGGGAGGTGCTGGTACTGCTAACTTCGTAGATGCACCTTTGAAAGGTAACATTTCAGTCACGAAGGTTTATTCCGATGGCAATGGAAACCATGCGAATGATCCGGTAACGATCACTCTCTATCAGAGAATTGATGGTAAAGATACTGTATATAGTACAGTAACCATTGGTAAGGCTGAGAACTGGACGTATTCCTGGAGTAACCTTCCGTTCCGTGACGATGAGGGTAACCTCTGCAGCTACTATGTAAATGAAACACCTGTAACTGCAGGGTATTATGTAAGCTATTCTTCCAATAATCTTGTGACTACGGATAATGGCGCAGAAAAGACAACTGACATTACCGTAACCAACACAAAGAAGGAAGATAAGAAAGAAGAGAAGACAGAGGAAAAGAAAGAGGAGAAGAAGGAAAACAGAGTCTATACTGTTCCTAAGACCTCTGACGAGTTCCGCCCGTATGGCTGGGCACTGTCACTCATCGGTTCTATAACCGCAGCCTTCGTCAGCCTTTATATCAGCCATAAACATCGTTAATCGCAAGTCTATGACCGGGGAAATTCCCCGGTCATGTTTTCAATTTCCTTGTGGAATAGACACGTATATGCTTGCGGGTGGAATTGTTTTCTAGAAAACATAACCAAAGATAACAAACTCATTGCAAAAATATAGGATCAATTATCAGGGATTTTGTGAAAAATATCGGATTTATGAAAGAATCTAAAACGTTTCCACTCATTTTTATAGGATGAATTTTGAATATTGGTCATTTTTGTTCACTTTTTGTTCACATAATGTTTTAAAATGAAAACGGTTTCAAAATGTAGGGGTGTTTTTTATATGTCATTCTTTTTTGCAACCCCTAAAAGGAGAGCGTTATGAAACGTACATTCAAGCGAATTACTGCAGGACTCTTATCCGTTAGTATGATGTTCAATTCGAACATGACGGTATTTGCGGTAGGAGAAGAAGATGGGCAGGAAGAGGTTTTTGAAGAACAGGAACCTGTAGTGGAAGAAATACCAGATACAGAAGAGCTTTATGAAGAAGTAATAAATGATGAAGGGACTCCTGTTGTAATAGAAGAGGAGTGGACGCCAGAACCGGAAGATGCTACTTATGAAGAAGTATGGGTTCCGGAAGAAGAAGTTTATACTCCTGAAGATCCTGTACTATGGGAAGAAAACGTTACGGAAGAAACCACAACGGAAGAAGTTGTGGAAGAAGTAAGTGAGCCAGAAATGGTTTCCTATACCGTAGTGGGTGTATATCGTGCAGACGAGGCAGAAGAACGTAAAGTTCTTTCTCTTGGGTCGGATGCGGTAGGTGTTGAAACACTTGCGGAAGAATATGAAGGATTTGTGTGGAATGGCAGTGCTTATGTCACAAAGGATGACGGTGGCACGGATCGTATCGTAGCCATTGCGAATGATCGTTATATCATGGGTACAGAGGGTGGAGAGGTATATTCTGTATACTTCAGTGATGTATTCTCCTCTGATACAGTAACGGTTGTATTTGAATATACAAAAGAAGAGATTGAAGAAGAAGTTGAACAGTTCCAGTCTCACTTTGAATATGAAAATAATTCAGTAAAAGTAATTGCGAATGCATATGACAATGCGGGTATTCCAGAAGGCGCATCTCTCCATGCGGATTATCTGGTTCCAGGCACACCGAAGTATGTCGCTGCAGTAACTGCAATTCTAAAAGATACAGATAATGATCCTAATAAGACCACGGAGTTTGTATTATATGACATCTATTTTGAGCATGAAGGTACACGCATTGAGCCAAATGACAATGTGGATGTGACGGTTTCCTTTAAACAGGCAATTTCACCTAAGAAGGATAACGGAACCATTGGTGATGTGGATGTTGTACACGTTGATAATGACAATAATGGAGAAATCGTAGATGTTCAGGGAGTATCTCAGAACAATGAAGGTGATATTGAAGAAATTACCTTTACCAATGACAGTTTCTCTACCTATGGTGTGAAGTATACCGTTGACTACACCTATGATGGCTATACCTATCATATGCAGGGTAATACAGAGATGTACTTATCCGAACTCTTCTCTGTATTAGGTATTAATGAAAGTACATGGGATGTACTGGATGTTACATTTACAAATTATGAGTTACTTGGCGTAGAAGCTAGAGATGGCGACTTCCTGTTAGTAAGCTACCAGCCATTCACCAGTGAGGAAACCCTCACTGTGAATATGAGGAATGGGGATACTTATCTTATTCATGTGACGGATGAGGCTACGGGGAATACTTCTTTAGATTTAAGTGATTATTTAGTTTCTGCCTCGATTCGAGGTGCTGAAAAGGATGATGACGGTAAAACCGTTGTTCAGGCTAATAAAAAATATAGTATTCGGCTTGAGTTCAGAGAAACAGAAGATCTGCAATTTGTTGATACCAATGATTGGATGACGATGACATTGCCTAACAATATTGAAGTGGATAGTTCAAAGTCGAGTTTAACAATCATGGTGTCTGAGGGAACAGAATCTTATCCGGTAAAATTAAACGAGTATGAAATTGAAGGCAATACTTTAAGGTTTAGATGGAACACCGAAGATGAAAATTTCCATCACCTGACTGCAGCGTCAAATGCGACATTCTATATTTCTATTCAGGCTTCGGTAGATGCGGGATCAACAGAAATTAAATTCTCTGATACTGTAAAAGAAGAAATTGTCACAAACGATCCACATAATGTCTCTGTACAGAAATCTGGATGGTATAACTCCCAGGATAATTTGGTTCATTATCAGATTTTCGTTAATTCCGTTGGAAGTAACAGTGACGTGAAAGTGACTGATGTAATCAGTGGGGCTGGTCTCAGTATGGTTGAGGGAAGTATAGTTGCTCAACCTAGTATTGATGGTTCAACCGCAGCGTACTCGGAGAATGGATTTGTTTATACTATTCCGAAAATGACAGACGGCCAAACAGTCACATTATCCTATACAGCGAGTATAAATCCCGATCAGATGACAGGATACGGCACACCTGATCAGACAAGGAATACTGTTGATGTAACTAGCGATGAAGATAACGAAGGTGGATCCTCTTCTAAATCATTTGATAATGAAATTAAGTATGCAACTATGTCAAAATCCGGAGGAAGTCCTTCAGGTCCTGACAATGCGAAGATCATCCCGTGGACTATAACAGTAAATCCTGAAACAAATATTTCTCTTGCTGGAAAAACTATTACAGATACCATATCCACAGACAGTAACGGAATGACTTATACTGGCAATGCAACAATTGCTGTTTATGATGAAGACGGCAATCAAGTTGGAGATGACCGTAGTCTTGAAATTGATGGACTTTCTACATGGACTTATAACGTGCCAGACAGTGATGGGAAATATAAGTATGTAATCACATACAATACAGTTGTCGATGTGTCTAATGTTGAGAATGACATTACGGTAAAGAATACTTCTGAGTCTACAGGAATTCCTGAGCCGGCAGGCGCTGAAGTTAAAGTCGGCCCGGGTTCAGAGAATAAACTTGAGATGTTAAAACAGGCAACAAGTACATCTCTGGAGGAGATCACCTGGAAAATTACATTAAAAACACCTGCTACAGGATTAGATAAAGCAGAATTTAATGATCCTTTTAAATCTGATTACTCAGATAAATATGGCAATTTATTCGATTCGCTGAAACCGGGAAGCCTTTCTGTGACAGCTGTAGATGATTTGGAACTGTACTTTGAAGATAATACAGATTCTTCTGGAATAAAGCTTGTATTCTATAAAGATGCAGGCCATGTTACTCCTGGAATTAAGGGGAATGGTGCTTCACAGAGAGAAATCATCATTTCATTTACAACATTGTTAAATGATTCTTTAAGAGAAGGTCTTGAACAATATGGCTCCGCAAGTAAGCAAAACACTGCAACATTAACAAGGGAAGAGAACAGGACTGTTCAAGCTAGTGATACAGTTTTGTTCACAAGTGAGGAAATTTCAAAAACCTATTTAGCGTCGGATAGTGATCCAGAATTTGATTATACTGATCGAGAAAATGTAAGACAGTATTATCGATATCAGATTGTCGTAAAGGGAGGAATATTTGATAACGGCCTCCACGTAACAGATGCATTTGACACAGATATATTGAAATATATCACATCGATCACTTACGAGAATGGTAATGTGGCAGATGTTTCCGCAAAGATCTATGGCGGTAATGAATGGAATGCTAAACTGAGTGCAGGAAAATCGTTGGATGTTTCTACCACATCAGATGGTTTAGTATTTGATGTGTCAGCTGATCAGTTGCCAAGAGAAGCAGGAGGGGCGTTCTATAGCGCCTATGCCATTGAATATGCGCTCGAAATTAAAGATGATAATGCTATTTCGATTCTGAATCAGCGTGCAGGTGCCAGTGGTGGAACCTATTCAATCAGAAATGATGCAACAAGAAACGATCTCTCCGATAATGCGAGCGTTGATTATACCTACTCTGGAATATCTAAGACACAGTATACGAATGAAACGACTTCGGATAATCCGTATATTACGTATCGCATCGATCTTAACCCTGCTGGCGTAGAAATTAATGGGGGAGATCCGTATATTGTTACAGATAATTATTCAGGAATGAGTGTCGACTATAGTTCTATCGCAGCGGTGGATGATTCTGGAGCGGTTCTGGATTCTTCCGAAGTATATTGGGATTTCTCTGGAAATAATATATATTTCACAGTTCTTGATGGAAGGCATGTGATTATTACCTACAGGGGCAGGTTGATTGTTGGCTCCGATGGACAAGTGAATGTTAATAATGTTGCGACTATCGAATCAATTAATCAGACAGATTCCAGTTCATTTGCAGCTGCTGAATACAATGGGGGTTCAGCATCCGTTGCAGAGATCTCTATTATGAAGTATGCTGCAGGAAACCAGAGAACTCGGCTTTCTGGCGCGGTATTCGGCCTCTACGATAAGGATGGACAGGCTATAATCGATCAGGAAGGAAACCCGGTTACATTTGAAACTGGTGAAGACGGAATTGCTCATATCAAAGGTAATCGAGAAGAAGACGGATGGAGTTTGTCGTTTGATACCGAATATATATTGAAAGAACTGACTGCACCCGATGGATATCAGGTTATTTCATATGATCCTCATTTTACGATTAAGGATCAGGCGGATTATGACCATTATATTTATTACGGCGGAGATACGCTCGCAATCAAAGATTATCCTGGAACTGATTTAAAGGTTAATAAGGTTTGGGAAGATGGAAACGAAAACCATTCTGATGATACAGTAGTTGTTCGATTGCAGCAAAAGATTGGGGAAAATGGAGAATTCTCAGACACAATTCGATATCAAAAGGATAATACATGGATAGAAGAACAAATCACGTTGTCACTTGGTGTCGAAGAAGACTGGTCTGGTGTATTTAAAGGTCTTCCTCTTGCGGTACCATCTGATATCTCTAATTTGAATAGTGATGATGTTCCGGCTGAGTATAGAGTAATAGAAATTAAAGTTAATGATGAGCTTTTAGATGATCCAATCCTAGCTGTTGCAGATGCGGTAGATGCAAGACTGTTGACAGTTACAAATGCGGGAACTAGTGCTTCTGTTAAAGTTACCAAAGCCTTTAGCGGATTAAACCAGCTTCCAGCAGGATTCACAATCACAAATGACTTTAATGATGATGTGTTTACTGTAGAAAATGCGGATGGGAGCGGTACTGAAGAAGATCCTTATAGTTGGGGAATAGATAAGGTTCCATACGATACAGAAGTCACCTTTACAGAACAAGGAATCCGGGTTGATGGATATAATCTGACTGTTACAAAGAATGGTGAAACAGTTGAAGTTAAGGATGGTAAGACGACTGCATCTGTAACATCTACCAAGGATATTGTTGCAACCGCAAGCTTCGTAAATACTTACGAAGAAAAAGAAATCACCACTTCTCTTGTGGGAAATAAGACGTTGACCGGAAGGAACATGTCAGATGGTGAATTCACTTTCGTCATTGAAGCGATTGGTAATAATGATATTCCGAAAGAGGAAACTCCGCTTCCAGAAGAAAAAGAAGTTACTTCTAGCGGTGCGCTTTCCGGTGTGAAAGCAGAGGACTTTACTTTTGGCCCGATCACATATACTAAAGCGGGAACTTATTCCTATCGTATCCGCGAAAATGAAGGGGCACTGAGTGGTGTTGCTTATGATTCTTCCTATTACGATGTGGATGTGATTGTGACTCGAACAGATGGAAAACTGTCTGTCTCTGAAACATACACACATGTAGTAAATGAAACTACAACCGATAGTGCAACAAAGGCAGAATTTAATAATGCGTTTGATACACAGAATCTTTCGATTTCAAAGAAGGTGCAGGGAAATGGCGAACAAACGGTTGAAGATTTTCTGTTTACAGTCACATTAAAGGATTCTTTGGGGAATAATCTCAGTGGTTCATATGATGTCGTGAAAAACGGAACAACCGAGAGAAAAACACTATCCAATGGCACGTTGCAGGTTTCTCTGAAGAAGGATGAAACAATAGTAATTAAAGATCTGCCAGTTGGGACAACATATACTGTTGAAGAAAATGACTATTCAACTTACGGATATGAAACATCGGTAAAGAAAAATGATGAATCTTCAGAAGTTTCGCGTTCTGTAGTCGGTGAACTAACAAAAGATGATGAAGAATCTGTTGAGTTCACAAATACTAGAAATAGTGCAGGATCACTTGTTGTTACAAAGACTACTACAGGAAACTCTGGCGATAGAAATCAACTCTTTGAGTTTACTGTTAGGTTGGATGATTTAACTGTTAATGGAAGTACTACTTCGGATGGAAAATCATACAAAGGTGGCGGAAGTGATGTTGATATTACTTTTGTCAATGGGCAAGCAACCTTTAAATTGAAGCACGGTCAGAAGGCGGAAATTGTTAATCTTCCTAATGGAACAAAATATACCGTTGCTGAGACTTCGACAGAATATGCTGTCACTATTACTGATAACGATTCGACCAATTCGGAAAATAGCTCAACGGCTAATGAAGATGGCAAAGGAACGATAAACGAATACAGTGCTGGTCAGGTTGATTTTGTTAATACACTTGATAAATATGGCGCATTTAGCATAGAAAAGAAAACAGAAGGAAACGAAGCAGATAAGAAGAGCTGGTTCGCATTTACTATCAGGCTGACACCTGCCGCAAACGCTACATTGGATGCAGGGAAATATGGAGATGTGACGTTTGTTAAAGACAGCTCTGGACAACTTGTTGTAGATGGGCGGCAATACTTTGGCGTAGACCCTAGTGCAATTGGTTCGGCAAGTGTACCTGAAAACTGCATCATTATTTCTAAAGACCATCCGGTTTATATCTATGGAATTCCTGCTGGGACAACATATAAAGTTGAGGAAGATGATTATTCCACCACATATGATTCGGTAGAGTATATAAACATGCCAGCTGATGGAATGGTAGTTGCGGCACAGGCAAACTATAGAGATGCTGCGAAGTCTGCATATAGCTTTGAAGATTCGTTACAGAATCAAGTAATTGTGACAAATACACGTAATCGCACTGGTAAACTTGGTATTTACAAGATGGTTGAAAGTAATGTGACAGATGCGAGTAGACAGTTCACTGTGCGGATCACATTAAAAGATGACAAAGGCAATCTAGTTAATGGCACATTTGGGGAAGGGGATGATGCGTACACATTTACAAACGGTGTTCTTGATGTTGTGATTGGCGACCCTAATCTGAATGATGGCATGTATCATAACGGCGTCTCTATTCAGGGTATTCCGACGGGATATACATATTCTATTGAGGAACTTGATGCGAATGAATATAATCCTAAGATTATTGAAACCGCTCAATTTGATAGTGTTGACCGTGGCCCAAGTGATCAGTCCGGAAAAGTGGATGTGGAAATAGATAGTGGAACATCGAAAGTATATTATCTGCTTCCTGCAAGAGGTCGTAGCTCCAGCGGAAGTGACGAATCAGAAGTTCAGCAATCAGGTCTAATTGGAAATAAGCAGCACAATTTCTTCATCACGAATACTAAGTGGAGTTATGGTGCGTTGGTTGTTTCGAAGGAAGTTACCGGAACATCTGCTGATACTGAACTCAAAAAAGATTTCGCGTTCAAAGTTGTTATTGATGATCTGTCTAAAGGACTGAAATTAGTTAGAGTCAGTTCACAATCTGATAGAAACGGTGAGGCGGTTGATTTCACGAATGGAGAGGCAACCATTGAGTTGCGCTCTGGGGAGCAGGCCATTGCAATAGGATTGAAAACAGGGTCTACATATGAGGTGACAGAAACTACTTCTGACCCGCACTATTCGGTAAATGCGTCCAATGCTAAGGGAACAATTAACGAGATTTCAACGACAAAAGATCATACAGATCTGACCATTGAAAGCGTTCAGGGCAATACTGATGTTAATACTGCTGAGTTTGAAAACCATTATTCTGTAGGAAATCTGACGATTCAGAAGACCGTAACAGGTAATAATGTAAATGAGGCAGATATATTCACGGTGAAAGTTACTCTTACTGCTTCATCGGCGTTTAGCGAGACAATAAAGAATGGTACTGAGACTGTAAAGGATGCCAACGGAAATGATGTGAAGTTTGTTGATAACGTTGCGGAATTTGCAATTAAAGCAAATAGCTCAATTACGTTATATGGACTTCCGGCAGATATTAGCTATACAGTTGAGGAAACCTATTCGAAAGGATATACTCTAACAACTTCTTCTGAAAAATTGTCAGGTAATGTCCCTAAAAATGATGAAACTAAAATTGTGACGCTGGTGAATGAGAAGAATGATACAGGAGCTTTGACACTTTCCAAAGCGATCACCGGTAATGTGGCAAATAAAGACGATGCATTCACATTCAGAATTGAAATCACTCCTACGAATGGTGAAACATTTGCAGGATCAAACCATGTTGGTGCTGGTTCTTCGACGGGTGTTTCAGCAAACTTTGTTGATGGAGTAGCTGAAGTCACATTGAAGGGTGATCAGAAAATTGTTATAACGGGTATTCCTAATGGGTCAAAATATGCAATTACTGAGACAGATACAAAGGGTTATCAGTCATTTGCTCCTTCCAATAATACCGGGACAATTAATGTTAACAACACAGCATCACTTGAGGTGAATTGGAGAAATGAGCGGGTTATAAATGGTAAACTTCACATTTCAAAATCTGTTACTGGTAATGCTGGAGACAAATCGAAATGGTTTGACTTTACTGTTACCTTGAAAGATCAGGATGGCGCTCCAATTTCGGGAACATTTAGTGGTATTACATTTGGTGCTGACGGTAAGGCGAACGTAAGACTTCAAGATGGTCAAACAATCGATATTGATGGACTTCCTGTTTGCTCATATGAAATTGAGGAAACAAATGCAGATGATTATGATGTCAAATCAAAGCGATCCGATAAAGATGAGATAAACGTCGTATCTGCGACTGGAAAAGTTGTGTCGGGTCAGATTGATCCGTATAAGAATATCGGAGATGATACAGACGTCATTAACACTAAAGTGGAACAGTATGTTCAATTCACTAATAATAAAGACCTTTATGGTGGCTTGTCTGTAACCAAAAAGATTCAAGGTAATGCGGCTCAAACTGGTGGCACATTCTCATTTGAAGTGGCTGTGACAACAAAGGATGGAAAACCCTTCACAGGAACTGTCCCTGCCACAAAGAATGGAAGCTCAATCGATGCGACATTTAAGGATGATGGTACATATCAGTTCACATTATCTGATAATGAAACGTTTGTAATAACAGATAAGCTTCCTAATGGGGCTACATATGTGGTGAATGAATTGAATTCTGGAAGTTATACGGTCACAAAGGATGAATATGCTTCTGGAACAATCAAGCCACTTGGAGAAGGCTCCGCGATTTCTGATGAAAACAAAACAACTTTCATTAATACATTGGATGTATACGGAAGCTTAACTCTTAAGAAGGTTATTGAGGGAAATGCAGTTTCTGGTGAAGAAGATAAGACATTCTCGATGCGTGTAAGCGTATATAAGAATTCAGCGCTTAATGAACTGGATACTACAGTCAATGGACAGATGGGGGATGTCACTTTCACTAACGGAACGGCGATTGTTGGTGTAACCTCGTTATCCGCCAAGACGATTACCGATCTTCCTAATGGGGATTATGTATTTATCAGTGAAGAAGACTACACTACATCCGGATACGATAAAGTGAAGTTTGATCAAGGGACACCTACAACTATCGGAGGCAGAGACGGCGTGTTCTTTGAGATTTCTGGAGAGAACGCAATCAACGTTACTGCGACTAATACAAGGAATAAGCCAAAGCTCATCGTCAAAAAGACCTTTGAAGGTGATTCCATCAGCGATGATGACAAGAATAACATTAAGTTTGTAGTAACTGGTCCAGATAATTTCAGAGAAGAGTTCACATATGCTGACATGGAAGATGGTGAAAAATCATTTGAAAATCTGAATGCAGGTGGAAAGTATACCGTTACTGAAACTAACGCAGCTGTTGAAAACTATAACGTAGTAACAACTTATGCGGTGGGGAATGATAGTACACAATCCGTACAATTTAGTAGTACAGACCACACGGAAGTCAAAACCATTAATATTACGAATAGTTACGAGTACCTGCTTGGAAAACTGAAAGTTATAAAGACATTTAACGATGGAGTTCCTTCGGAATATGAAGAGAAGAATTTCAAGGTGACAATTCAAAACTCCGATGGAAAATATCTTAAGGCTGATGGATCGCTAAGCGATACAGAAGTAACTCATAACATTTCTGTTTCTGAACCTCTTGAAATTGATAAAGTTCCGGTTGGAAGTTATTCAGTTAAAGAACTTGATGATGGCAAAGAAATTCCGGGGTACAGTATCATTGCTGATGATAGCGTTGTTACTGCTACGGCTGATGTTGTGAAATATAAACAGGCCTCAGCAAAGATTACTAATGCCTATAAACAGAATCTTGGAAATCTTAAGCTCACTAAGTCTTTAAGCGGTGCTCCTGAATCCGCAGACTCAAAGAGCTTCCAGGTAACAATCACAAATGGAGATGGGAAATATCTTGATGCAGATGGAACACTCAGTACCGATAAAAAAGAATTAACTGTTTCTAAATCATTGCCACTCGAAATTCAGAATATTCCTGTTGGAACCTATACAATCAGTGAAGTGGAATCATCTGCGGAAATTGCGGGATATACATTGAAAACTGATGACAGTATTACTGTGATTGAAAATGTTGTCATAGAAGATAATCAGACAACAGAGAAAGAATTAGTTAATACCTATGAGCAGATCACTACTTCATATGAGGTTGAAAAAGTATGGGATGATACTACTGATTCTCTTCGGGCTTCCAGTGTAACAGTTAAACTGTTGGCTGATGGCGCTGCGGTGGATGAAGTTGTGTTGAATGCGGATAATGATTGGAAGCATACATTTGAGGAACTCCCAGTCTACAAAGAAGACGGAACAACAAAAATCGCTTATTCTGCTGTAGAAGTTAAATCTGCTGTGCTTGGTTTGATTACTTCCTATATTGAGGATGGCGATAAGTTCAATGACTATTATCGAGCATCCTATACTCACACTGAGGGAAAGACAACTATCACTAATACACTGATCACTGGTGATCTTCAGGTAAGCAAATCTGTCGGTGGAAATGCTGCGGACTATGATAAGGAGTTCAAGTTTACTGTAAAGCTTGATCCTGCTATTAGTGGGGATTTCGTTGGTATGGTATTCGACAGTGGTGTTGCAACGTTTACGTTGAAAGATGGTGGCGTTGCTACGGCAACCGGTATCCCAGCGGGTGTGAAGTATACCGTTACTGAAGAAGCAGAAGATGGCTATAAATCAGTGAAAACAGGTGATACTGGAACGATTACTACTGATAAACCATCGAGTGCAGAATTCATTAACTACAAGTGGAAGGTTGATGTGACACCAGAAGTGAAGAAAGTAGTTGAGGGAACTGGTGCACCTGACGAAGCATTTACCTTCATACTTACTGGTGATAATTTGCCGGAAGGATATGTGACAGAAAAGTCAGTGGCGGATGGTGAAACAGCTTCCTTTGGAACACTGACATTCACATCTGCTGGAACCTATACCTGCACAATTGAAGAAGTTGTTCCAGAGAATCCGACGATTGGAATGACCTATTCAACCCAGAAGATCAATGTAAAGATTGTGATTACAGCTGATTCTTCTACTGGCAAACTGAGCAGTACAGTTACCTATACAGGTGGAGATGGTGATAAAAAGAATACGATTACCAATACCTATGCGGTTGGCGACCTATCTGTATCCAAGTCCATTACCGGTAATGCGGCAGATACTTCCAAGAAGTTCAGTTTCACTGTTCAGTTGGATAAGAAACTGACTGGTACCTTCGGTGATATGGAATTCACGGATGGTGTCGCAACGTTTGAGCTTGGAAATAATGAGACTGTTAAGGCGACCGGCCTCCCTGCAGGAGTGAAGTATACCGTTACAGAAGAAGCGGATGGTTATACCTCCTCTAAGACAGGGGATAAGGGAACAATTGTTGCAGACAGAGTAGCTGAAGCGAAGTTCATCAACAGCAAGAATGAAAACCAGCCTCCGAAAGAAACTCCAAAGGGTGAGTATAAGTCGGTGAATATCAGTGCCCGTAAGGCATGGGATGACAACGATAACCGCGATGGTGGTCGTCCGAAGTCCGTTAAGGTACATCTGCTTGCGAATGGAGTAGATACCGGATTTACCGCAGAACTTAAGGCGGATAATAACTGGTTCTATGAGTGGTATGAACTGCCACTGTATCAGCCAGATGGAACATTCATCACCTATGATGTAGTGGAAGAAGAGGTTCCTGGCTACCGTGCAGAGGTCAGCGGAGATATGTATGGTGGTTATGTAATCACCAATACAAGAAAGGTGAATACACCGAATACCTCGGATGGATTCCATTCCTTCCGTCTCTCATTGACATTGATGCTGTCGATGGTAAGTGCAATGCTGTCGGCGATTATGCTCAGAAAGAAGCACTAAAACCTTACAAAACAGGGAAAATGACAGGGCTGAGATCATCAGCCCTGTCAGTGTATTTGAAACTGAACGGATTTATACATACAATAGAGGGGCAGGAGTTTAATGCGTAGTTATGACAGATGATCACGAACGAAGTAAGTTATTAGACAGACAGACCGCTCTCAGTGGCCTCATAGAGAATGTTTATGAGCTGATGGGAGAAGATAAGGAAGGGGAAGCTGCTGAAGTCTGGGCGGAGATTGCAGAAGATATCTGGCCGGTGATTGATGGAGTAGTAACAGAACTGAACCTTGATAAGAAACCGACCGAAGATAAGATTGACCGCAGCTATGATAAGCCGTATGAGCTGAACAGTGTTCTGGCTGATGCGGATGTAGCACTTGCCTATTCCGGGCAGAATGAAGCCCGTCTGGAGCTGAATCGGCGTATTCTTGATACATTTGATACGTCCAGTGAACGGTACCAGTATTTCTCTGCCAAACAGGCTGTAGCGGAAAGCCTGAATGGCTTAGGCAGATATGAGGAATGCGACTCCTTCCTGAAGGAATGGAAACAGGAGAATGAGTCAGAGGTCTATCCGGATTTTGTTCGTCTCCGCTGTCTCTATGATCGGAAACAGGATAACGACGAAGTCAAGGCACTGGCAGATGCCTATATGGCCAAGAAGGAGATTGATGCTCCACACGAAGATGTGATGATGCTATATGAAATGATCGCATTGATTTATGGTGAACTTGGCGAAAGTGAGCTGAAACATGAAGCAGTAGAACGAATGAACGCATGAGCAGGAACATAACCTGCTCATTTTTAAAGGCGATCCAGAATTGGTTAGGGAGGCCTTGAAACCATTCTCAGATAACGCAGGGAGTTAAGAAGAACCCCATAGTAGCTTATAACACGCATGCTGTGACATGAATTATGTCATTTCTGACGGCTTACCGAGCGTGCAACCTCTCGTTTCTGAAAACGGCGGCGCTATGGTAACGCGAGATCTTCAATCACTATGAATTGGCCTCTAATTAAGTTATATGATGTGTCAAACTATGTTATAATTTTGTTTGCAGATATTCTGCACTGGATCACCATAACGGTGGCGGTTGTCCTCCTTAATAAGTGAATACGGCGTAAAAATTGAGCCATGTGCGTCGCTGTGAATTTTGCCACGAAAATCGGTGAATCAGTGCCACTTGCGTCGGATCATACTGTGCCACTTTAAAAGGTCGTTACGCATAATGCATGAACTCTTCTGCACTGATTGTGCTCAGTTCTCCGGATTCTTTCAGAAGAATCATTTGATTTTGATTGCCCATCACCGGCAGTCTCATTTCCCTGAGTCTGTTCAATATGGTGTCAAGCGTTGTCTTATCATGACTCTGGTCACATGCGATACAAGAAATGGTAATAAACGAATCGTTGTGCTCGCAAAGCTCATCGAATCTGTTAACTTCCTAAAGAATTGACACTCAAACAGACAAAAGAAAACAAACAGCCGCTAAACTCCCATGAATACTAGCGATTCAAGGGGTTTGGTGGTTTTTTTTGATTTGGGGATAGGATATAATTTGAGTGTCAATGAATCTTAGCGGAGGGCCTCGTTTTATGTATTTTGACACTTATGTAGATGTACCGAATGTTCCAGGTAAGATTACCGTCAAAATGAAGAAATATGTCATGTTT
>JAFUGM010000035.1 GCA_017469355.1 Solobacterium sp. | reverse complement strand
CACCCTTTCCAGAGACAATTCGAATGGAAAGGTCCACATGTTCTGCGGAGGACACATAAAATGGTTCCAGCTGCTTTGGTATCGCCCTGGCATCACCTGTAAACTCCATCACAATCCCGGCAATAGACACAAGTGCAGTGCAATGCACTATTTATTCTATGACGAAACAGGCGAAACTTCACTACCTAATTCCGGCAAAAATCAGCACAGATATTCAAGCTCCGATGGGTACACCAAGCTGTTTTTGCACTTCCTCACACAGCGATTGAATGTCGTTAAGAATTACCGGAATAAGATCATCCTCCCCTTCGGAAAGAATACGGGCAGACTCCTGCGGCGTGTTTCCTTCCAGAAGCAGGCGGATCAATTCCGCGGCGCTGTCATTGACCATCATTGGAGGAACATAAGTTCCACTCTGATCTGCTTTAATCAGCCAGTAGACCCCACCAGCTTCACGAATGATAATCTGTTTCATGCGTGTTCCTCCTGTTTTGGATGAAGATGAGACATGACAAAACGGAACTCCGGGGTACGGAGATTGATCACTACCAGGAAGAATACCGGTATCACAATACTGATCACAATCATTCCAAGATACTGAATCAGTTCACTCCCCCAGGGAATTACCCGGTTAAGACTATCGGTAGCGCCCCAGGCCAGCGCAAAGAGAATGCAGTATTTTGCAAGCTTTCTGAAATACTCAGATACCGGAGCCTGAAAGTAGTCCTTATACAGAACCAGCGGTTCTACCCACATGGATACCCCGACAATACTGATGAAGGTGCCAATAAATACTCCTGCAGTTCCCAGCTTTCTTGCCAGAATGATGGAGGTCACAAGATTGACAAGGGATTCCACAATCGTTTTATACCGATCATTCCAGAAGAGCCCAAGCGAATCACGGAAGATCAATGACACTCTGCGCACCCCATTCAGGAAGAAGTTGATGCATAACACCATCGTCACAAGTTTCGGGAATACGTACTGTGCCCCAAAGCTTGAGGCCACAAAGATATCAAGCAGTTCATATAAGGCGATCGCCGCAAGGCCATACCCTGCCGCCACAAGAAAGAACGTACCGAGGAACACTTCCCGGACATGTTCCTTCTTTTCAGTCGCCCCAAGATTCCCAACCGACCCGGCAATCCCATAAATGATCCGGTCAATAATCTGACGCACACTGCCGATAATCAGGTAATAGTTGGAATACATTCCTACCGCGGTAATTCCGACAATGGCTGTCAGGGTAAGGTTATCGATGTTATTGATGAGAACTTCACCGATCTTATGCATTAACATCGCTTTGAGATTCCGGTAAATCCCCTTCTGTTCTTCTTCCGGCACCGTATCCTCACATGGTTCAAACACCTCAGGGTACTCCTGTTCTGCCCGATGATAAATCACGGTATTTCGCAATAATACGGTAATGACATATACCGCAAGATACAGGAAGTAATTCCGGGTAACCAACAGCAGGATGATCTGAATGATGTTCTGCAGAACCAGAAACAAGCTGTCCAGCATGTCATTGACGTAATTGCGCTGATTTGCCAGGAAGATCATGGAGCGATACATCATGACATAGGAGAAGATCGTCCTTGCCAGAAACATGAAATAAATAAGCATCACACCATGAACGCCATCCGTATCATGAACCAGCACCCGGATAATCGGAAACATGAGAGCGCCGATCACAAATACCACAAGCGCAATGATGCGATACATCCGGTCATACAGCTTCATGAGTGCCTTTTGTTTCGAAACATCCCCTTTGGCTACCGGCTCATACATCGTATAGACAAGCGCTGTTCCAATTCCGAGATCCGCAAAGTTCAGTGCACCAAGGATATTGGTAAATAAGCCATTTACACCGACATATTCCATGGACAGCGTATGCGTAAATACCATACGCGCAAAAAAGCCGAAAACAATGGCCAGAATTTTAGTGGACATCGCAATCCCGGCATTCTTAACGGAATACTTTGTTCGTGTGCTCAGTTGCTGGTTACTCATCGCTCAAATGAACTCTTCTTCGGAAACAGGCGTTCCATCCGCTCATGTAATTCCTTCTTTATATCTTCAAACGGGATTTCCCGATTACTGTCATTAATACAGATGGAAGAAACCTTCGGATGATCAAGACATTCATATAACTTGTGATTATCTTCCGCTAGATCAAAATACGCAAAGTCCTTCAGGATATTTGCGGGAATAAAGTTTCCCTTCAGTTTATTAAACTCCCGTACCAAATACTGATTGACATCTGTCTTATCACGGAAATGATTTCGGGAAGCGGTATCCATGACTTCATATTCCATTTCCCAAAGCTCTGCCAGCTGTGATTTCAGTAATGGCGAAGGCCCATGGGCGGTAAAGAAGCCGGTAAACCTAGGCCACATCCGCTCCAGGTTGTTATATCCCAGATACATAAGTGGATAGGAAGAACAGAAATAAGCTTTGGGAAACTGCTTCATCGTTGTCCGCTTATCAAAATGACGGGCAAGCACAATGGAATTATTCAAATAAATGTAAGACATCACTTCATTGTCCGCATTGGCTACAACCGGCTGTAATGCCAGCATATCCACTGGCTTTCCATCACGGAAATAGTCTGTTTCCTTTGTTTCACGAAGAAAAAGCACATCATCATTCAGTAACAGAAACTGCTCGGACAGTTCCGGGATTCGATACACGTTCAGTTCAATCGCATTGGAGTTAAAGGTCGGAAGGTATGCTTCGGGGATGTAATCCCTGTGATCAATGATATGAAGCCTTTCATTCGATACATTCAGCCAGGAAGGAACCTGGTTCATCGTAATGAAATGAACGGTACGCACCCATGGCATACACTGGTCAATCCCGCGGAACCAGTATCGAAGTAAATCAAAATCACGGAACCGCTCGTCTCTTGCGTCTCCGTTTTCCTGATACTGCGCTTTGATTTTCCGCCATTCCGGATCACTTCCATCAACCCATGGCAGAACGATATCTACGCTCATTGTCGTCTTCGACCCCTTACCCTTAACCAACTATGTTTTATCATAGCACTGAATCTTCCCCTTACAACGTCCCATCCCATGACAAGAACTGCCAACTTTTGACCAACATAACGCAGGGAATCGTGTAATGTATTGATCAGGAGGAATACGGTTATGAATCCAGTCGGAATCATTGATATCGGGTCAAATACAGTGGTGTTAATCATCTATGACTCCATCTCCCCGATTCATGTAAAGGAGTATTACAGCGAGCCGGTTCACTTAGTCAGCTACAATCAGAATGGAATCATGAAAGAAGAAGGCATTGACACCACCCTGAGCGTGCTTCATCGCTACCATGAACTTCTTATTTCCATGAATATCAATGAGTTTTATGGATTCATTACCGAACCCTGGCGCAGACTGAACAATGCGGACTACATGTTAACAAGATTCAGTGAAGCAGGAATTCCAATTGAACCATTATCCGGTGTTCAGGAAGCAGAATATGACTTCTATGGTTCACGGATGGATTGTGATGATATCTTAACCGGAAACGCCTGTGATATCGGAGGCGGTTCCACCGAGCTGATCTCGTTTCATAATGGAATCATTCATGAGGCGATTTCCCTTCCTGTAGGATGCGTTCGTCTGAAAGAACTCCCGATAACCCCGGAAGTTCCTAAACAATGGATGAACAAGGCATTCGAAGCGTGCCCTGGCCTTATGGATACCCCTTCCAAAACGTTAATCGGAATCGGTGGTACATGTCGGGCAGCTGGTTTAATGGGAGCCCGGTTATTTCCAGGAGAGTTATTGACCTTAACACACATCAAAACCATCTTGAATGGATTGTTGAGCGAAGATCCGCATATGATATCCGTCATGAAAGAAGTCATCACACCTGGTCGATGGAGTGTACTTGCGCCGGGGTTAAATATGTTATGTGGTGTTATGGAAGCCTATCAGGCGGAACAGCTGCGCATCTCAGAAGGCTGTGTCAGAGAAGGCTATCTTCTTCATAAACTCCAATTGAATGAATATTGACCACACGCGCTCTACGCATGAAGCGTCCTCCGGTTTGATTGAACCCAGCGCATATTGTTTTCAACGATAATCTGGTCTAAAGGTGGGCTGTATTTACCCATCAATGTGTCAGAAGAATCTATATGTTGAATGGTTTAAATTTACCAGAATCAGAATTTTCGATGAATTCTGGTAAATTAAGCAAACAGATCATCCATGGTTACTACCTGTGTAAAAATACTGCTGTACTCGTTTCGCTTTATGCCATACGCAGAGATCAATGTCTGATACACTGCTGTTTTAGGAGAAAGCATCTGAAGCAATAGTTCCTGTCTAGCTAGAAGTTCCTGATAATAGTCTTTTTCAATGGAAAATTCATTGCTGTAGAATTTGATTTCGCAGGCATTTAATACGTGATCATCTCGATCAATCAGGAGATCAATTTGTGCATTCTTCTCATTCCCACGAATAAGCCACTGCGACTGCGAAGTTCGAACACCGCTGATACCTAACACCTGTTTAATCTGTGGAATATGCCTGAAGCACACATTTTCAAACATTAGTCCCCGCCAGGATATAACTGCATGCGTGGACTGGTTGTGCGTCCAGAACTGTTCATCTTCTTTCTGCATATTCGCTATGAAGTGCAGATAGAAAAGACAGAACGGATCGACGAGCTTATAATGCGTATCCCGTTTCCCTTTCCCAAATGGAACATACGTTTCAATAAAATCACTTCCCTCCAAGGCCTTCAATGCGGAAGTCAATGCCCCACCGGTAGGAATTCCTGGATAAGCACTTAATTCTTTTCGGGTATACCCCCCTCTTCGCGTGTGAAGGATGTTAACGATCGACTTCATTGATTCGGGATTGGTAAATACCGATGTAAACAGGCGATCAAACTCATCCCGGAACCGTGCCGTTCTTGAAAACAACAGGTTATCAATATTCTGTGCCAGGCTCAGACGTTCATCCAACGCATCCAGGTAGTAAGGAATGCCACCAAGGATCATGTAGCACTGCATGATGTCATACCTTGAAAAACGGATTCCCTTGTCCTGAAAAAACAGTTCACATTCATGAAGTGTAAATGGCGATAATTTGATTTCGCATGTCACACGGCCATATAACCCACCATGGTTATTGATCAAATGATCCAGGATCCATGAGCTGGCACTGCCACAGACAATCAGCATCAGGTTTTTCCTATAGCACGCCCATGAATTCCAAAATCCTTCTAAAGCTGTAATGAAACCCGATCGCGGCGTATCCATCCATGGAAGCTCATCTAGAAAAACCAACAGTTTTGATCCATCATCTTTCTGTTCCAGCAGTTTTTCCAGAAGGTAAAACGCTTCAAGCCAGCTTTCAGGGGCTTTTTCATCCGATAATCCATACTGCTTCAGAGAATGATAAAAATGTGTCAGCTGCGCAGCCTTTGTCCCATGGCCTTTCTGTTCTATCGGAGATAATGCGGTGTGGCGAAATGTAAAATGACTGGCGAAGGTCTCGTCTATAAGAGTGGTTTTACCAACACGCCTGCGCCCATATACAGCGACAAATTCCGCATGATTTCGCTCATAACGTCGCAATAATTCTTCCTGCTCTTTTTCACGGCCAACCATCATTATTCTCCTTATTTTACCAGAATTCATTATTTTTCTTAATTCTGGTAAATTATAGAACAAATCTATCATCTCAAAAAGGCTGTCAAGGACTCAACAAAGGCCACAGATACCAGACGAAAACTGCAATCCTAGAATCTTCAAAAACTGATGAAATGAGTTTCAATCCCTGACACATTTGAGCCCATCAAAATCTCAGAATCATTACTCCCGCCAGACCTAAATCCATCCTGAAAACTGACCCTTTCATCGTGTATCACGTCACAAAACGGATGTCCTTTGGAGCAATTTCGTCAGAAGTTAATAGAATTTCGAAGTACCCTGAAGCTATGATAGTTAGGTATGTCTAACTCAAGGAAGACTAAGAACTCAACACCCGGTGACATCCCCGAATGGGAAGCTGTTCTGAACGCAGAAATTAAAGATATCACCCCGTTGAATGATGCGGTGACTCACCTTTCTATCGGTAAAAACAGCCATATCTATCGCTGTATGTTGTGGGAAAACTTCTATATCTGGGCAAACCGCATTGGCGATCGGCACCTTCCCTTCGGTGAATCTCCGGGATACCGATATGCGACCATTAATTACTGTTTGTCCGGCCGATGTGAAGTTTATCTTTCACACGATACCTATATCTATATGGAACCCGGAATGATATGCATCAGCTGTAATGAACCAATGGACGGCTATCACTATCCAACGGGTGAATATACCGGGCTGGAACTCGCATTTGACCTTGACGCATTGCGTGATCATTCACCCCAGGCATTAAGCGACTATGGTCAGTTCAGCACATGGATCGAAACACTGCTGCAGGAAGGAAACGGGAGTCATCTGGCTTATGTGAATGAAGATTGTCACAAGCTGATCACAACCTGTTTTCAATCCCTTCAGCAAGCAGAGCACACTATGGAAGACCATCGGTTTCATACCCTTACCCTTCTCTATCATCTGATGCATGGGGCAATGACTCCTTATTCCAAGGCGGTCTATGTCACAAAGGGACAGCGGATGATCATCTCAGAAATCGAACAGCGAATCACCCAGGATTTATCAAAGCATATCCCAGTCACAACGCTGGCCAGGGACTATGGAATCAGTGCATCTTCCGTAAAGGCATACTTTGAAAAAGTCTATGGGCAGCCCATTTCCCATTATCTGAAGGAACAGCGTATCGAGTACGCAAAGCGTTTGCTTTCAGAAACCACATGGAAAGTAAGTGAGATCGCCGCGTCCTGCGGCTACAGTCATCAGGGAAAGTTTGGCGAGGTATTCCGGGAAGCAACAGGAAGTACGCCTTTGGAATATCGACGTCTGAACTATAAAGCAAAGGAGAAGAATGAATGATGAAATTGAGTCAGGTAAAGGCCGGCGAAGGCGGCCAGGTACTTGCGGTTGGAGGGAAACCGGAGTTTCAGCGCCGTATCACGGCGGTCGGTATTACCCCCGGCGGCAGATTTTCGGTCGTGAAGAATGATGCGAAGTATCCGATGTTGTTAAATGTCCGCAGCACAATGCTTGCGGTGAATCGCAGCGATTGTGAAGAAATCATGGTGGAGGTAAATGCAAATGGATAACACAATGACCATTGCTTTGTTAGGACAGCCCAATTCCGGTAAGTCCACTTTCTATAATGCGTTGACTGGTGCCAGACAACATGTGGGAAACTGGCCTGGCAAAACCGTCGAAAAATGTACGGGAAGTTTCCGTCATGATGGAAATACCATCAACGTTGTAGATCTTCCCGGCACCTATTCCCTGGCCGCAAATTCCGATGAAGAAATTGTTACCCGGGATTATATCGCCTCTGGCGAAGCGAATCTGGTATGTCTACTGGCCGATGCGTCTCAACTGGAGCGAAGCCTGTTCATGTTGGCGGATTATGCGGGAATTCGTGTTCCTGCCGCATTGATCCTCAATATGATGGATGTCGCAACCCAGCATGGCAAGTCCGTAAACGCTAAAGCCATCGAATCCAAGCTCGGCATTCCCGTGCTTCCCTTTGTGGCATCAGATAAAAAGAACTATGGCAGCTTTTATGACCTGTTAAGCCAACGTGATACGTACCAATCCATCATCTCAGATGAAGCGCTCGCCTCACTCTACGCTAGGGAATTTGGGGACAGTTATCAAAACATCACAGCGCTTCTTCCAAACGAGGGCATCTCAGTATATGAAAACAGCTGGTTATTCGCGAAGCTCGTGGAACGTGATCCAGTTGCGGAAGGCATTATCAAGGATGCGGTAGATGAAGTGTCCTTCAAGAAGCTTATCGCCCTGCGGGATGCGATTCCAAATGGTTCTTCCCGTACTGGCAACTGTAAGTTCCAATGGATCGACAGCCTGCTGGAAGGTGCGTTGAATACAGAACCAGCATCGTTATCAAAGAGCGGATTTGACCACCTGGCGCTTTCCAAACAAGGAGGTAAATGGATCGCGGCAGGAATTATCCTTACCAGTCTCATTGTCTCCATCCTTGTCGGATATCCCCTGATGGCAGTAGGAAGTATGTTGCCAATGTTTGGGGCTCCGCTATCCAACTGGATGTTAAGCGTTGGCGTTCATCCGCTTCTGGTATCACTGATCTCAGAAGCATTGTTGACTGGGATTGCCTTTACCATCATGATGTGCGGCTATATCTTTGGCGCAACACTGGTATTTGGATTTATTGAAGATATCGGCTATATGGCCCGTGTATCGTATGTCTATGACGGTACGATGCGCAAGCTTGGTCTCCATGGTAAGGCCGTCATGCCATTCCTGGTATCCTTTGGCTGTAACATTGCGGGAAGCAGTGGCTCCCGAGTACTGGACAGCTGGGGTCAGCGTATGACTGCCATAGCCATGTCATGGGTCGTACCGTGTGGATCTACCTGGGCGGTTGTAGGACTTGTCAGTACGGTATTCTTCGGGGTTCCGGGTGCCGCAGCCATTATTGTGGCTCTGTTTGCGATATCCCTACTGCATCTTAAATTAACCGCACGCATCTATGGAAAACGGTTCCTGAGTGACTCTGACCGCACCGGTCTCATCATGGAACTGCCGCCTTATCATAAACCGCATTGGGGAGCGTTGATAAAAACATCCCTGATTCGTATGTGGGATGCCTTCAAACGAGCTATTGGCATTGTCACGCTCATTTCCATTATTCTGTGTCTGCTTTCTTACAGCGGTACTGGTGAAGCTGCCAACAGTATTCTTTATCGCTTTGGAAGTGCGATTGAACCAGTCACACTGTTCTTTGGACTTCGCTGGCAGACCTTCATTGCCTGGCTTGCGTCCTGGATGGGAAAGGAAGGCTCTCTTGGAGCACTGGCTTCCATCTTCAATGGCGGAAGTGTAATGAGCGCAGTCGCGAATATGTCTATCGCTTCCCCCGACAGCAACGCAATCGGAGCAGCACTTTCCACCACACTGAACAAGCCGGAAGCCCTGGCATTCATTGTCGCATTCTATTTCAACATGCCATGTATCATGGCGCTTTCCTCCGCAGTGCATGAAACACATTCTCTCAAATGGCCGCTCCGCATCGCATTGTATTACATTGGCGTTTCATTACTTCTTGCGTGTGTTGTCTATCATCTTGCGCTGCTTGTTTTCTAGGAATAGTCATGAAACTTATGCCAACATTACTTGCGACTCTTGTCATCTTCATCGTTGTAGTTCTCATTATCAGAAACATGATCAAAAAGAGAAACCATGGCGATTGTGGGTGCGGGCACTGTAACTGTTCTGATTCAAAAGTACCCAAAAGAAACTGAATCAGCAAACGTATTACGGGATATGCCAATCTGGAGCCATTACCCTGTCTCATATTACAGGGTGCTCTGTTAAACAAAAATCAATCGCATTAACTCGCAGATACTGATCATATCAACCGATCGGCATCTGCGAGTTTTTCTATTTGTCTAAAGCCATGTGAAGGTTATTTTGAAAACCAATCACTTGCTTTAAATTTCATTTCTAATGGGTTATCTGTAAACCGTTACTAAAAAGTTTTAATACTCAGCACGTGGAATTAGTGAATATAATTTGTTTTCATTTCAACAGAAAAGAAAGATAAAACGGAAGAGTTATCATATTACCCATCTTGCCAATATTGTATTCACCAAGCTTAATAAGATTGTCAGCTTTATACTTTGCCTTATCATTCAACACCGTCTTCGCAGACTTCGAATTCCCTGATTTTGCTTTTACTTCCACAATACTCAACGAGTCATTGGCAACAGTCACAAAATCAATTTCCAGACCACTTTCTTTGTGGAAATAATATAGAGGGATATCATTCTTAGAAAAGGCATCCGCGATGATATTTTCGTAAATTGCGCCTTTATAAATATTGAGTTCATCACTGAGGATCTTACTGGCAGTCCCCCTGCCCAGCATTGAAACGAACAGACCGCTGTCGACAAAATACAGCTTAAATAGATTATCAATCTTGAATCCTTCCAAGGGCCTGTCTATTGTGCTCAGATTGTAACAAATATCAATGAGTCCATAATCTTTAAGCCACTGAATCGCTGGCATATATTCGCTGGATCTGCTTTTTTTGGAAATAGCTGAAAAAACAAATTTCTTGTTTTCTTTTGCTAACTGCGCGGGAATAGAGTCAAATACGTTATTTATTCGTGTCAATAAAACCAGATTCGTTTCTTCCTGCTCATTTTCATCCAGATGTTTTCCAAAATCATCTTTGTATTCTTCAATCAGATCTCTCTGTTCATCATATACAGCGTTCATGTCACTTGTACTGACAAATGTATCTACAACTCTTGGCATTCCTCCAACACATATATATTCCTTAAAATAACGAATCATCGCCTTATGTGTTGGTTCACTGATTTGTGTCAGATTTTTATAAGAGCCCTTTAGATAATCTATAACGGTTTCCTGGATGCCTTTTGCCCATAAGAATTCCTCAAAATCCATAGGCTTCATATATATCGTTCGTTCAAATCCAACCGGAACGCCTTTTGATTTTTTCTTGTTGTAACCTTTAATTCCCAGCAGTGAACCAGTACCTATCACATCAAATCTTCCATCCTCAACAAATTCCTTGATACTGCTTCTTGCGTTTATGCATTCTTGAATCTCGTCAAATATAATAACTGTTTTATTTGGGACAAACTTCACATTTGGGATTAATGCAGATAAGTCAGTTATAATTCGATCAACATTCAGATCATCATCAAAAATCATCTTTGCGGAATTATTGCTTTTGAAATTGACATATACAACATTTTCATAGTTTTCTTTGGCAAACGCACGGACACTGGTGGTCTTCCCAACCTGCCTCAAGCCTTTAACGATCAAAGCTTTTCTGTTAGGCAGCCGTTTCCACTTTTCCATTTCTTCTGTGATTTTACGCTTGAACATACAAAGATTATACACTTTTCCAAGCGACTTTTGTCCCCTTCATCACACTTTTCCAAGCGACTTTTTCTACTGAGAACACACTTTTCCAAGCGACTTTGAGATCTGATGGTCCAAATCGCAGAAGAAATGGTCTTCTATCATATCGGATTCATTGATGAATAAACCCAGCTTACATCATCAACATAATTTACTGTCAGCCGATACAAAAACGAACAAGGATGCTGATTCCCTGCTCGCTCGTTATATACATATTTCAGATCATCCTGTCAGGCTTCTTTCACCTCACGGTAAAGATTCATATCCACAACGACACCAATGATCGTGTTGGCATGTGCCTTGTCATTCCGTGAAATCACATGGAAGGAACACGTACATGCCTTTCCACCGGTACCGATATCCATGGTTTCCCAGCGGTTTGTCTCAAGAATCTTCTGATTCATCTGTTCCAACATGTCATGAATGTAGTAGTCCCTGCGGTTCATCAACCGGGTGAATTCCTCCACATCTCCGATCTTCCTGGTTTTTAGGAAGGATCGGAAGGCCTGGTTGGAGGTCATACAAACGAATGTGCCATCACGATATTCACAGATCGCCGCAGGAAGTTCTTCCGTAACACTTTCGATCTCTTCGTCATAGTCAAGTCTTGCGGGTTTGGAAAGATCAACACGACTTACGGCAGAATAATAAGCCTCTTCACTTACATCTTCCGTTGGGAGAGTAGGGATGAAGTTGCGCTCCTTGAATTCTGCCAGGGTCACATTTTCATAGAAGAAATACCCCTGCATATATTCACAGCCTGCTTCCGTCAGAAACTGCGCTTCCTGCTCGGTTTCCACCCCAAGAGCCAGGGTCGCAATTCCCATCTGTTTACACATGGAGATGATATGGCTGAGGAAAATGAGATAACTGGAGTCATGACGCTTCTCTCTCAACATGCGAATATCGATCTTTACACCATGCATCTGGAAGTTATAGAGGATGTCCACGGTTGAGTTCTCCGTGCCAAATCCATCCATCCAGAACTGGAATCCCTCCGTTGTAAGTTCTTCCAGTACCTGATGGATATGCGGATTCATTTTATGAAGTGCAGCCGCGTTGATATCGAAATGAATCAGGGAATGATCAATGCCTTCCGTGCTGCTCAAAATCCGCTCTGTGATATCTTCAAGATCAAGATCCCGATAGGAAAGATTCACCACCACAGGAACAGGCGACTTCGTATGACTCTGATAGATCCGGAATTCTTCTGCCGCAAGTTTCAGCACATAGAGATCATGTTCATTGATCTGTCGACTTTCTTCAAGAATCGGCACATACAGTTCCGGCTCTAACACACCATAGGTTGGGTCATTCCAGCGGGGAAGCACTTCAAACCCGCATACTTTCCGGTTAATCGAACGGAAGATTGGCTGATATTCATTTTCAATCCAGCCCTGTTCCAGTGCCTCATCCAGGTGGTCGGTAATATATTGTCTGCGTTCCAGATTGGCACGCATTTCTTCGTCATACCATCCGACAATCTCCGACCCATGGTGATTTGCCATAGCCTGACGCGCGCAATCACAGGCTAAGGAGACATCCACCGTCTCATCGCTCAGTCGGTATAACCCTGCCTGAACCGAAACCTTCGCATTGGAACCCGCACGTTCCTGCAGTTTCTGGTTTACTTCCTTAATTTCTTCTTCAATCGTCCCATCGGAGGTAATTACCGCAAAGTGATCATCCGCAAACCGACATACTAGATCCTGATCAAACGTTACCGTCAATAACTCTGCTAACTGCTTCAACAGGTCATCCCCTGCCTCAAAGCCAAACTTCCGGTTATAGTCCTTGAATCCGGCAATATTGATATACACAAGTACGGGTTCGTGATTGGAGGAGCGAAGCACATCGACGGTTAATTCCGCTCGGGAGCGGAAATAGAACATATTGGGCAGTTTTGTTAATCCATCCACTTCCCCACTGCGTAAGCCGGATTCCAGTCGACTGAGCTTAGATCCCTCGTTCTTCTTTTCCGGGTCATATGCTTCTCCGGAAATTCCACCCTTATGGTTCATCTTTCCCTCATACAGCTTCGCGTCCGCAAGCGAAACCATGGCAGAAAGATCGGAAGGCGCATGAACCTTGCCCATCGCATAACCGGAGGTTGAAGAAAGATGAAGCGTCTTTCCTTCAAGCACGAAGCTATGGAAGGCCTGTTTCCATTCCTTGAGTCGGGAAATCAGCTCTGCTTCACTGCCATCTCTTACAATTAACAGGAATTCATCTCCGCCAAACCGGTATACCGCTTCATCCCCGAATACCTGAACCATAGTATCGGACATATGTTTCAGAATAAGGTCACCCGTGTCATGGCCATAGGTGTCGTTATAGTATTTGAAGTCATCAATATCCGACATGACTAAGAAGATCTCTTTGCCAATCAACCCATCGGTATCTGTCTGAAGCCCATGACGATTTTTGACTGCGGTCAATTCATCGCGCCTTGAAATATGTTCCAGACGGGTGTTCATCTGATTGAGTTTCTCATCCCCTTCGGCACTGCGAATTTGGGAAACCCAGCGCACAATGGAAATGATGATTAACATGACCGCAAAGACAATCAGGATACGGTCTACATACGTGGAAATGATAATCCGGTTATTCGTATAATCCGGGATCACCATGAAACTCAGCCAGGCGAGAATCCCGCTGGCAAACGGATTCAACAGTAATAATGCGAAAATCCATGCGACTAACGGAAGGAAGACGATCGTCTGTTTTCCAATCGCATAGTCGTAGACGGAAATCCCCTGCCCGACAATACAGCACGCAAGCACAAAGATAGATAGGCTGATGGCGGTTAAGCGATGGCTGCGTACCTTACCAGAAAGATACAGAAGCGCTACGATAAATAACTGCAGTGTACTGAAGCCAAGGACATAGAATGCGGTATTGTAGAGATTTCTTGGAATTAACCCCCACAACATCACCGTCCGGTTATACATGAACCGCTCCATGATTACGGTATAGATCGTTATCGCGATGGAAGCGCGCATGTTATTCCTATCGACCCAGTCACGTACAAAAGGGCTCTTCTTATCGAGCCGGAAAAAATGAAGAATCGTTTGAAATAGCTCTTTTATACTAGCCATATAAAGAGTTCCTGCATGAATCATCATACAATAAAACCAACATGCATGACGGGAAAGTTTCATTGTGGCAGGGGATTTTTGACCCACCCTGCTATAGTCGCAAGGGACCTCTTCCCGTTATAATGATTACGAAGGTTGAGGACTGTTATTATGAGAATGATTCTGTTATGCGGAGGCGGCGGAAAACGTCTCTGGCCCATTTCCAATAATGTTCACTCCAAGCAGTTCATACGCTTATTTGATGATGGTAACGGCGGTTACCGTTCAATGCTGGAACGGGTCATTGGTGAAATCCATGAAATCGATCCGGATATCCAGGTAACGATCGCCTCTGGTCGAATTCAGACCGAGGAAGTACGCAGTCAGCTTGGCTATGATGTCAGTATGACCGAAGAGCCAAGCCGCCGTGATACTTTTCCGGCGATTTCACTAGCCGCATCATACCTTAAAGACCATGATCGGGTTGACCCGGAAGAGCCGGTTGTTATCTTTTCGGTTGACAGCTATGCGGATCACTCGTTCTATGAGAGCCTCTTCGAGCTTGGCAAGATCGTGGAGAGCGGCCGTTCCAATCTTGTTCTGATGGGAATCGAACCCGATGAACCAAGTGAAAAATACGGATATATCATCCCTGCCAGTGAGGATCCTGTTTCTGATGTAAAGGAATTTAAAGAAAAACCGGACCGTTCTACCGCAACCCGGTATATCGAACAAGATCATGCGCTATGGAATGCGGGAGTATTTGCCTGCCGGTTGAATTATCTGTTAAAGAGGGCAGAACGTGTCTTTGGCAATTCCAGCTATTCTTACTTAGTCCAGCATTATCCAGAGCTCAAAGCAGTCAGTTTCGACTACGCGGTTGTAGAGCGGGAATCCAGCATTTCCGTTCTCCGTTATCATGGCAAATGGGCCGATGCGGGAACCTGGAATAATATCGCCAATCTCCTTGGCAATGCGACGGTTGGCCAGGTCGTGCGGGATAACTCCTGCCGCAACTCCCTGATCGTCAATCATCTGGATATCCCGGTCCTTGCGATCGGTGTTCATGACATGGTTGTCGCAGCCGGAAGAGATGGAATTCTTGTCTGCAGTAAAGACAAGGAATCTCTGCTTAAGGAACGGGTAGATGATGTCTGGTTTGAACCTAGAGTCATCGGGAAGCGCTATGGCGGAAAGGAAGTGCTCTACCGCTCGGATCACAGTGAAACTTCCCTGCTTACGGTAAAAGCCGGCTCCTCCGTTACGATCAAGACCGATGTTGGCGTACGGAAGACACTGACCGTATTACATGGGGCAGGAGAAGCCATGAAACCGGGAACGATCTTCACCATTCAGGATGGAGAAAAATGGCAGATCAATGCGGATACCGACATTGAACTGATTGAAACCATGATTGAATTTGAAATCGAGCCCGACTACGAGCCTTAAAACAAGCATCAGTAAAACACAGCCTGCGATTCTTCTACAGACTGTGTTTTTTATAGATTCAATTGTCGCTGTGCAGGTCTTCCGTCGTTTCGGAAATAATATAGCGAGGCCGGTGCTTGGTTTCCAGATACGTCTTACCAACATATTCCCCAATCACCCCAAGGCTTAACAGCACAAGACCCCCAAGGAAGAAGATGATACACATCATGGAAGCCCATCCGACAACGGTATGACCTGTGAAGGCACGAATCAATACCCAGATGATTCCAACAATACCGATCACGGAAATTCCTACGCCCATCTTTGCGATCAGATGAATCGGTTCAATGGAAAGACTGGTAATACCATCAACCGCAAGGCCAATCATTTTCTTCAGTGGATAATGACTTTCCCCCGCCAGACGCTCATGTCGCTCATAGTAAACACTCGTACTCTTAAACCCCACTAATGGAAACATGCCACGGAGGAAGATATTCACTTCTTCATAATCCGCAAACTGGTTCAGTACCCGCGAAGACACAAGACGGTAATCCGCATGGTTGAATACGGTTTCCACGCCCATCCGATTCATGATCTTATAGAAGCTTTCCGCAGAGGTGCGCTTGAACCAGGTATCGCTGTCCCGGTTGGATCGGACACCATAGACAATCTCACAACCATCCAGATACGCATCTACCATCTGTTCCATGACGGAGATATCATCCTGCCCATCACAATCAATCGAAATGGTAATATCACACTTATCCTTTGACTCTAACAGCCCCGCCAGCACCGTACTCTGGTGACCACGGTTGCGGGATTGGGAAATTCCAATGTATTTCGCATCCTGTCCTGCATATTCCTGAATCAACTCCCAGGTACGATCCTTACTTCCGTCGTTGACGAAAAGAATCCGGCTGTCCGGGTCAACCTTCTCTGCCGCAATCAGATGATTCAATTCCTCCAGAAATAACGGTGCGGTAATCGGTAATACCTTCTCTTCGTTATAGCAGGGAATCACAATATATAGTTTCGGTATCTGTTTCATCGCATCCATTCTACCGTAATTTCATAAAAAAGCAGAATAAAACCCGGATTTCTCCGGGTCAGAATCAGTCATACGCATGGGCACGCTGTGCCAGCTCACTGTCAGAAAGATCGGTTCCACCCGCATTGTCAATCGTAAGACCTGCCAGGCTGGACGCTCCTTCCGAGGTTTCAAAGAAGGTAACGGAGATCGAAGCGTTTAATTCTTCCGCCTTCTCTACACCGCCCTCCGCGTTCTGGGTTGCGGCTGATACCGTTACATTTCGAATCAGGCAGCGGTAACGCATTTCACTCATCTTACGCAGAATATTTTTGAAGTTCTGGTAGGAGGAGGCACGGAATGTGATATTCACATCCCGGCGGATAATCGTTCCACTGAGCACCGGGTCACTCCAGGAGATACTGACATTATTCCCATCTTCGTCAAAGATCATACCCATTTCGATGATCTCTGCCGACTGGTTGTTATAAACGGAGAGGTCTCCGGTAACACGGTCTTTTGATTCCTCAATGATCTGCTTCATCTGTGAGATCCGGTTTGCTTTGGACTGCTCGATGATCAGCTGATCTTCCAGGGTTGCGGTATCATACAATACCATCTGATTCTGGAAATATTTATAGACAAAGTTGTAATAGATGAGGCCTAATGCCAGAATCGCTGCGACCAGGATCAGAATCTTTTCTTTCGCGCTGAATTCCCGTTTCAACATGATCAGTTACCCCCTTCCGTGCCGCCGTAAGTAATGACGACCGATGCGATAACATCATTCTTTGTTTCTTCCTTGCCGTTGTTTGCGGAGGCCGTAGTCACGGTAACGAATCCGTTCCGGCTGTCATTCTGAAGCCGGCTCAGAAACATGGATACCGTCTGAAGATCTGTAACTGTAGTCTGTACCGCGATCGTATTTCCAGCAATCTGAACGGATTGAATACCAACATATGGCATCATGTCATCTTCCAACATCCGGAAGACATTCGACTTATCCACTTCGGACTTCTCATCCTCTGTCATATACCAGTCCGTCACTTCGTCATACTCTGCCTTAACCGCATCATATTCACTGTTAGCTTCCTGTACGGCACGTACCTGTGTTTCCATCAAACGGTATTGACGCTCTGCCTGGGCGACCTTGTCCAATTGATCCAGCACCGCAAACTTAGTGAAGATGCCAAGGAAGACCAGGAACACTAAGAACCAGAGGATGGCCCGGCGGTTACTCCCCTTGTTTTCATCCTGTACCAGGTTGATATACGTCTTATCAGGATACTTTCCTCGCCCGGATTTTCCACCTTTTTTTCCGAAGGAGATCTCCTGCGAGAGGAAACTCTGTTTTTTCTCACTCATTTCCCTGTCTCCTCCTACTTTCCATTCCAGCAGATTCCTACGGAAGCAGGACCATTGGTCAATGCGTCCTCATCTGCTGAATCATCCGCGAACTCTGCCAGTGATACGATCTCTAACGGAACACTGTCCCGCAGTTCTTCTACTAACTGAGGGATCAAGGCACCCCCGCCGCAGACATAAATAGTTTCCAGTGTGTTGTCTCTGCGCTCATATGTATAGTAGTTTACCGCCCGCATAACATCGACCGCGATATCTCCGCAGACATCTCTTGGGCCTTCAGTATCCATGACACCATTGGTATTCTGTACCAGATACAGCGCTGCGATATGTTCATCACAACCAAGCGTATCCGCTACTCGACGTGCCAATGCCTGACACCCAAGTTCAATCGAACGGGTGGTATCGAAGATCCCTTGGGAGAAGATGTTGATGCGGGTTGCGGAATAGCCAAGATCCAGAATAATGAAATCCCGATCGGAAAGTTCTGGCCGAATCTGATTAATCAACGACCCAAACGCAAGGCATTGTGGTGCCGCCATAACCAGCTTCATCCGCAGGGAATGAAACAGATTCCTGTAGTTCTCCATCAGTTCCTTACGGATCGCAACCGCAAGTACATCGAGCCCGGTATCCGTACCGTTTTCATCCTGCTCAATTCCAACCACCGCATAATCATAGATAAACGCATCCTTGTCATCCGAGATGAAGTCACGGAATTCATAGGGAAGGTTCACCTTCAGCTGTGCTGCAGTCATTAACGGAAGCGAAAGACGTCTGGTATAGGTCACCGAATCCGGCACGACCAGTGCGACATTCTTCGTACCGAAGCGGCTCTTCTTTATCAGCTGAGACATGAACTCGGATAACGCATCCCAGGAGACGACTTCCCCTCCCTGAATGATATTTTCGGGCATATCTTCTTTTACAAACCGGACCACATTTCCGTTTTTCACTTCGGAAATCTTTATCCGGCTGGAGCCAAACTCAATTCCCAATATACTCTTTGCCATAATTACTCCCGATCACAAAAATAACCCCAGATACCAGAAAACTACCATCGATCCCCATAACATCGAAATGCATGTCGCAATACTGATGGACGGGCCAAATGGTATTTTTGACTTTTTTAATAATACCACGAAAACCAAACCCACCAAACAGGAAAGTATGAGGTTGAAAAAGCCGGTAAGAGCGCCCATATAAAGGCCAGTCATGAAGAACAGCTTGATGTCTCCGCCGCCAAGGCTGTCCTTTTTCACAATCCGATCAAAGATCAATGATAGTACTAACATCCCACCGCCAATCGAAAGGCCACCAATTAGACCCCGCTTCACTTCCGCAAGCAAGCTTCCCGGCATGAAGGGTGCTGTAATTGCCCAGAAGATAATTCCCGCAAGAATGAATCCATCCGGTATTTCATATATCTCAAGATCCACGACTGATAATCCCAGCAGAAGCCCTGAGAGACCCATACACCGTAATGTCTCTATGCTAACCCCAAAGCGAAATAACGCAATGACCCAATACAAGCCAAGCACCACTTCATAGATCAGGCAGCTGATGGGAATCTTTGCCCCGCAATAGCGGCACTTCCCTCTTGAACAAAGATAGGAGAATACAGGAACCAGATCCCTGGGGCTAAGTTCATGACCACAGGATTCACAGATACTGCGTTCTTTGACCCAATCCCGCTTTGAAGCGATCCGACCACCAACACACGCAAAAAAACTGGCAAAGACACTGCCAAGCAGAAAGGTAAATACAAGCAGTACTACCCGCATCCAGGGGTCAAACAGCGCAAGACTCATTGTCTTCCCAGCTCCCAGGAGAGCACCATCTCTCCTTCTTTGGCAATGACCTTAATTACCATCGTTCCAGGGTCCCCATGAAACTGGTTTCGGTCGATCTCCATCGTGGAGTATTCGTTATAGCCTTTTGGCTTTTCACCGACAATCTTATTCGCCACATTATCGAAATAACCAATATAGCCAATGGAAGACCAGTGCGGACAATGTCCGGAAGACCCACATCCGTCAACGACACAATTCAATCCATTATTGGAATTGATTCTGGCAACCGAGTCTGCCGTATTGACTGCCAGAGAATCATTTCCATGATTCATGCGGATTTTCATCCACGAACCACCAAGAAAGAAATAGACTGCGGCCATAAGTACAATCGCCGTAATCAGTCCAAACTCCAGAAGATTTACCGAGCCTTCCTGCCCGTTCAGTTTTTTCTTAACCATATGTAATAAGTATAACAGGCATGATCTCATGCCTGTCAGAATTCGGTATAAATTTCAGCCTCGAATCGACTTCAGGACCTTAATATAGTCCTCCGTCGCCTTTCTGACCTTCTTCAATGTCTTTTCTTCTGACCGGTCAATCTTCCCATCATCCTGCTTCGCCGCAAGTTCACATCCGGTGAGGAATACCTGAAGGGTATTGATCATGTTATTAATCTGCGCATTGAGAAATGAATTCATGAGCTTCCTCTTTTCTGCTTAATGTTTCGAGAAAAACCGACCAATAGTATATTTCAGCACAACAAAGATCGAGCAGATGCACATGATCAGAAAACCGATCAGAAATAATGCGGGATAATCGGCAGAAAGCAGAGAAAACAATCCCTTGAGTTCCGGGATGGTGATGAGTTTACGAAGCGCGGAATACATCTGAAAAAACTCCCAGGTATACTTTAAGAGATCATAGAAGACAATTCCGGTAAATAACGTACATACCGGATATAACAGTTCCAGCGAAGGCACCAGCATCGCTATGATCGAAAGGATTCCGGCGACGATCATGACCCATTTGCGCATATCACTCCAATCGATAGAGAAATGTATACTCGAAACATTCAAAGATACCGCTGGAATAAAGGCACTCAGAAGGACCAGCACCGCCCCAGCCAGCGCAATGAACTTATACCAGGAAATGGGAGTATGCGAATGATGTTTTACAGGCTTTCCGCAATAAGGACAGGTTTGTGCTGTATTAGGAATTGATTTCCCGCAATGTGAACAGATCATTGTTTGTCCTCCTTATGGGGAAAATATAACATTTCGCACCTGCAATTCCCTTGGGCATTTGTACAGAAAATCCTGTGGGTTTCTAGCTGACAAATGTCAGTGATATGGACTAATGTTCACACTTGTATAAAATTGTCGGTTTTTGTTTCTTTTTTCGTATAAATCTGTTACCCTACGGATAACGATTCATGCATGTCATGAACGGAAAGGTTTAAAGAAACGCATGGGACATACCACTTACGTGCCGGAATCCTCGACCATAAGCGAGCTGGCTCAGCAGATTACAGAACAATCTGAACACATCCAGGGAAGTGATCCGGTAAACACACTGCTCTCCATGTTAGGAAGCAGGTTTCAGTGTGACCGGGTATTCATCTGTGAGCGCCGTAAGAATGGCTCCTTTGATAATACCTATGAGTGGTGTGCAGAAGATGTCATCAGTGAAAAGGATCTGTTTCAAAACAGCCCTTCTTCTACCTATGCGGTATGGTATGCACGCTTTGAAAAAGAGCGCAGTGTCATTGTCCAGGATGTAGAAGACCTAAAGGAGGAGGATCTGAACCTGTATTATCTACTTTCCCGGCAGAAGATTCATACCGTTGTGGTAGACCAGATTCGCTTTCATGGCATAGATTTCGGGTTGATTGGAATTGATAATCCATCCCCAGATGAGATTGAACACATCAAAGATGTGCTTACCACGCTGAGACCATATCTTTCTTCCTTACTGGAAAGCCGCAATATGAAGCGAATGATGACGGAATCCGGTTATCTGGACCGATTGACTGGGGCTGGAAACCGGTTATCCCTCAATGATCTGTTAGAACGATTACCAAAAGGAGAAGCCTTAGGACTTTTTGCGGTGGATGTCATTAACCTGAAAAAGATCAACGACCTGCAGGGTCACCATGCGGGGGATGAACTGTTACAGCGGATGACCGAACTGCTAAACCAGTCCTTTGGGCCAAACTATGTGTTCCGTATTGATGGAGACGAATTCCTTGCGCTGTATCTTGAGCCTCAGGAAGATGGACTTGTGGAACGGAACAGAGAACTCATGAACGCATTAAACGCGGAAGGGATTTCCGCCGCATGTAGTTACTGTTATGAAAATCCGTGGGTAACAGACTTTGATACACTGCTGCGAAGGCTGGATTTATCACTCTATGAAGAAAAACGATCATTACTTCGCCACAATGATCAGGAAACAAAAGTCTCAAAAGACCACTACCGCAAGACCCTGTTATTACTGGATCTTGTTAGCGAAACGGTCGCACCTCTCTTTCAGCCGAAAGAAGATGGCCATGACCCTCACCCAATCCATCTATCTGACGTATGTGAAAGCCATGCGGCTAAAATTCACCCGGAAGATCAGAGTCTTTATCGTTCCTTCTGGGATAAAGAGAAAATCCGCTCTCAGTTTCATCGCAAACCTCAAAGCTCTCCTGCCATTGTCTATCGTGTAAAACGGGGAGAAGAATGGATCTGGACGGAGGAATCCATGGAGTTACTGGAAGAAGGAAGCGATGGGTTCCGGGTGCTTGTGACTGTACGAATGGATCAGGCCATGCGGCCATTCCATCCGATTCATGACGCAGTCATAGAAGAAGCAAGCCATGCAAGAGCCTCGGTTACGATGTATCGAAACCGGGAGTTCTTCCATCGGGCCGCTTCCTGGATGTCACAGACCGATGCGGCGAAACTCGCAATGATCGCAGTGGATATCAACCACTTCAAACTCTATAACAACATGTTTGGCAGAAAAGCCGGAAACCGGATGCTGGAAATGATTCAGGATACCCTGTTACGGCTTTCCCGTGACTATCATGGAATCTCAGGATATATGGGCAATGACAACTTCGCAATGTTATTGCCGATGTATCAAATATCCATGGAAGAAGCGGTACGGCGCATGGAACAGCAGTTACGGGAATTCCGAATTCCTACCCTGTTCATGCCATGTGCGGGAGTTTATATCTGTGAGGATTTCAGCGAACTGCCGTCAGAACAGTATGAATTCGCAAGTCTTGCGTTAGATGAAGTGAGTGGTGATCTGAATACCCATGTATCTATTTTTAACCGGGAACGATATGACCGCAGGAAAGAAGAACAGTTCCTGTTATTGGATATTGAAGATGGCTTGGCCAAGGAAGAATTCACCTTCTTCCTCCAGCCTAAGGTAAATATGAAGACCGGGCATCTGATCAGCTTTGAGGCCCTGGTACGGTGGAACCGAAGCGGTGAAATTATCTCCCCTGCCCGGTTTGTGGAACCGATGGAAAAAGCAAACATCATTCATAAACTCGACATGCTGGTACTGCATCAGGTCTGTGCCTGGCTCAAAGATCGCATTGACCATAATCTTCCGGTCATTCCAGTTTCGGTCAACCTTTCCCGGGCTGACTTTGCTTATGGCGATGTAGCACGTCAGGTGTCTGACACTGTGCGTTCCAGCAATATTCCACCCCATCTATTGCAGATTGAGATTACGGAAAGTGCCTTCTATGAAGATGATGGAGAAATCAGCCGAAGTGTAGCCTTCCTGCAGGAACACGGCCATAAGATTCTGCTGGATGATTTCGGGAAAGGATTCTCTTCTCTCAATTCCCTGCATTCCATGAATTTCGATGTATTGAAACTGGATAAGCAGTTCATCGATGCGTTAAATAAGGAAGAAGACCGCCGTATTGTGGAATCTGTCATTCGTATGGCGCATATGATTGGACTTCTGGTTGTCGCAGAAGGTGTCGAAACACCAGAACAGGCAGAACTATTGATGAAGCTGAACTGCCACTATTGTCAGGGATATTATTTCTATCGCCCTCTTCCCAAGGAGGAAGCAGAAGTACTGATCCATGACGCCAGCCTCATTCAGGAAGCACCACCATTCATTTCCGGTATGCGTTTTGGCAGACTGAGCTTTGCGGAACTCATTGATGAAGGTCTGCTTACCCCTGCTCAGATCAATGACATCACCGGACCGATCGCAATCTTTGAGATCACACCAGACTCCATTCATATCCTTCAGATGAATGATAAATATGCGGCGATTCTATCAGAAAGTACGGAACGTCTCAATGACGGATATAACTTCATGGATCAATTGGATGATTCCGAACAGAATGTGCGGGAGAACTTCCTCAAAGCAGATGAGTCACCAGGATATAAATCTTCCGCCGCCTTCCATAAGGCAGATGGGACTACTTCCCTGCTTGAGGCAACGATCTATCCTATCTCCCGTACGGATCAGGCAAGGTTCTATTTCATATCTTTGAGAGAAGTTGAAATTCTCGGATAATCTGCGGTTTTGTGTTCAGCACAGAACCGCTTTTTGTTAGGATGAACATACGAAGAGGTAGCCCATGAGTACAACTGTAATCAAAGGAACGGTCATCACCGCAAAATCACGTCATGAATTATCCGTATTGGAACATGCGGAAATTGTTACTGAAGATGGAATCATTCAGGAAGTCGCACAGCACCGCTCAGAACCTTACCAGCATCTTCCCGTCACAGATCTTGAGGATGCGATCATTATCCCTTCCTTTTCCGATCTTCACATTCACGCACCTCAATATACCGAGCGTGGAGTAGGAATGGATTGTCTGTTGTTTGACTGGCTCAACAACTATACCTTCCCTCAGGAAGCGAAATTCCAGGATGTGCGCTACGCCAAAACCATCTATGCGCAATTGATTCGTGATTTACTGCGTCATGGGACAACCCAGGCAAACTTCTTTACCACAATTCACTATGATTCCTGTGATCTGTTCTTCCACATGTTAGAAGAAAGCGGAATGTATGCATTTACCGGTAAGATCAACATGGATCGAAATTCTCCAGACTACTATGTCGAAGATACGGAAACCTCGATTCATGAAACAGAACGATTCTTACAGGAACATCAAAACAGTGATCATGTAAAACCGATGATCATTCCCCGTTTTGCGCCAACATGTACAAAAGAACTGCTGGAAGGTCTGGGTAACCTTGCGAAAACAACAAATGCGGGGCTCCACACCCATCTTGTGGAATCCATCGGAGAAGCCGCATGGAGTAAAGAACTGTTTCCAGAATGTGCATCAGATGGAGAAATCTATGAGCGTACTGGCCTCTTGAATGTGAGTGGACCGAAAATCTTCGCTCATGTTATCTTTCCTACGGAAACGGAAGACCGCATCTTTGAACAATATCATGCGGTTGCGGTACATTGCCCGGATGCGACCGCAAACATTACCGCAGGAATCATGCCGGTAAGCAGACTGCTCGATCAGAAGTATCACATCGCAGAAGGAACTGATATCGGCGGAGGGCACTCCCCTGCCGTTTACCGTTCCATCAGTCATAGTGTGCAGTTATCCAAGCTCAAAGAGTTCTATGAACCGGAGAATCATCGTCTTTCCTTCGCAGAAGCATTCTGGATGGCTACCGCAAATGGCGGTGAAGTATTTGGGAATATCGGTAAGATTGAACCTGGTTACCGATTTAATGCGCTGATATTGAGACCAATGCAGGATGAAGGGTTTCAAATATCACCACTAGAAGCGTTAGAACGATTCTGCTATATCGGCGATGACAGAGATATCCTGGAACGTTATATCGATGGAATCAAAGTTGACCCTGAAGGAATCTATCAGAAACTGATAAGAATGTAAGAGATTCACTTCCCACTATCAACTCAGATCATTTATACGAAGTAATAGCTGCCACAAATCATGGCAGCTGTTACTTCTCTTGTCAAAACCAGGAGAAGGCATAACGATTTTCCTTAGGTTAAATGGTTTTAGCCAATGGAAGATGTTGTGATGAATATTGAACAATTGTTCTCAATTCATTCTTAGTGATCACAAATTTCGCTTTAGGATATGCGATTGGCACAACTATATCCAATATAATAAACGGCCGCTCCAATTCCAGTTTGTAATAGCGATCGCTTTCTCAACTAGGGCAACCGTTATCGCTAAGCCTTCTTCGCTCTTGATTGTAACAACAATTAATTTGTTTTCAAGATGAAATAGACATATTTTAGTTATTTTATTAGTATTTTGAGTTATAATAATCTCGGGTCACGATAACGGTGGCGGTTGTCCTTCTTTGGCAAAAACCAGAGAAGGCATAACAACCTTCTCCTGGTTAAATGATTTTAACCGAAAGGAGGTGTTGTGATGAATATTGAACAATTTGTTTCAATTCTATCCTTGGCGATTACATGTTTCGCATTAGGATATGCGATTGGTACAACGATATCCAATATAAAAAACGACCGCTCTAACACTTACAAATAAAAGCGACCGTTTTTATCTGTAGGACAACCGTCATCGGTGACCCTTCTTCATTTATATAGTAACACAGTCTAAAGATTTTTCAATCATCATTTCAAACCGAATTTCAACTAAATATGTTATATATTATGTTTAACACCGGTCATTTAAGCCGAAGACGATAACAAGATAGCAGAGTCAGACGTTAAACCAGAAGTAAATAACCAGCCCAAAACTACATGTTGATTAATTTCCACACATTGGTATCCTTAGGATCAGATTTCGCGTGGGATAAATACACACATACATAGTAATTCCCATCTTTATCTTGATAAACATCTCCGGTAGAAACATCATCCAAATAAGAATTGCCCCACTCTATTACTAAGTCGTCATCAGTGCGAATAGGATTTGATGAGAGTTTAACTATTCTACCACTGAATATATTTCCTTCAGGAGTTCCATTATTATACTGATTCACTTCCTGGGATATATCTGTAATCGCAACATAAACCTCACCGTTATATGTAATCACATCACCTTTGCTGTATTGAATTACTCCACCATCTTTCTTTTGTTGCTCAATCGTCATAAATTCATCTTTATTTGTTGCATTCTGATAAATCGTTGCAGCACCTCCTGTTAGTGAAGAATAGTCAAAAAACTCACCGGATTGTGAATTCAATTGATTTCTTAGTCTCTCATTTTCCACTAACAATTCCACAAGCTGAGCATTTGCAGTATCAAGCTGGGATTGAAGTGAAGACAACTCACTGCTATTGTCCTCTGCGTTTTGACCCTGTGCCTGCGCAAGTAATTCCTCCAGTTCTCTGATTCTGTCGTTTGCTACTGAAAGTTGATGTTCATAGGCATCTACGACAGGATCTGAAGATGAAGGTTCCCCACCTCCTTCAGGAGGTGTCACAGGTGTAGTGGAACCAGGCGAGGATCCACTTGGTGAACCACTTTCTCCATTAGATAGCGTATCTCCAGTCTTCTTCCATTCGAGCGTGACTCCGTCTTTAGAGACTTCGATATATATAAAACTATCTAACGGTTCATAGAATTTGTTTTCAAAGGTAAGGCTTCTGGATTTTCCATATCCTTCTGGCGCCTCCAACACCAGGTCACCACTGGAAGCGTCATAGTAGTATTTCAATGGAGTATCGGAATATCCATTTGCAAGATATTCCGCCACCGCAACTGCCTTCGCGGATCTCATATTTGATTCATCTACCCTCTGTCTGGAACGCTCCAGTTGACGAGTAAAGGTTGGAAGACTGACTGACACCAGCACTCCAATAATCGCCACTACAATTAACAGCTCCCCTAGAGTAAATCCCTGATTTATCCTTCTTTCTCGCATTATCACTACCTCAACGCAAAATCTTCTTATTACTTATACTACGAACTTCACTTTGTCTTCGAACGCTCTGCGGTATAAAGAGATGAATACTTCTTATCCTGAGCATCCTGGGCATCAAGGTAAACATAAGCATTTGTGAGCACCGTATCATCACTGAGCTGAGAAAGATCCCTATTCCCTACATTCACTTTGATACGGACATCATTTCCGCTTCCAGCAGTCGTTATGAGCACTTCTTCCTTAGCATTCACCTTATCGGCATCCACTCCAATCGACGCAAACAAGTCAGTAAAGCCCGCATTGATATATTGTTTTTGAAGTGTATTCACATTCAGTGATGTCTGTTGTCCAACAACGCGTGAATTAGTCATCGCAAGAACAAAATCCTTACTGTTTGTATTCCCTTCAATCATTGATTTCAATTCCCCTGCAGTCATTCCCTGAATGGATTCTTGAAGGGCATTCAGGAGTGTTGTGTCCTGCGCGACTCTAGCCGCATCATTCACTCCGTTTTCTCCGATCTCTGACATGGAAGTAATAGACCGGTCTGCCGTTGCGCCCCAGTTAAGACGAATGAGCGAACCGCCTTCCGTAATCTGAACATTTACTACCCGTGGTGTACTTCCACCTGGATTCGGAATGCCATTAGCCCCTTCTATTGCAGAAGAAGACTTTCCATATCCAGTAATCCCAGAGGGAGAGGAAACCGCAATCCCTTTCGAAGCATCATAGTAATAAAGCGCCTGTTCAGGCATTCCATCCGAATAATACTGAGCAACTGCCGCTGCTTTGGCATTTCTCATATTTGCCAGATCTACCGCCTTACGTGATTTCTCCAACTGCGATGTGAAAATGGGAATACTTACCGCAACAAGCACTCCAATGATTGCGACAACAATCAGCAGTTCCGCAAGTGTAAATCCGTTTCGATTCCGTCTCATACGAGTATTCAACCATGTATTAAGAAGAATTGATATCCATATACTCCCTTTTATCTTTCAGGATGAAGAAAAAGGAGGAGTTTGTAATGAATAAAGACGTGATTGTTTTTCCCGCAACGGAAGTAGCCGCAATGCATAAGAAGGATACGAGAAACGAAAAACTTCGAGTTGCGGCATATTGTCGGGTATCCACTGATCATGAGGAACAGCTTGGAAGCTGTCAGAATCAGATCGACTATTACCGGAACTATATTGATTCCAACCCCAATTACATCAATGCGGGTATTTATGTGGATGAAGGGATCTCAGGAACTACCGCATCAAAGCGCAAAGCGTTCATGTCCATGATTGAGGACTGCAGAAACGGAAAGATCGATCTGATTCTGACTAAGTCTATTTCCAGATTTGCCCGGAATACACAGGACTGTCTTCGTTATTCCAGGATGTTAAAGGATCTTGATATTGGGGTCCTGTTTGAGAAAGAGAACATTCTGACTACGGATACCAGCGGAGAACTTCTGTTTACCATTCTCAGCTCCCTTGCACAGGAGGAATCTCGCAATATTTCCGAGAATACAAAATGGGGAATCCGCTCTAACTTCAAGAAAGGAATTCCGCATATCAATGCCAATGTATTGCTGGGATATGAGAAAGATGAAGACGGAAATCTGATCATCCATGAGGATCAGGCTCTGATTGTAAAGTTCATCTATGAACAGTTCATGAAAGGTTATACCTTCCATGCGATTGCGAAGCAATTAAACAAAGCAAATGTGAATGGTATCTATGGGAAACCAAGATGGTGTTCTTCTACTATTCAGAGAATTCTTTCGAATGAGAAGTATAAAGGTGATGTGCTGATGCAGAAAACATATTCCAAAGACTTCATTACCAAGCGTCCGGTTCTTAATACCGGACAACTTCCTCAATACCTTTTAGTACAGAATCATGAACCGATCATTGATCCAGAATTCTGGGAACTGGTACAGATGGAAATCATAAGAAGGAAGCACTTCAGTTCGATTCACGGAACAAGACAATGTTCCGGAGGAAGTGATTGTGTTCTAACCGGAAAGGTATTCTGTGGGATATGTGGCAGGCCATTGCGCCGTTCTTTCAGCAATAATACAGAAGAAGGTTATTTCTATTGGAAGTGCTCCTCCAATGAATGCTCCTTTCATATCAAAGAAGATCATCTCTGGAATCTCATTCAGATCGCAATGAATGAATATCTGATCTCTCTCCCCTTCCATGAACTTCGCTGGTATCTAAAAGAACAGTACGGTGCTCCTCTGGAACAGTTTCATGCCTGTTTGATTACTTCAATCATTCATTGCAGTCCATTGCTTTCGTTAAATGAATTCTTCCGCTCTGCGGTGCAGGAAGTCAAGGTATGGAAAGATGCTGTTGAAATCTTTCTTTTAGCGTGAGGCAGATTTTAATAGTCTCTTACATATACTTCTCTAAAGAGATTATTGTGTCCGCTGAACGTTATAGGTAACATCAGGTATTGTTTTCATTGACTATTGAATTAACGGTCATTCATCAGGAACGAAATCAACCGGATCAAAACCCATTTCAACTTAATCTGCATATGTCGCTGTAACATCAGAGTAGTTAGCAACTAATTCAGTTTTCATTTACTGGGCTGTAAAACCCAAATTGAGCAACTAATACGGGAATCATTCTCTTCCGCTAATTCTAAATCTATCCAGAGTACTTTGATGGTATGAGTCCGTTTAACAAGCTGTCTTATCTTGCTATAGAGGAAACCCATCGATATGATTAATCCAATGAGAAGGAAGACGTTATGCCCAGAATCAAAACACCAAAAATGAGTGAAGTGTTATATGAAGAATTTATGGAGCCATTAAATATATCCGCATATAAATTAGCAAATGATATAGGAGTTCCTGTATCACGTATTCAGGATATCTTGCATGATAGAAGAAAAGTCACTGTGGACACTTCACTCCGCCTAGGTAAATACTTCGGGGTATCCGATCGGTATTTTCTAAACATTCAGAGTGATATAGACATACGGAATGAAAAGGAAATAATCAGTAAAGAACTGGATAATATTTCACCTATCGATATTAATACCAGTCTAAACATTCGCTTATAAATCATACATCGGCGTATTAGTTGCAATTAGTATTCCCATTTTCACAGCGCAGTTAGAGAAGGCTCGAGAAGCTACTGATGAGGCTAATATTCGTTCATTGTATGCTGAATGCGCCTCAGAGGCTCTCACTGCAACTGCAACTGGAACGTCAGCGGACGGAAAAGTAACTATCACTCAGGGAGATGATAAGGTGTTAACATGCACTGCAACATATACAATGACTCAACAAAAAGATGGTTTAGAAGCTGGTGATAGTGCATCTATCAATATTGGTGGTGTTACGTTAACTTCCGCTCAATTTACAACTGGGACAGCTACTATTACAGTAAAAAGTGATGGCTCTGCACCAACGATATCAATTGCCAAATAAACGCAGAATAAATATTTGAAACCCTCTACCATATGTCTTATGAGGGTTTTTCATTTCGGCGTATTAGTAGCAATTAGCATTCCCATTTTCACAAGCCAGCTTGAGAAAAGCCGTGATGCAGTGTCTGTTGCTAATTTAAGATCAGCATATGCAGAAGCTGCCACAGAAGTTTTGACATCTAATACATTAGAAGTGAAAAAGACCGTTTCATTTAAAGGACAGGTATCTTCTGATAACTTTAGTGGATTAGCATCAGAGCTTCCTTTTGATGTAAGCTCCCTAACAGAGCCTGCGGCTGGCGAGCATGAAGTTACATTTACTTGGACGGCAAATTCTGATGCTGCACCAACAGTTTCATGGTAAAGTAGCTTAACTGCAGATTCCGGAATTTTGGACCAGGGATTCCGGTAAGAGCTGGTACCGCATTTCCGGTTTGATTGGTACCGCTGAAGAACTACTGTGAAGAAGAGACGTATTCCTGTTCGGTGTTTATTCCAAGACACTTCTGTATGGGACCCTATCCCCCTGTAACCCCAAAAGACAGCCGTCCCGGTAAGTGAACCCTTCCCGGGCACCTGGAACACCAGTGTAACAGGGGGATTCCCGTACAGAAGTGCTTTCTCGGCATAAAGCACCTCACAGGTACGGTACCAGTTTTACCGGAATGCTGGTTCCGATTTCACCGGATTAATAGCTCCGCCGCTCCGGAATTTGCAGCTTAACCGCTATATTGTTTAATATATCCGAAAACGCGCTACAAAGCTGTATGTGATGTAGTGCGTTTTTCAATTGCTCTGTATACTAGTGCATATTTCAAAATATTCCTTTTAACAAAATGTTAAATTAGATCTTATGCATAAGCAGAAAAAAAGATTCTTGCTTAGTAAAAACTTCAAGAATCCTTTTCAGAGAAATATTCGTTGTTACTCGCCTTCTCCCTCATTTTCAGGGACTGTAACACCACCAATAGTAACTTTTCCAGTAGCATCAGCTTTTACTTCAACCGATCCTTCAGAAGGAATTTCAGTAAGCTTTACACCTGCAATATTAGCATCAGTATTAGATTCGGCAGTTTTCCATCCCTTTACAGTCTGTGTCAGTTTTACAGTTTTAGGTTCTGTGCTATTGTCACTTAAGTATGCTGATACAACTTCGGCATATGCGTTTCTAATGTTTGCCATATCTGTAGCTTCTCTTGCCTTCTCCAGCTGGCTTGTGAAAATGGGAATGCTAATTGCTACTAATACGCCTACGTAAAATGCTCCTGCTTAGGGAACATTACGTTCTGCTGATAATCGCTAAGGCGTAACAGTAATTAAAGCGCAAGTTGCGCCTGCAGAGTTTGGTTAGCATTACTATTCTTTGCAGAATATTCATTTATCGCCATAGTGAGTTCTGCATGCTAGAACAACAATTTCATCATCAATGATCCGATAGATCAATCGATCTTTATCGTTTATTCTACGACTCCAGAACCCCGCAAGATCTCCGGATAAAGGTTCAGGTTTACCTATACCTTCATTACCATTACGATCGATATCCTTCAGCAAAGCATTAATTCTCTTTAAGGTCTTCTTATCTTCTGTTTGCCAATATGTATAGTCATCCCATCCATTATCAGTAAAGCGCTTATTCATCCTCAACCTCAATCAAATCATGGACTTTAGTTTTACCCATATTAAGCTGAGCTTTAGATTCCATCAGCCAATCATAATTGGCTTTATTACCCATTACATATATGTTTTCAAGAAGATTGTTGTAGGCTTCTTCAGAAAGAATAACAACATTTCTGTTTCCCTTCCTTGTAACAACCAACGATTCAAAGTCATCTGTAACAAGATCCAAATGTGTTTTCATCTGATCGCGAAATTGTGTATAGTTAACAGCAATCATAATTTCCTCCTGATACAAATAATATAGCGTACAGAATTCTGTACGTCAAATTCTGTGTTTTTATGGTCACTTACAAAGTGTATCTTTCATCTGTTTTCAAGAGAATTCAATAAGTAGATCAAACTTGAACCCCCCATTATTATTAAACGGTTCGGACGTAAGTGGCACTGATTGGCCGATTTTCATGGCATAATTCATAGCGGCGCACATTCCATATTTTCCGCCGTATCCGCTCTAAAATCATGGTTTCGTAACTCGTTATAACCAATGAATGCTACCAATGTAAAGATACTAGAGCAAACGATTCAAAATCTTTACTTTTTAATTCATTATTTTTCGAATCTTTACTATTATTAAAGAGCTACATATTTTTATGTATCTGGAGATTCAAATCTATGTATATATACGATGAACTGAAACAAATACTTCTGGAAAAGGGAATACAGAAAACAGATCTAGTGAAAGATCTTGGTCTATCCTCACGTACGGTAGCTAAAATTGCAAAGAACGAAAAATTATCCGATCGCACCTTGGATAGGATTGCGACATATCTTGATACTGATGTTCATTCTCTATATCACATTGAGGCAGATAATCTGATATTGCGAAGATTAAGAACAGAAAAAGAAACCGGTAGTTCCGGAGGCCTGTATCACGAATTACAAGTACGTATGGCATATAACTCCAACCATATCGAAGGATCAATGCTTACCGAAGAACAGACACGTATGATCTATGAGACAAGAAGTCTGCTTACCGATATTGCAATACCAACAGATGATATCCTGGAAACCATCCATCATTTCTCCGCCTTAAACTATGTTATTGATAGAGCTGAAGAACCACTTACAGAAGACATTATTAAGAATATACATTTCATTCTGAAACGGGATACCACAGCCGTTCAGAAGTTATTTCAGAATGCTGGAGAGTATAAGAGAGAAGAGAACACAGTTGGCGGAAGAGAAACGACGCCAGTAAAAGATGTTAACCGGGAAATGAAGAACTTATTGAAGTCATACCATTCCCTTCAAACAACGACATTAGAAGATATCATCTCATTTCATGTCTTGTTTGAAAGAATCCATCCCTTCGATGATGGTAACGGTCGTGTTGGGCGATTAGTTGCATTGAAGGAATGCCTACATCACAACATCATTCCATTCCTGATTGAAGATCAAAAGAAGGCCTACTATTACAGAGGCCTTTCCAAATGGAATGAAAACCATGGATGGTTAATTGATACCTGTAAAGATGGGCAGGATACATTCATTGAATTATTGGATATGCTTAAAATTCCTTACTGATAGATCAGGAGCGGCGTATTAGTAGCAGTATCTATTCCCATTTTTACAGCTCAACTAAATAAGGCAAAGTATGCGGCTGATGAAGCTAATGCACGTAGTATCTATGCGGAAATGGTTGCAGATTATTTGGCTAATGATGGAGGTCACAGCACTAGTTTTGCGATAAGTGAAAATGTTAATGCTAGTGGTACTAAGCAAACAATTACAGTAACTAACGGAGATGGTTCATCTAGTACATTTGATTTTTCTGGGATCGTAAAGGTCACATTTACTAAAGGTACAGCGGATGCATATCCTAATGTAGAAGTTGATGCGTGTTCGAAGGCTGGCGTAAATGACACAGTCACCTTTGGCGCAGGAACTCCAGCTAGCTCAAATCCTTAATGATTTTGCTTTACAGTAAAAGATGATTCAAAACAATGATAACTCTCTGGTTCTGTTTAAACAGAGAGTTTTTCTATTGCAACGCAGCAACGATGTACTAAAAAAATTAGTCATTATCCGGATTATATCCATCAGCATGATTTTTCATTACTTAATCGTCCGCTACATCGCAATTAAATACCAATTCCTTTCAGCACAAGATAAGTCTGATAGGATCCAGCTTCGTTTATTAATGATGTTTATTGGATACCTACATAGGCATAAGCAGTAATAATGGGGATCAAAATGACTTATGTCAAATAAAAAACCTCCGGGTATTGCCGGAGGATCATTTTGAGAATCTTTAGTCACCTGAAGGTGTGGAAGAATTAAGAGCTGAACCTTTAGTTTTCACTCCACCAATAGTCACATCACCATCTGCATCAAAAGTAATAACTACGGAGTCACCTGCTACAGCAACGGTATCTGGTAAAACGGCACCAGCAACTTCAGGATTAGCAGTCTCCCATCCATCCTTCTGCTGCTTTAATTCAACTGTGGCTGTAGGTGTAGCTGATTCATCAGTTAATTTTGCAGAAACCACTTCCGCATAAGCAGCACGAATATTTGCGAGGTCAGTAGCTTCTCTAGCTTTTTCTAACTGCGCTGTGAAAATGGGAATGCTAATTGCTACTAATACGCCGGAACTGAAAAAGCCCTCCAAAGAGGACTTTAATAGCTAATTATCACTGGTTTGTGGAAGCGGAGGCATCGATATCTACGAATTCCGTTTCCATTGCGTCTTTAAATGTGAATACTCCTTCGCTTGAAACATTTACGTACATATCATCTTTAAGAGTCTCAGTAGAAATATCTTCTCCTGCGACATTAGATGCATCAGTAATCCAACCGCTTTTATCGCTCTGCTTAATTTCAACCTTCTTAGAATAACCGGCTTCTGTTCCAGTAATTGCCTCTGCTGTGCATTCAGCATATGCAGCACGAATGTTAGCAAGGTCTACCGCTTCTCTACTCTTCTCAAGCTGGCTTGTGAAAATGGGAATGCTAATTGCTACTAATACGCCGATAATCGCAACAACGATCAGAAGCTCGGCAAGTGTGAAACCTTTTTTGTTGTTCTTCTTCATTGTCATCTCCTCTTTCTATGTTGGGTTACCCCTTATTGACTTAATCAAAATATCATTTAACTGCTGTATTTTCAATAAATTTATTCCTTATCTACGAACAAATTATCAATTTGTGGGACAAGTTTAGAACAGGTTGTACATCGTGAACATCGGCATATAAATCGCCAGAACGATGAATCCCGCAAATGCCGCAAGGAATACCAGTAAGGTAGGTTCCAGTTTACTGATTGCCTGGGTCATTGCATAGTTGGCTTCATTGGAGTAATAGTCCCCTACGGTTTTCAATGTTTTTTCCAGTTCACCAGTATTCTCTCCGATCGCTGTCATCTCGGTTAAGGTCTGCGGGTATACCTCTGCGGCACGCATCGCATCACCCAGTTTGACACCGGTCTGTACCTTATCGGAAAGTTTCATTGTCTCTACGGAATAGACATAGTTATCCAAGGTCTTTCCCGTTACCGTTAAGGCATCCGTTACCGGAAGACCTGCGCTGAGTAAGGCAGCCATCGTTGCCGCAAAGTCAGCACTTCCAGAGAAGACATTAATCTTCCCAAGTACCGGCATTTTCAATAAGGCTCTGCCCCACTGATCTTTTCCCTGTTCCGTTCTGGTCCAGAATTTGAAGCCAAGATATCCAAGCACTAATACCAGTGCCATCACTACCCACCACTTGGTGAAGAAGTTGGATATGGAAATTAACAGCCGGGTGATAAAGGGAAGTTCTCCTCCCATCTCACCAAATACCATGGTTAAGGTCGGAACGACCTTTACCATAACAACAATCACAACCACAACCGCAACTACGACCACAAACATCGGATAGGATAATGCGGACTTGATCTTCTGCTTTAACTGATAGTTGCGCTCGAAGTAAGTCTGCAGGGTTTTGAAACTGTCTTCCAGGGTGCCGGAGAGCTCTCCTGCCCGCACGGTTTCAATGAAGGTAACAGGGAGTCCCTCGCAGTTTTTCTGCATACTCAAGGCGATGGAATTACCCTGCGCCACATCCTTGGCGGCGTTGCTTAACATCTTCTTGAGTTTCTTGTCTTCGGTCTGCCCAGCGATCATCTCCATGCATGTCGCCACATCCACACCGGCGGTAAGAATCGTAGAGAACTGGGAACACATGACCGAAAGAGCTTTCGGGTCCACCTTCTTTGATCCGATTTCCATATTCAGTATGGAATTAGGATCCGCGCTCTTTACTTCACTGATACTGAGAACGATCGGGCAGGTTGCCTTAATGCGTTCAACCGCCGCAAATTCATCGATTGCCTCAATGACGCCGTTTACCTTTGCGCCATCCGGAGACATTGCACTGTACTTATATGTGACCATAGCTTACCTCCGGTAACTCATCCCATATCCGCCCTGGGTATTCTGTTTTACATAATCCGGCTTATTGGCAGCTTCCACCGCAGTTTCCGGGTCAATCATGCCATCCTTGACCAGTTTTACCAGGTAGTTGTCCATCGTGACACTGCCTTCCTTGGCAGAGGTAAGAATCGCAGATTCCATCTGCGGTGTCTTTCCTTCCCGAATCTGATTACGGATTGCCGGGGTGGAAATCATAACTTCACATGCGGCGACTCTTCCCTTTCCTCCCTTACGGACAAGGAGCTGCTGGGAGAGTACTGCCTTGATCGTTGTGGAAAGCTGTAAACGAATCTGAGACTGATGTTCTGCGGGGAAGGTACCGACAATACGGTCAATGGAATCACTGGCACTGTTGGTATGCAATGTCGCAAATACCAGGTGTCCGGTTTCCGCAGCGGTTAATGCGGTTTCAATGGTTTCCCCATCACGCATTTCCCCAATCAGAATGATATCCGGGTCTTCCCGAAGAATCGCCCGTAAGCCATCCGCATAGGAGCGGGTATCCGTTCCTACTTCACGCTGTGAAATGACACACTTATCTGGCTGGTATACATATTCGATCGGGTCTTCCAGAGTAATGATATGTTCATTTCTTGTATGGTTGATCTGATCGAGAATCGCCGCAAGCGTCGTGGACTTACCGGAACCGGTTTCCCCGGTTACTAAGACAATGCCCTTTTGGTAAGTAGGAAACTGCGCAACTGCCGGAGGAAGATTCAGCTCTTCAATCCGGGGAATATAGTCAGATAAGAGTCGGAGTGCCGCGGAGATCGTTCCGCTTACTTTATACAGGTTGATACGAATCCGGTGTCCGGCAACCGTCTTTGCGGAATCCAGTTCACCGATATTCTCAATAGTCTTCCACTCTTCCCCAACCAGTTCCTTTGCGTATTCCACACAATCCTGGGCAGAGAGCACCTCGTCATTCATGGACTGAATCTGTCCATGAAGGCGATACTTTGGCGGTTGTCCAGCCGTTAAGTGAATATCACTTGCGCCGTCATATGCGGCCTGTACGATAATTTCTTCCAGTGTCTTTCTCATATGTTTACTCCAGAGTCACGATGGTTCTTACGACTTCATCTACGGTGGTTACACCGCTTTGTATCAGTTTTCGTCCATTGACGATCATCGGGGTAAAGTCGGTAGATGCGATCTGACGCCGCAGTTCGGTTCCAGTTGCGCCAGAAGCTACGATATCCCGCAGCTTGGAATTCATGGTCATGATTTCAAATACACCGGTACGGCCACGGTATCCGCTGTCGAAGCACTGATGACACCCACGTCCACGGAAGAACTTCTGACCTACGGTATTCTGAATTCCCGCATAATCAAGCAAGGTCGCATCCGGAACGGTTTCGGTCCGGCAGTTCGGGCAGATTCTGCGAACCAGACGCTGTGAGATGACACCACGCACCGATCCGGCAATCAGATACGGTTCAACCCCCATATCCTTCAGACGGTCGATCGCTGAGCAGGCATCTTCCGTATGAATAGTAGAAAGAACAAAGTGACCGGTCATAGCAGCACGCATTGCAATTTCTGCTGTTTCACCATCACGAATTTCTCCGATACAGATGATATCCGGGTCCTGACGCAGGCAGGCACGAAGTGCACTGGCGAAAGTCAGGCCAACCTTTTCATTAATCGCTACCTGAGTAACGCCATCAATCTGGAATTCCACCGGATCTTCAAGAGAAATCATATTGACGGTATCGCTCTTCAGCGCGTTGATCATGGTATAAAGCGTAGACGTCTTACCACTTCCAGTCGGACCGACAATGAGTACCACGCCAGAGGTGTTCTTCATAAGACGGTCAAACTTTGGAATGTCTTCATCGGTAATACCGATGCCATGGGGATTCAGAATGGACTGTTCCCGGGTAAGAAGACGGATAACGATCTTCTCCCCGTAAATGGTAGGAAGCGAGTTCAGACGGAGGTCGATATTGGTACCGTCAGGTCTACGGGCAATGGCACGGCCATCCTGCGGAATTCTGCGCTCCGCAATATTCATATTTGCCATGACCTTGAAGCGTGAGATGACCGCGGACTGAAGCTCCTTGGGAATCTGGAGCACTTCATTCAGACGGCCGTCGACACGGATTCGTACGACCATATCATGTTCACGTGGTTCTACGTGAATATCACTGGCTTTCTCCACAATACCGCGTTCCAGAATGGAATTGACGAGCTTGACGGTAGGAGCCGCATTGGTATCGTCATTATCAACCACATTGGCCGAAGACATATCAATGGTGGTATACCCCTGCTCTTCCCGCATCTCTTCCATCGCTTTGGCGGCACCTTCATTTTCATAAAGGACCGACAATGCACGGTCAATGGCACGGGAATAAGCGATCATCGGAATGACACGTTTTCTCGTGGTATTCTTGACGTTTTCCACCGCCATGAAGTTCATGGGGTCTTCCATCGCAAGATACAGGGTATCCTTATCCAGTTTGACCGGAATGACACGGTTGGTCTTTGCGATATTCTTCGGGACAAGAGTTACTAACGAAGGATCAATCTTTGCCTTATTCAGATCGACAAAATCAATACCCAACTGCATACGCAGAATTTCAATCAGCTGATCTTCCGAAATATACTTTTCATCTACCAGGTACGTACCAAGACGTTTCCCGGAGCCCTTCTGCCCGGCAAGCGCTTCTTCCAGCTGCTCTTCGGAGATCGCTCCGACATCTACCAGCATTTCACCTAATCGTTTATATTTCATACAACACCCGCTTTCTTACATGACTAAAAAACATAATGTATGCCTTGCGTTTATTTTACGATTTTCGTGTAAGGGTTTTCAACCGATAGGAACCGCAAAATAGCAGTTCCGGACAATGTTTATCCTCATAATAAAACTCAGCCGGCCCTTCCGTGTCATGCTTGGAAGTTCCGGCTGAAACAGGTTTGAGTATTGAAGTGATGTCTGCCATACAGCCATGTGGGAACTTCACGCCAACCGCTTCAGCGCAGAACCAGCTCTCATGGATTTCGACAATTCCCCTTATGGGTATGTCTGCTTCACCAAGCAACGTTCCCTCGTCTTAGTTATCTTCATTCATCGTTTACTGTTACAAAGTACCAGGTGTTATTTCACAATTATCCGTTCTATTCGTACGCCAGTTTTAGTAAAGGCAGGATTCGAACCCGCGTCTTTATGAGTACAAGTCATATGTTCAGCCTCTGAACTACTTCACCTTGGCAAGTTTAAGCCCGATTCGCCTCGGGCAGGCAGATTTCAGCGTCACCCAGCTGATGGGGAAGCGGGTTTGAAGTTTTCGTATGGAAGACATCTTTTTTAAAACTCAATCACTGTGGTGGCGTTCGCCACTTTGATTCTGGTATCCAGTTCACTGCGTACCCGATCAATCATCTCCTGCAGTTCCTTTGTTTTCGCATTCACATCCAGCGGATCCATTACTTCCGCTGTGTTTTCTTTCACATAGGCTTCAACAACTTCCAGTGGTTTATCTTCCTTACCTCTCGCATCTTTGCCAAGAATGCTTAACCGCATGGATTCTGCCTGTGATTCCAGCCTCTGGTTCATCGCTTTTGCCTGCGTAAGCGCATATTCATAGGAATTCTCCAGCTGGTTAATCAACCTCTCTTCAAAATACCCCTGTTCACCATAAATCCCCTTTTTATTCAGACGATTTCGTAAGGCGATTGCCGAAGCGACACTCAGTGTTCCGTAACTCGTTTCCACCGTTGTCGCCGCATTGGATGAAATGATTGCCGCATCCAACCGCTGGTAACGGCGGATCAGATCCATGATCTGCTGGTAAGCAGATGTGGTATCTTTCTTAAACTCTTCAGGTGTATGAATATAGTTCATTCCCTTAGATTCATTTCGTTTCTTCACATCTGCCGCCTCCAGGCGCTCCAGCTTGTCATTGATCTTTTTTACTAGAAGATCCCTCTCATCCAGTGCCTGTGTCATTAACATGGTTTCCTTCATACCTTCCTCCTGTATTGTTCAATCTATTAGTTATGTTCATCACTAATAATTATGTATTAGAAGTTTAGTGCTGATTTGTGTCTAAGTCAACTGGAAATCGAAAAGAAGTGCCCGCAGACACTTCTTGCTTGATTACTTCTGTTCTGGTTTTCCTCGGGTATAGAGAAGAAACTTGGTATTTGTCACAAGATACCGTTTAAACAGGCGTTTTGGATCCTGAAACAGGCGGTACAGCCACTCTAACCCAAGCTTCTGTAATACCTTGGGTGCCCGCTTGATCGTTCCCGCATGGAAATCGAATCCTGCGCCTACCCCTAACATCACACCATTGACACGTCCCTGATGGGAAGCCATCCATTTTTCCTGTTTTGGGGCGCCTAAGCCAATCCAGATCAAGGAAGCACCACTGTCATTGATTGCCTGAACTGCTTCCTCATCCTCTTCATCTGTTAATTCACGGAATGGAGGAGAAACCATCCCGGCGATGGAGATGCCGGGATACCGTTCCTTCAGACGCAGTCCCAGCTGCTCAATGGTCTCTTGCGAGGCGCCATAGAAGTAATGGCTGACGCCGTACTCCGCACTGAGACGGAACACCGCATCCATGAAATCCGGCCCGGCAACCCGTTCTGCCTCAGGATACCCACTCTGGCGAATCCGTGCCGCAATCGGTTTTCCATCTGGCATGACAAGCGCTGCCCCATTGAGAATGGTTCGATAGTCTTCTTCATCATGAGCCATGACGGTGGTATGAACATTAGAGAAACAGATATACTGCCCCTTCAGTTCTTCGGTATGGGTTAATACGTAATGTACGGTTTCATAACACTCAGAAGCGGTAAACTTCACCCCAAGCACATCGCAGGTTTCCTTGAGGAAGGTATCCAGCACCGCTGCTGACCCACCACAGGAGACAACCCTTCCTTCCGGTAACGGATGATCATGATAAGACAGTTCCTGAATCAGGGGCAGGCCGCTTTCCTGAATCATGTAACAATCCCCTTCTGAGATCCGCTTTTTTGCCTTAGAAGAAAGATAAATATAATCGCCAGAACTTACATAAAGAGGAAGGTAATCGGATACTGAGCCAACTGGAATAGGATGAATAGCTGTGATATCAAGGTGAATTCCCTTGGCAGGAATGCGATAGCCATAGCGAAGAAGGTTCGCTTCCAGGGTATCCTTTTCCTCCCCTTCATAAACCAGAAGCACCTTGGTTTCCTTTCCCCCGGCATCCTTGCCCTGACGAATGCGTTTTCCAACCAGAACCCGGCTCAGCACATCATACAGAATGCCAAAGAGAATCAGGAACCCCATTACCGTACGGGATACCTGGAGTTCGGAGCCAATAAAGAAGAGATACAGGGTCAGGCAGATTAATAACAGCCCATGTTGGCGGACCGCCGTCACAAAAAGATCCATCGGTTCCTGGCGCCAGAAGGGTTCGTCTGCCTGATTTCGGTTGAAATAGGCAAATAACAGGAAGCGTACCAGCAGTACGACAATCACTAACATCTTGTAGAACTGCGGAATGCGTGTGGGGTTGGAATACAGTGGATTCAGAACGACATAACGCATGAAAAGAGCTGAGCCATACGCCAGTAATTCACTGAGTAATGTGATGACAAGTAAGACCTTCTCAAATCGTTTCATTCTATGAAGTGATCCTTCCCTACTATTATAAAGAAAAGCGACATTGTTTGGAATAAGCTGTGATAAGCCTCAGGACTTCTTCCAGAACCAGCCCGAGGCGTAATCAATCGCAATCGGGTTAATCCATTCCCAGTCTTCATCCAGGAATATTATCTGCATCTCTCCTAATTGCCCGGTTGAAGCCCCATCAATCAGAATATCCTCTTTTGTAAATGTGATGGTTTTTCCATTGATAATCGTCTCAAATGGTTCGGAATCATCTTTGATGTTCACCCCATCAACCACAATCGCATAGTAGTCTTCTTCCTTGTCTTCCAGAAAGTCATGAGATAAGCCAAGCTTGTTAAGCGCCTCTGCTTCATACTCCCCAATCGAAGATGTAGCTTCGCCCTGATAACGGAAGAGAATCATACATGGGTAAAGCGAAGCCTCATCCATGAGGCGGTAGATATTTTCGTTCTTATAGTCCAGCAGGTACTTTGCGGTACGATGAGAAGCTTCTATGTATACCCGTTCCACATCCTCATTTTTCTGGTGGGAGCGCACATATTTTCTTGACTCAATATAGTCAGAAAGATAATTCGTTACGATTTCCGCACCCCAGGTATTGTTATGCCAGGTATCCCCATCCATATCGAGGAACCACTCCAGTTCCTCCGCAAGATCAAGGAAATCGATATATTCGATCTTCTTCTCCTTCAAATACTTCCAGATTCCAGCCAGCTTATCCGCATCGGCCTGATCTTCCTGATATGGTGTCTTCACAAAGATCAGATGAATCTGTTCTTCTTCGCAAAGTTGCTGAAACCGATCAATCCAGTACTTCTCCCGCTCTGAGAGTTCAACCACGGTTTCCGGCTCATATACTTCAAGTGGGGTATACTGAATCACTTCGGGTTCCTGATCCACATAGCCAAGTCCCCACGCAATCCCATCATCCGGGCTTCCGTTCTTTACAATCTCCTCAAACTGAGAGAGATCCATGGATTTCCAGTTATCGTGATTCATATAGAGGTCATAGGTATAGCCAAGTACGGTTTCTTCATCCACATCCGCAGGAATCCCATTAGAAGCCGCATACCGGGTTTCCCCGCTCATCATATCCATAGCGATATAATACGTGCCATCCGCATAACAGACCTGACTTTGGGGAAGTAAGGTAAATACATCCACCACTACTACTTCCGGGTGTTGGGTTTTCAGCACTTCTTCCAGAAGATAATAAGACTCGGAAAACGGCTGGCAGACCGACCCGAACACATAGCCATAGTAGCCGGTTCTGGCATAGAGTACACCTGGATTAAACGCATACTGAATATGGGAAGACCCTAATGCCAATACATCAATCGTCCCTTTTGGGAAGTTGCGCATCTGATCGCCGTCAATATTGCGATCAAGACGGAAATATGGGGTCAGTTTCACCCACGAAACAATCGCAATCGCCCCAAGCAGTACCAGTTTCACTACTGCCTGAACCATCCCCAGGATCATCGTTTTCCAATCAGAACGTGACATAGATGAAATCCTCCGGATGGAATCCAGGCCCATAGACCCCAAAGATGATCGTAACGATGATTAGCGCCGCATAAACAACCCAACGCACGATAAATAACTGCTTTGATAACCACTCCATTCCATCAATGAAATAACGGAAAAGATCTGTAAGCACCATCACACCAAGCAAGCACCACATCCAGATCCATTCATTGAAGGTAAGCCCCATTGCCACATAGGAAAGATGAGGCAGGGAGTTAATTGTGCCAATGCGTGTAAATACGCTAAGTGCTTCTTCCATACTGGCAGAGCGGAAAAACACCCAGAGTGATGCCACAAGTACAAAGTTCACAAGTACCGCAACTGGCCGCAGCCACTTCATCCATTCCTTCTTCGGGAGGTGCTTCAGCACCTGTGCTTCGAGAACATTGAGCACACCATGACCTAAACCCCAGACAAGAAACAGCACCGTAGAGCCGTGCCAGAGCCCGGAGACAAGAAATGCGATCAGAATATGAATACAGGTACGCAGTTCCCCGTTCCGGTTTCCGCCAAGAGGAATATAAACATAATCCCGGATCCAGGAAGAAAGCGAGATATGCCAACGGCGCCAGAATTCAGGAATCGAGGCCGCACAATACGGGGAATGAAAATTCCGTTCAAGGTCAAAGCCAAGCAGTCCTGCCGTACCGATCGCAATATTAGAATAGGCGTCAAAATCCGCATAGAGCTGAAACGCATATAAAACCACCCCAAGAACGGTTACCCATCCGGTAAAAGATGGTGAAAGAAATTCTACTGCCCATCCGGCAAGGCGATCCGCCACCACCATCTTTTCCACAACTCCAAACAGGATTAACACAAAGCTTTTCTTCGCCTTTTTATAGTCAAAGATCACCGGTGTTTCCAGTTGTTCAAAAAAGGAAGAGGAACGATGTATCGGACCAGCCATGAATACCGGAAAGAATACCAGATAGTCAAATAAGGCAATCGAATCCTGCGCATTGACCTTCCCCTGCCTTACATCGACAAGATAGCTGATGGCCTTGAAGGTATAAAACGAGATCCCTAATGGCATGAATACACTTGTCGCCCCAAAGAACCCGGCATATTTGTAATACGCAAGTCCAAGTATCGGCACCACAATCGATGCCACATAAACCCCATGAATCCGGGTCTTCTGATATACAAGAAGACTGAGATACGTCCATGCCCATAAGCCAAGCACATATCCTACATCATTCCAGTTGGCAGAAAGCAGATAAAGAAAGACACCATTTAATAGCAGGACAGGAATCTTACGCTTCTGATTTGGCAATAACCCAATCAATACCGCAGAAAGCCCAATAAAGCTAAGATAAGGAAGTGAAATGACACTCATAGCTTCCACTCCTTTAACTGGTCTCCTGACACAAGATAGGCCTTCTTCGCAAGTCTCGCCAATGGGGTATCACTTCTCGAATCGGAATAGAACTGATCAATTGGCTGAGTACCATAAACTTCCCGATACCGCCGCACCTTCTCTTCCCCATGGCAGTTTTCCCCCTGGTACTTCCCGGTAGAACGATCGACCGGGCTTGCCATGACGTGGGCGATTCCTAAGCGTCTGGCAAATGAGCGGATCAAAAACTCAGGTGAAGCGGAGATGATGACATCATCTTCCTTCTGTTGTGCGAGATACCACGCTTTGACATGATCCATATGGGAAGCGGTATACGCCTCCACAAACTCTTCCATGTCCTTAACCATCGTAAACATATGAAACAGTTGTTCCTTAAAGGATTGTTTTGGCATCAGATGAAGCGCATAAAGAAGACCGCATCCAAGGGTGCGGGGAATACTCCATAGCGTACGGGGACGATGAACATAGGCATACAACACCAGCCCAAACGTAGAATCTCCCCGATAGATTGTGTCATCCCAATCGTAGACGTTCATCGCTGTTCCTTTCGCAGTTCTTCATAGATATGACGATATTCTTCAAGCATCATTGTTCTGGAGTACTGAGAAGCCTGAATCCTGCAGGCTTCCTTCCCAAAGGAAATCGTCCCTTCTTTCATCTTCTCAATGATCTGAATCAACCCATCAAGATCCCCATAAGGTACCGAACAACCTGCCAACTCCCCGGCAATCTCCGCACTTCCCCCGACCTTGTAGGTCACAACCGGGCAGCCACAGGAAATCGCTTCGATATTGACCGTTGGAAAGGTATCTTCCTGGGTAAGGTTAATCATGACATCTGCCGCAGAATAAATCTCCGCTAACTGCGATGCCTGTTCTGTGCGGGGGATAATCACCACATTGTCATTTGCCAACTGGCGGGCAAAAGCCCCCTTCGCCCCTACTACCACAAGAACGCACCCTTCCGGTAACCGCTTCGATAACTTAACCAGATCCTCGGTTCCTTTTTCCTTATACCAGTTTCCTGCCACCGCAAGAATGACAAACTGCCCTTCCAGATGATGGTCGTTCCGAAACGAACTTTTCACCGGATGGAAGATCTCCTGGTCAATCCCATTTGGGATGACCTGAATTGGATAGTATTTTAGAAACGATTGTCTTACTTCTCCCGCAAGCCACTCCGATGGGGTCACGATATGCAGCTGGTTGACTGGAAGTGACGTAAACAGATCCTGTTTTAACTTGTAGTTGCGTTCAATATTGCCCGCATAAAACGTTGGCGGGTAGTGAAGTAAAGCCGGGCAGTTCTTACAGCCTGTCTTCCACTGTTCGCAATGAACACTGGTATAGTGAGCGCAATGGCCAGTTATAGGCCAGCAGTCATGAAAGGTCCATAGCACCGGAATACCGGAACTCTTCAGGTAGGAAAATAATGGCCGGATATCAAGATAATACCCATGAAGGTTATGGAGGTGAACAAGATACGGGTTAAACTGTTTCAGATCTTCGATCATCGCTTCCGTCTGCCTTGTATTATGCATGGCATGATCATCTGTCACAAATGTCCAGAGGACATGGGAGACAAACTGCGGGTTATGAATAATACGAAAACTGTCACAGCCACTGGTGTCATTCTTACGCCCATAATAGAGTTTCCCGGTAATTCCTTCGGTCTTCGCCAACATCGATACCAGTTTCCCGGTACTGCCATATCCCGCAACCGAATTGATATATGCGATCTTCATAAGTTTTATTACTCCGAAGGAGCGAATATCGTATCCGCGTTATAGTCGTCCAGATAATAGAATACCAGATGAAGATCCTGACTCAGGTAATAGTATTCCTTGAAGTAATACATATGGGTGTCATCCCCTTCCTGCACATTGGCAGAATGAATGGATTCATCCGGGTAAGCCAGTAACCAGGCATCCCCGGCATCCGGTCGTACCCGGTAGTATTCAATCTGCTGGTTGCGGCGGATATTGATGAGATGAACCATATGATAGATGTCATAGTACGAAACCATCCGAACTCCTAGAAGAACCAATACACCAACATAAAGCGTGACTCGCTTGATCTTATTTCCGCAATCCACGCTTTGAAACATCACCCCAGAAACCAGGATCAATAAATACAGCGAATAAAGCCCACTTCTGCTGTCAAAGATCGGGGAAACCAACATCACAAGATTCGCCCCTAAGGCGCAGAGAATCAGATACACCGGAAACCAGCGTTCACTTTTAATCTCTTCCATGGCAATCAGATTTCCAATCAGCCAGAACGTAAGGAAAAGATACAGGATTCCCTGATGAACTACCAGTGCGAACAGTGTCACCAGGATATAAAGATATAAGCTTTTATGATGAGCACGATGGGCAAAGGCCCAGCCTGCCGACATCAGGAAGAAGCCAGTGGTCACTCCCCTGCTTTCGGTATACATATGAGAAAGAAACGAGGGCCAGTTTTGAAGAATCTTCTGCGTTAACGTTAATGCCTGAAACTCCGCATTATCATTCGCCAGACGCGCTGCAGCCCCAGGAGATAAGAGAATGATGAGCGTGCCGCAGATCGCAATCACGGTTAATACTGCCATTTTCCCAACCTTGCGGCGGTCATTCCACCATAGATAGATAAGCACCAATACATCTGCCCCGCAGATTAATGCGGCCGCGTTTTCCATATAAAGCGGAATACAGAAGTTCAAAAGACATAAAAGAATCCAGGCGGGTTTGGTTAACCGGTTGCGGATCACCCATCGTTTCAACAGAAACACCTGAATCAGAAACAGGAATAAGGGAATGACATACGTCGTTCCCATAATCCAGGTATATGTCTGCATCCGTACCCGATTCCCCACCGATAACATCATCAAAAACAGGAAACAGGCACTCAATACCGTATGATTCTTTTCTTCCGTCAAAACAACCAACAACACCCCAATCAGAGTGAATAATAACGGATTGAGAAGATTCCAGAGTCCTTTATGGGGCGCAACGAGAAATCCCCAGAGTTCACTGAGCACCCGTCCGCTCCATGTTCGATACATAAGCAGGGTCTCAGAAAACGGAGAATTCCACGTTCCCCCAACCGCATAAACCCAATCATCACCAGATACTGGCGTCCAATGGGTAATGAGTGCGAAAAAAAGAAATACAACAACACAAAGCAGCGCCAGAATCAGGCGCTCATGTTCTTCAAGCAATTGTTTCAAGGAAGGAAACTTCATGATTAAGACTCCCTGTAGGTTCGATCTGGTGTCTCGCTGTTTTTCCAGGTAACAGAATCGACAACACGATCCTGTGACTGGGAAAACACCACAATGGAAAGACCGGAGTTATCGTTGGTATACTCCACCTGATCCATCAGAATATCAGATTGGGTTGGATCATCATAACTGGAGACCCAGACATAATGGTCCTGAATTACCCAGGCAATACCACCTGGTTCCCCGTTTTCTTCTACCTCAAAGTCACCATCATGAATGATTCCATAGAGATTGGAACTGCCTTCCAATGGCTCCCCATATACCTTCCCAAGGGTTTCAAGTACCGCCCCATGTTCAATACCCAGCGTATTACATGTCACAAGTCCAATGAAATCCGGGTTCTCATTTAACAGCGTCAGATAGTCGCTTAGTGTACGCGCATTCATCAGTTCTGGGCTCCCATTACGGTAGATCTCGTTCCACTTTTCCACCGTCGTTGAAGTCACGGAATCTAACCCATGCGTAATGGAATAATTCACATTATTCACAAACTCCGGGTAATCCAGAATATCATTTAACCCATACATCGCATTATAGGTCGTAAAGAATTCACTGTTAATCACAGGAACAACCGGATTCCGATTCCCAAGGGAAGCCTGTTCCTTCACCCAGGATTCCCGATTCTGGTATTGGTATCTTGTATAACTGAGATCCACAAGAGCCTGGGCATAGTCAAAGATGCTGAGACCAGCCAGCGCAGCAGTAAGAACCACACAACTCAGTTTCCCAGTCTTAGTTTCATTCACTGGCGCAAGCAATGTTAAGAACCCGATAATCACCAGGATGGTCGCCCCATACATGGAACGGTCAAATTCCACCGGAACCGGGCTAAGCAGAATGGCACCTACCGCAGCTGCCCCAGATAAGGAATAAATCGATGCCGGTAAGATAACCCCCTTCACCGAATTATGGACGTGTACTCCTAACAGTACCGCAATACCGATCCATAACAACAACTGTCCATGGAGGGAGCCCAACACATTCAGGGTATTAAAGAGATCATGAACGAAGGCATACGCCCTTCCCCCACTTACCACAAAGTCCGCTGCCCGTACCGCATTGCCAGGTGCTTTGATCATGATCAAAAAACCAACAATTGACCCAAGAATGCCAATCAGTTTCCAGGATGGGAATCGTTTTGTGTTCTTAAACGAATAGAACGTAAGCCCCATCGCCACAAGAATACAGGCACCTCCGGTATTTTCGTTGGTCCACCCCGCAAGAATTCCAAATAAACCCATCAAAAGCGCATAAGGAAGCGTTCGTTCCTTCACTTCATCAAGACGATACGGAAGCAGGAAGGCCAGAATGATCGTTGTGGTCCAGAGGTAATTGCAGGAACCGGTTTCCCATAATACGGTCTGGCCAAATACCGGCACGAAAAGAAACACCAGTAATGCGCTGAGCGCATAGAGTATAGGAGAATAGTTTTTCTTCCCTGAGGCATGAATACAGATCAGTTCCACATGAATACAGAAGATAAGACTGTTTGCCAGATTGAAGATTCCCTTTGGCAGAGCCAGAAAACTGCGGGCAATGATATGTGCCACACTCCGCCCTGTCCAGGTCATGTATTGAATATATTCTTGGCGGAAAAGATCCAGGAAGCCATGATTGATGGAATAACCAAGATCATCTGAGGTTTTTACCGTCAGAAAATTAAGCACGAAGAGAAGCAGAAAAACGGCCGCCTTCAGCCGGTTGGTTGGATGTTTCAGTTGTTTGAGTCGATCGCTGCGCATGAATTGAACCGTAATTAATATAGTACTATAGGAATTGTCATAAATTAAATTCATCCTTTAGCAGGAAGAATAATATAATTCCATTTTCCAAATTGATCACATTCTTCCAGGTTGATTGTATCAGCTTGTTCATCTGTGATCTTTTGTTTTAGTTCGTATTTGTTGGTGTCTAGTACACATTTGACTTTCAGCCCTTTTTTCGTGGTTGTGCTTGATATCAGATTTACTACTGTCTCTATATCTATCAGTGGCTTTCCCTGCCAGTTCTTTGTGATATAGCAGAACAGTCTGTGCTCAACCTTATTCCACTTACTTGTTCCTGGAGGAAAGTGTGACATATGGATCTCTAGCCCGGTGATGTCCGCAATCTGCTGTAACTGATATTTCCACTGTAGTCCTCTCGGTCTGTTACTGCCTCCACCGTCTGAATTGATATAAATTCTCTTTGCGTTCGGAAATGTATTCTTTCCAACTGTAAACCACCACCTGCAGATACTTTCAGCGGCGAATTCACTCGTATCATGATCCGTTCCCAGATTTACAAAACCTGTATTATCGTTTAACACATATACTCCATATGGTGCTACTTTGCCCAATTCAGGTAACGCAAAATCATGATCCAGTACCTGTCTTGGATCTCGCTCTCTTCGATATTCTGACCCATTATTCTTAAAGTTTCCGATCAGTTCTTTCTTCTTTGTATCTACGGATATAACCGGATCTCCCGCTTCGATAAATTCCTGAGCTTTGTTATTTATAAAACAAAACTGTGCATTTCTGTCGGGATGTGGTTCTCCTACCTGAAGATTCTTCTGATTCTGCTGTTTACTATAGCCTAATTCTTCAAGAGCTCTACTGACTATATTGTGACTTATCTCAATATCGAACTTTTCTTTTACCTGTTCTGCTATGTCACGCAGACTTAGAGTTGTCCATTTCAGTATGTTTACCGGGCTTCCGTATGTGGATTCCTCTATAATCTCCTCAATATAATCGTACAGTAATGGATTCTTATCCTTTGCTTTTTTTCTGCCTCCTCCAGGCCTGCGTATTCTTCCTTCTGGAAGATCACTGCTTTCAGAACCTTGGATTTTTTCGATTTCTTTCTTTCCCGCAATGATTGTTTCTTTTGCCGGACCAACAGATTTCTGTACCGCTGTAACACCTCCATGTCCAAGCACTTTGGCAGCTGCACCATAAAGAATCCTTTTCTGTTTTTCATTAAGAACAGGAGTCATGATGGTAATCAACTCTGTTACTGCATTTTTCGTTTCAGTACTTACAGACATAAACCGGTATTCCCGGTGTTATTATATCATATATGTAACAAAATAAGTTGTTATGTTATAAAATAATAGCAGATATTATTTCGTTACAGATCCATATGTACTTCCCTATTTTAATGCCTTGAATGATCGACATTATCGTGAATTTTCATTCCTTCAAGGAAGGACGTTCTTCCCACTCCCTGTTCACGTTATAATGTCATGTATATGAAACCACATAACAGGCGTACCGTTCTATGGCTGCTTCTGGCCATTACCGGAATCTTTCTTATTATCAGTCTTCCCTATATCACTACGGGAACCGCCTTTATTCTTGGCTGGGATATGCGTACCATCTATTCCTCCAACTTCGAAAACTTAAGAACCATGGTCACCGCATGGAAAGAAACCGGAACTCTTCCCTACTGGTCATGGGTGAACTTCCTTGGGAATGATTTCTATTCCAGTAAACTGTTTTACTTCAATGACTTCTTTGAATACTTCTTCGCATTTACTGATCTGCCATATACAACCGCAATTATCTGGATGACCTATCTGCGTTATATTACAGCAGGATTAAGTTTTTATGCGTATTGTCGGTATCGGAAGTATTCCGACTATACCTCCGTTCTTGGATCATTACTTTTTACCTTCAGTGTCTATCTGATTCAAATCATGCGGGATCCCTTCTTCGCCAGTTTCATTTCCTTCCTTCCTTTGTATTTCCTTTCGGTAGACCGGTATATCCGGGAACGGAAACCATTCTTCTTTGTATTCATGGTATTCTTCCTGTTTTTGAACAGTTATTACCTGTTCTATATGACAAGTCTGTTTACCATTCTGTATTTCATTCTTCGCTGGAATCAGGAATATGATTCCCACAAAGGAATGTGGAAACACGCGTTTTATCTTATCGGGTATTATCTTGTCGGATTCATGATTTCGGGAATGATCGTAATTCCTGAGATACTCAATATCATTGGAAACTCCAGAGTAGGTGAGCGCAGTGCTGTTCTTCTCTATGAAAGCCTTGTACCATATTTGAATTATCTGAGTGGGTTATTTACTCCTACTTCCGTTGTCGCCTATCGAACGGATACGATTTCAAACCTGTATCTCTACGACACTCCAAATCATCAATTAATGGCAGTCTATGTATGGGCAGGAAGTGTCTGTGCGATTCTGTTCCCGCAGTTATTCGTACATAAGCAGACAAGAAAACGGAGTATCATTGTTACACTTCTTGTCAGTGCCTTTGCGTTAATTCCCATCCTCAGCTCTATCATGCATGGGTTCAGTGAACCTTCCTTCCGCTGGATGGCGAATGTGACATTTCTCTTAGTCAGTTCAGTTCTTCCCTTTATTGAGGATATGCATTCCATCAATAAGAAGGTATTGAACCTCTCTTATCCTGTAATCGCTCTGCTATTAGCAGTCACTCCATGGTTATTTGCGTCTTTACTGGGAGTTTCAGGGATACAGGTAGGATATGTTCAGTTACTGGCATGTATTCCTACCATCCTGATTACCGGTATCGCATTAGCGAAAGAACACCGTCCCCTGTTACTGGGCACGGTCATTGTGGAACTATCCCTGGTTTCCTTTCTATCCTGCTACGCAAATCCGAGTCAGAACGGGTTAAAGAAAACCGACGCGGATCGGATGACTACCATCATGGGAGAAAAGAACTACTTCAATGAATGGACACTGACACTGGATCCAGACAATGAACATAGTTTTTATCGGAGTTATATAGACCCGCAGGCCGTATATTTCGGACGAGGCACCAACTATAACCTGGATGCGAATATCCGAGGCCTTATGGCATATGACAGCACGTATCTTGCAAGTACAAATGATCTTGTGGCACTGGATCCCGAACAGGTGATTGACTACCTTCCCTGGACATTCAATATCCAAAACCCATATATCATGAATCTTGTCTCCACAAAATATGCGATTACCGGAGCGGATCAGCCCTCTCCCTTCCTTCATGGAGAACTGATTGGGCATTACGCCGATACATGGAATGTCTATTTAAACCAGGACTATATCAATCTTGGAAAAACCTATCGTTCCATTATGAACGAAAAAAACTATGACCCTTCCTTGAGTTCCGAGATCACAAGTACCATTATCTGTAAGGAACGTGACTATGAAGAGCTCAAATCACTCATAGGAAATGAAGAAGTACAGTGTTACAGCGCCTATGCGGAAGGAAATCATGTCTCCGCCGGGCTATTGACCAGTGAATCCGGTGTTGCGGTACTCTCCGTCCCCTTTGATGAAGGTTGGACTGTCACGGTTAATGGACATAAAACAAACACCTATTCGGTCAATGGCGGGATGATAGGTATTGCGGTAGAGGCAGGAGAAAACGATATTCAGATGTGGTTTTCACCCAAAGGATTAAACATCGGAAAAACCTGCACAATTGCAGGAATCCTGCTTTGTGCAGGATTAGTTATCCTGCAAATCCGAAGCCATAAAAACTAGTGATTCAACAATTGTTTATACAATTCCAGATAACGATTCAAGCATCGTTCCTTATCAAACAACGCTAACGCTCGAGCCCGACATGCCGCACTGTAATCCGCGGTATGTTCCGCTACATCGATAACTGCGGTTGTGAGCCCCTCCACATCATATTCCTTTACAACCTTTCCAGTATTCGCATCGATAATCTCCGGTGACCCACCCGTTTGGTACGTCACCACAGGTGTTCCGCATGCGATGGATTCGATATTCACAGTCGGAAAGGTATCTTCATGCGTCGGGTTCACAAACGCATCAGCCATGGAATACAGTTTCACTAGTGTTTCTGTATCACTCACTCGCTGAAGGCCCAAAATACCTTCAGGGAGTTCACTGATCTCCTGTTCCTTTAAGCCTAGCATTACTAGCTGAAACTCCTCTGGGAGCCGTGCAGACAGTTCCACAAGATCGTCATACCCTTTTCGTGAAGAAATCTGATTCGCAATATTCAATAGGACATATTGTTTCGTAATGCCGAGTTCCTTTTTTATATCTGAGGAAGCCGGATGGAATACTTGTAGATCAATTCCATTAGGAATCACGGTAACCTGTTTGTCACGCAGAAATGACTGACCGACCTGATCCTTCATCCATTGACTGGGGGTTACAATCGTCAGTTGATTCATTGGTTCTAATGTGCGCTGCTTCTTTTGAAAATTCAACGAACTGTGGTCAAAGAAAAAGGAAAAACGCTTCCGTATCGGACAGGTATTACATTCCGTTTTCCATTGTTCGCATCCCGCATAAGCATAATGTGGGCAATATCCGGTAAATGCCCAGCAGTCATGAAATGTATAGATAACAGGAATCTGTTTTGTTTGAAGATATTGAAACAGAAGCTCAACATTTACATCATGACCATGAATATTATGAATATGCACAAGATCTGGTGCGTAAGACTCCAGTTCATTGATTAAGCGCTCCGTTATCCTGCGGGAATGAAACCCATAATTTCCTGACACATGGGACTTCAGAGAATTCCATTTCACTTCCCGATCCGAGGCATACTTAAATGTATCCGTTCCAACTGGGGCCTGATAGGTAATATAAATTCGGTTTTCTATCCCAGCTCCCTTGAGAGCTTCACTAATAGATCGAGAAATCATCCCGATACTTCCGGAACTGGAATTGGTGATCTGCACAGATTTCATTGAAATAAATCCAGTTTCAATAACAGCTGTTTCATTCCTTCGACATCCAGGCGTTCGGTATTATGACTGTCATATTCTGTAGCCTGTTCCACTTTATTATTACCCTTAGTGAAGTACTTATCGTAATTCAGATCGCGGTTATCCGCCGCAATGCGGAAATACCCGCCTAGATCTTCCGAACGCACCATTTCTTCCGTTGTCACAAGAACTTCAAATAACTTTTCCCCATGACGTGTTCCAATGTAATTGATTCCAGCACTACTCGGCTTCAGTTCGAGTACTGCCTTTGCGAGAGTGTCAATGGTGGCAGCTGGCGCCTTCTGTACGAACAGATCACCCTGTTCCCCATGTTCAAACGCAAACAGCACAAGATCCACCGCATCTTCCAATGTCATCATGAATCGCGTCATTTCTGGATTTGTGATGGTAATCGGTTTACCGGATTCAATCTGCTCACAGAATAACGGAATTACGCTTCCTCTGCTTGCCATGACATTGCCATAACGGGTAAGACACAGTACCGGATCCCCTTCCTGCATCTGCCGGGAGCGTGCTACCACATTCTTTTCCATTAATGCTTTTGTCATTCCCATCGCATTAATCGGATAGGCTGCTTTATCCGTACTCAGGAAAATTGCTTTTTTGATGTGATGTTCCACACATGCGGTAATAACATTATCTGATCCAAGTACATTGGTTTTTACTGCTTCGATCGGATAGAATTCACAGCTTGGCACCTGTTTCAGTGCCGCCGCATGAAATACATAATCCGCCCCTTTAAAGGCACCTTCAATCGAACGGTACTCTCTTACATCTCCGATATAGAATTTCAGCTTATCCGCAGTGGATGGGTCTTTCTGTTGAAACAGATGCCGCATGTCATCCTGTTTCTTTTCATCTCTTGAGACAATACGGATTTCTCTGATATCCGTATTCAGGAAGCGCTTCGCTACTGCGTTTCCAAATGACCCGGTACCTCCGGTAATCACCAACACCTTATTTTCAAAGATTGACATTGTTATTCCTCCGTTACTTTGACCCAATCCGGGTTTCCTGCAATCCATTCTTGTTCACCAATCCGATACCAGGTATATCCCTGGTTCTGGATTGTTTCATAAACCTGATAGCTTTTTCCATTAACAGCCACTCCAATCATTGACCGATCAATACCTGCACCATCACGGATATTCAGATTCTCCACAAGAACCGTGACGGTCAATGACTTCTCTTTTTCCTGAGTTTTATCAAGAAGCACAATCTCCTCATAGGTCACCCAGTCATCTGTTCCCGCAATCCATCGCCGGTTTCCGATCCGGTACCAGGTATAGGTTCCATCCTCATAGATATCATAAACCTGATAGCGTTCTCCATTTACCGCTTCCCCTTTCGCAAGACTCGTGGTCTGGTGTCCAGAGCGAACACGCAACTTATCCACATGAACACTCACATAGCCAATGGGGTTATCCATATCCTCTTCGATTGATTCCTTTGTCCAGGATAATTCAGGTTCTGTTTCACGTACAAGGTCCGTTTCATATACCATCTGGGTGGAGCCACCTCCATCAAGACGTATCGCTTCACAAACTCCAAGTTCTCCAAGGAACTCCACAATGCGTTCCTCTTCCACCGTCCCATAGAGAGTAATTAACAGATACTGATGATCCATCTTCTGCGCAAGAATCGTAACCGCTCTTCCAAATGTACGATAATCAATCTCCCCATGATCCCCATGGGTAATATCCTGCTGTACGCCATCCGCATAATAGGTGAAGGATCCGGATACCGCGTACGCTTCTTCCATCGTATATCCAGTCCACCATTGCCAGAACGTATCCCCATTCCACATTCCGTTGGCCCATCCATGGTAGCGAAGTGTGAGATCTTCGTCATCAATATAAGCAGTGGCGAAGCCATTGCCATAGGCAGGGGTATTCTCTTCTCCATACCAGGAAGTCCAGGCATGATTTCTGCGTACCGCACCTACAGGCCGGCCATAGTTATCTTCTGTATTGGAAAAATATCCGGCATTGATTCCTCCCGCATACTGATAGCCTCGGGCAATTGTATCAGGATCTCTCATCTCATTCACATACTTTGGAGTTTCACTGTAATCCACCTGAAGGAAGGTATGTTCACTGGGAGTGACCCGAAGGATATCATAGATCACATCATCAATGACTCCTTCTTCATGGGTAATGTCATCGGCAATGCCATCAGTATATACATTCACTGCAGTAGCCACTTTTCTTCGAAGCAGGTGAACTCTTGTCTGTTCATCCCAGGCATTTTCTACTTCCTCCGCACGTACCACCTTTACGGAAAAGGAAATCATCAGACAAAGTGAAGTGATACCCAAGGCTATGCGCTTCATAGATTTCATGAGCTATCTCCTCTGCCCTTAAACAAAATACTGTTTCACCACTGGTATTTTATGTAATATCCAGGAGGCGAAAAAGGAAGATACCGAAGTAAAAACGAATACAACTGTAATTCCCACAATCGGATGAATCCATAACGTAGTGATCCCAACAATATGTAAGGCATCCAGAATCACCACATGAATTAAATACACTCCAAAACAAAGATCGGAAAGGATCCCTACCCTTTTTTTGATACTGGGGGAATGAAATTTTGATAGCTGATACTTCCCAAATGTAAACACTCCAAGAAACTCCATCATGACATTGAAACTGAGGTACTCAAGAAACATTCCATTCGGTTCCCCATTCCACGTTGAAATGATTACAGTCAACAGGATGGTAAGTACTGCACCAATAATTCCAATTCCATAACAGATGTGCTGCTGAGAAACACTCAGTTCCACGGAATGAAGATAATATCCAAGGAAGAAATAGAACCCAAGATCCAAACTATAGACAAGATATTGCCAACCAGTATCATGTGAAACATAAGTAATACCACTCCCAAGAAAAAGTAACAGGAGAATACGCTTCACCCATTTCATTGAGACCGCCATATTTCGTAAAAGTGGAACAAGAAGATAGAACCCGAACATCACATGTAAAAACCAGAAATGATATGGTCCTACCAGCCACGCATGAAGGATTTCCGGACGAGACCATCCATAGCGAACTCCATATAGAAGTGCATAGAACAAGCTCCATGCCGCATAAGCTGTAACCAGATGAAATAGATTCTTTGAATACAACTTCTTCCTGGAAACTTCACGTTTTGGGTCAAGAAACAAAATGCCGCTGATTGCGAAAAATATGGGTACCGCAAAGCGGGACAGACCATCAGTAATATTAAAAACATTCCATGCCAGTGTATTGGGAGAAAGTAAATTCCAGTTCTGCGCCGATGCATGAATCATTATCACAGCCAGTTCCGCCAGAACACGAAGATTATCCAGATAAGATACGCGTTGTTTTTCCACCTGTTTATTATATCCTTTCTCAATCTCCAAACGATATAATCTCAAGTTTTGAAGTAAAAACGCCGGAAAGTGCTTAGTAATGCGCTCTTCGGCGTTTTGTCTGCCTAGCGTACCAGAAGGTTATTCTGGATAGGCCTGAATTATCAGTATTTTAGAAGGTGGCGGATATCATCCCGCTTCCTTAATTTGAGGGATAGATCAATATTGAATGACTCGCCACAGTCTTTCAGAATCTGATCATAATAAGTGAATGTCCAGATGTTCTTGTCGAATAACGCTGCGTCATACTGCCTTACGGAATCCAATATCTGTCCAACTGGATATTTCTCGTTAAGGCGTTTTTCCAGCAGTCTAATCAACAACAGTGCTGTAAAGCATACTGTGAAGTGCGCATCTATGTGCTCATTTGTCTTCACGAAGATCGGGCGAGTATCAAGCTCAGATTTCGTGATTCGGAAGGTATGCTCGATATGGATGAGACCTCGATAGATTTCCCGCATCTCAATATCTGACATCTTCAGTTCGCTCGTTACGATGGAATAGTATCCATCATATTTTTCTTCTTCCTTTATTTTCTCTTCATCCAACAACAGGTTCTTTCCCATTACTTCACCAGTATCTTTGTTAAATGAGATATTCATGACATAACCGGAAGCACCTTTGGCAGATACCTTGTCATACTTCTTCGGGTGAGCGATTAAGTCTTTCGCCCGCTCAACAGCACAATCCCGTTCCAGTTTCTGTTTCTTTGCGTACTTGGCTGAGTAGTAGACCATCTGTTTCTGATCTACGGTAATTGTCTGTTTCACTACCTTTCCGTTATTCTTTTTTCGTTTAATGTAGATCTTCCTGGGATAGGTACGAGACTTATGTCGGAACACAACATCTCCTGATTGATCGTTTTCATCAAAGCTTGGGTCGATATCCTTAAGCGATGTATCGATATATCCCTCCTGATCCAATACCCATTTCTTAAACTCAGAGTCAGCCCCACGAACAGATTGGCCATACACGTAACCATCTCTTGGGTTATTATCATGGTCATTCTTCCCGTTGAGCAGATAGATATTGTCCGAGGTGTTCAGTCCTCGATCTGCCACAACGATCATTCTTCCCATCTGATACTGTGTACGCACACGGTTTACGACAGGTAACATATTTACCTTTTCGGATTCATTACCTGGAAAGACAGTGAAGGCAAGAGGGATTCGTGACTTGTCCATGAGCAGTCCAAACTCAACGATTGGATCTCTGCGGTGATTCTTTTCTGGACCCATCTTGATATAGCGCTTAAGAACGACATTACCGTCTTCATCCAATTCATCTATATCAGGTTTGGAAATGTCATAGTAGTAATTCGTGCAGTCAAAGTAGCCGACTTTAACATCCCGTTTGTATTTCGTAACAGAGTGTTCGTAAAGCCACTGCTGTAGTTCTTCTTCATGTTCATCAAAGAAGTCTAATGCATGGTAGATGTCATCAAGTGTAAACTCCCCAAAATCTTCGAACAGTCTGCCTCGTTTCTCATAGGTATACTTCTTGGATCCCGGATTAATGATTCTGGAATAAACGAGCAACTGGAAAATCTTGTCAGGATTGTAAGTGAATTTTCTGCCAGAGGCGCATTTCTTCCAGAACTTATCAAGTTCAAGTTCTTTATATAGCAGCTTGAATAGGACATAGCCGACATTCTTGAGATCAGAAGTACCGACTTCCATATGTTCAGAGAGATCAGCTTGAATGTGTTCAATCTCAGGCTTCTCATATTCCTTTCTGATTTCAAGATAAAGCTCATTTACCCGTTTACGAGCAAGAGCCTCTGCTTCTTCCCGTGCGACATCATCATCAGAATCGAAGTCGGGCATGTATTTATCGAGATATCCAAGTGTTTTAATGACCCTCTGGCGGGATCGATGCATATCCGCATCCCAATAGTTATCGAAGACGGCGAAGTATGGGCGGCCATTCTTTTTAGTTTCACGAATATTAATCGACATAATACGAAATCACTCCTGAGAGGATTATAGCACAGTACGCTAGAGTCCGCTATACACAAAATTAAAATATATTGACATGAAAAACGTGGCCGTTAAGCCACGTGGATCAAATGTTCGATATGCTCAACTTCCAAACTCAGGAGAACACGAAGATTATCCAGATAAGATACGCGTTGTTTTTCCACCTGTTTATTATATCCTTTCTCAATCTCCAAACGATATAATACTTCTATATGAAAGATTATCTGGTAGATGTTCCGGTAACGGTACTGCTGTGGATCCGTCCGGATGCGCAACGAAAACAATTTGAGATTATCCGTGAAGCACGCCCAAGCACGCTTTTAATCATGTCAGATGGCGGAAGAACGGAAGAAGAGAAGCGATTGATTGACATCAATCGAAAGATGTATGAAGAGGAAGTAGACTGGAACTGTACGATTTATCGTTATTACAGCGACACAAATCTTGGTACCTATGGCTCTATCAAGAAGATGCACGAATTTGTCTGGTCCCATGTGGATCGATCCATCTTTCTGGAAGATGATATCCTGCCTTCCGTCAGTTTTTTCCAGTATTGTGCAGAACTTCTGGAAAAATATAAAGATGATACCCGCATTTATGCGATCTGCGGAATGAATCATGAAGGAATATCCAAAGAAGTGACGTCAGACTACTTCTTTTCCCGTTATGGAAGTATCTGGGGTCATGCGTTCTGGAAACGCACCTATGACCAGTATTATGACTACGCATTCGGAGAGGATGCCTATACCTTAGGATTATTAGAAGAAGCCGCTTCTGAAATCATTCCTGCCCATAAAGACCAGATTGCCAGTGTTGCGAAAAACGGAGAATATGATGGGCATATTCCCGGTGGGGAGTTCTTCATGAATCTTATGATCTATGCCCAGCATCAACTTCTGATCATACCCAAGCGCAACATGATCACCAATATTGGTTGTGATCCAAGTGCTGCCCATGCGACAGATATCAATAACCTTCCCAAAGGAATTCGTCGAGTATTCGATATGGAACGGTATGAACTCACCTTTCCATTAATCCACCCCAAGTACGTATTCCCAGATACCAGATACGAACAGGTTCGTAACCGGATCATGGGATTCGGTCATCCCATGGTGACTGCTTACCGTAACGCTGAATCGGTATACCGCAATATAAAAAACGGCAATGGCGATTACGTCAAAGACCGTTTAACGAAACTGATTCACCTGAAGCTAGGAACCTTCAAGGAAGACTAATTGGATGATTCTTCGGAATCATCCTTTTTCTGATCTGCCTGGAATATGGCAGAGTCCTGTGCCAGCTTTTGAAGCTTGGTATTCAATTGTGACAATTTAATATCCTGCTGGAATACTCGAAGT
>JAFUGM010000085.1 GCA_017469355.1 Solobacterium sp. | reverse complement strand
TCCAAAGCCGCTCGCATCGATTCCAAACATCATTGGTGTACCGGATGGTCTGATCAAAACCGATCCGTTAACGAATGCGGAATTTGAAGAAGATCCTTCTTCAGCGGAGTTTGAAGCGTATGCCTCTCCATCTTCCGATACTAAGGAAGAAGATGAAGAAACAGAAGAGCCAAAGGAGACGTCCACTCCAAGTCCAGCGGTTTCTTCTCCGGTTCCTTCTTCAACTACAGAGCCAGTTCAGGAGCCATCCCAATCGCCTGAATCCAGCGAACAACCCCCTACTGAATCGTCTTCTTCTGAGTCGAACGAGGAATCTTCGGATCCTTCTCCTGCCGAGGCGTGTCAGGCAATGGAATCGGCACTTCCTGAAGTGGATTTGAATACTGTAACGGAATAAGAAGCGTACTGCGGTAAGACAAGAGCGTCTGCCGCAGTTGTTTTATAAAGAGCGGGCGGTTCTTTGCGATATAATAAAAGCCATGAAGTTTGCACATCTTGCGGACCTGCATCTGGGACGAAAAGTTCATTCCTATTCCATGATTGAAAATCAGCGGAAGGTTTTGGAACAGGTCGTTGAAAAGGTAATAAAAAAAGAAGTTGACGCTGTCATCCTGGCAGGGGATATTTATGATTCTTCAGTTCCGGAAGCAGAGGCGATGGAAGTTCTGAATGAATTTCTTACCTCACTTCGTGCCGCAGATATTGAAGTTTTCATGATTGCCGGAACCCATGATAATGGTGATCTGATCGATTATGGGGCAGGGTTGCTTGAAGCGATGGATATTCATGTATGCGGACGATGGAACGGAGCGATGGAATGTATCGATATGCTGGATCGATACGGACCGCTTCATGTCTGGTGTCTGCCTTATATAACCCCAGCCATGATAAATCGTTATCGTAAAGAAGAAGATGCGCCTGTAGAAACCTTTACTGATGCGATGCGCTATGCCCTTTCAACGGCAAAGCTGGACTTGGAAGAGCGAAATATATTAATTGCCCACCAGTATTTTGAAGGGGTGACGGTAATTGAAGGGGGACCGGAGGATTACCTTTCCCTCAGTAAGGAAGCTGTGGATGTGTCAGTAATTCAGGGCTATGACTATGTAGCACTGGGACATATTCATACCGCTCAGGCAGTAGGAAGCGAGACAATCCGCTATAGTGGAGCACCATTGAATTACTCCATCGCAGAAATCGGAATGGAGAAGTCCTTTACCTTGCTTACGCTGGAAGAAAAGGGCACCTTCCGTATCAGTACTATCGCATTAACACCTGAAAAGGATATGTTACAGATATCCGGAACATTTAATGACCTGATCAGTAAGGAGATGTGCGACCAGTATCGGGACTCCTATGTGAATATCATTCTTGAAGAAACGGATGAAATTCCAGATGCGATCTATGCTCTGAAGGAAAAATATCCATATGTGATGGGGGTTTCCTATGCGGATGGACGGGTTCGATTGAGAGGAAAGACGGAAATTCATGTGGATCTCAAGGATGGCATGTTGACGGAAGTGAGAACTTTGAACCTGAAAGCGCCGCAGGCACTGTTTCAGGAGTTTTATGAGGACCGCACCGGGGAGAAGCTCTCCTTCGTGCAGTCACAATATATGAATGAACTTATCGCCAAAGCGTTCGGAGAAGAGAAATGAGACCGCTGAAACTGGAATTATCCGCATTCGGTTCGTATTCCGAACCAGTCACAATTGATTTTTCACTGTTGGGGGACCATGGTCTTTATCTTGTGGCGGGGGATACCGGTGCTGGAAAAACCGCGCTGTTTGATGCGATTGTCTATGCGCTTTATGGAGAAACGAGTTCTTCCTCCCGCCGTCCGGAAATGTTGCGGAGTCAGTATGCGGATGAAGATCAGGAAACCTGTGTTTCTCTGCAGTTTGAATTTCAGAATCAGGTTTTCCGTGTGGAACGTAGCCCAGAGTATACCTTTGAACGAATGAATCCCAACGGTACTCTTCATCAGATCCGTCATGAGGGGCGGGCAGTACTTACAATGCCGGATGAAACAGTATTAGAAGGTGTGGAAGAAACCGATCATAAGATTCATGAACTACTTGGGCTTACGGCGGAACAGTTTACCCAGATTGTTATGATTGCCCAGGGCCGCTTCCAGGAGCTTCTGGTCGCGGATACCTCTGGGCGGAATGAGATCTTCCGGCAGTTATTTCATACCGATCCCTATCAAAGAGTACAGAAGGAACTGCGGGAAGAAGAAGTTCGCCTGACCAATGAGATCAACAGTCACAATCACGATATCGAACGGACACTGGATTCGTTAATCTGTGCAAAGGAGAGTCCTTTACGTTCCCGTAAGGAACAGCTTGAACAGAGCACCCGAGCTGGGATCGCGCTCGCCGAACAGATTGTTGTGGAAGACAGTTATACCCTGGAAAAACGAAAAGAACAGATCAAAGACGCAGAAGGTCAGGCAACGCGGTTAAGCAATTCTCTTGCCAAAGGGGAGCAGCAGCTTCAGATTTTTGAACACCTCAATAAGGCAAGTGCCCGTCTTCCTGAATTGACTCGTGCCCGCAATGCCGCAAGAGAAGCGGTTGGGGCACTTGAAACGCCAGAACAGCTTTCCAGAATTCATGAACTCCGAGAATCTCTCAGCGCATTGAACCGGGTCATTCCTCAATATATGGAATTAACCCGGATGGAACAGATCGCATCCGAATCCTTGGCGGAAGCCAATCGTCTGGAAGAGGAAATCTCTGAAGTCACAAAAGAGTCCGTACAGCTGAAAGATCAGTTGCTGCAGGAAGAGGAAGAACATCAGTCCTTACAGGGATCAGATGTCAATTTCGTTCTTGCGGAAGAACATATTCGTGAGATTCAGCGGGTGATGGCGGTATGTAATCAGGCCGTAGAGCGTTATAACGCTTTGATTGGCGCTCAGACACATTACGAAGAATCCATCGAGCAGTTAAAGGACACTGCTGCAGAATATGAGCAGCGTTCGGAAGAATATCATGCGATTATGGGTGCCTACTTTGCGGGTCAGGCAGGAATCCTTGCGGAGCAGTTAATCGAGGGCAGACCATGTCCAGTATGCGGCTCATTGGAACACCCGCATCCGGCATATAAATCCATTGGAACCCCAAGTGAAGAGCGGATTCATGAAGCAGAGACTTCCATGAATGATGCACGTGATACCGCAGAGTTGAGTGCTCGTCATGCTCATGCGGCAAAAGAACGGATTGACCTTTGTCTCAAAGAAGCGGAGGAAGCCTTTAAAGCAGCGGAAATGGAAGAAGTATCAGAAGAATCTCTGAACCAGATTCATGCCCACCTCCATCATCTTCAGATTGCCAAAGATAAAGGAGAAGTGGATCTTGAATTGTATCGGGGCCGGAAGGATCGTCTGAATGAGCTGACGGAGTCCATTCCTCAGATACGTTCCCGCCTGGAACATCTTGCCCGGGAAATTACGGAAAAGGATCAGCGTACCGCAACCCTCCGTCATAAAGCATCTTATGAACAGGAAGCGGCCTCGAAGCTGAGGGAGACACTGCATTTCAATGAAGAGAAGGGTGCCCGTCAGGAAGCACTGCGTCTTGAACATGAAATCAGTGTGTATGAAAAGAAACTGAAGGCGAAAAAAGAAACATTGGATGAAGCGGAAAAGGAATTGATGACCGCATTAGCAGGTCGGGATGAAGTATTCCGTACGCTGGAAGAAAGCGGAACCAGTGATCAGACAGCCCTTGAAAAACAGATGTTAGAAGATCGAATGAATCTTGAAACACTTCGGGTTCACCTCAGAGATCTTCGAGAGGAACGGGATCAGATCAATGTTCGAATGGGAATTAATAAAGCCGCAATCAATTCATTGATGCGAACCCAGAAGGAACTGGATGCGGCAGTACTGCGGAAATCCTGGATAGAAAAGCTGGCAGATGCGGCAGATTCCAATCTGGAAGACAAGGAAAAACTCACCCTGGAAGAATATGTACAGACTGCCTATTTTGATCGTATTCTTGATCGTGCAAATCAACGGCTTCACTTTCTGTCGGATGGGCAGTACGCATTGATTCGCTCGAGAAATCGGAATACAGAAGTTCATGAGGCATTGGAACTGAATGTGACGGATAAGTATACCGGTAAAGAACGGAGCGTCCGTTCCCTTTCTGGCGGAGAGTCATTCCTGGCATCGCTTGCGCTGGCGCTTGGACTCAGTGATGAAGTGCAGAGTCAGGCTGGCATTGAAATTGACGCAATGTTTGTCGATGAAGGCTTCGGCACATTGGATACTGATACGATACGTACAGCGATTCGAGTACTGGAACGTCTGTCAGGAAGCCATCGGCTTGTGGGAATTATCTCTCATGTGGAAGAGCTGAAAGAACAGATCCCCAATCAGATTCTTGTCTCCAAACAACTGAAGGAAGACGGAACACTGTCGGGAAGTCGGGTGGAGATCCGCTGTGCTTAAGATCCTATTAGTAGTGAATCTGTTTGCGTTTGTTCTTTACGGGGTGGATAAACAGCGTGCCCGTAAGGGAATGTGGAGAATTCCGGAATCGGTGCTCATTCTTTGCGCAGTACTTGGAGGTGGTGCCGGGGCATATCTTGGGATGCGCTTCTTCCACCATAAGACCAGAAAGCCCCTGTTTGCGGTAGGTGTTCCTTTCCTGGCACTGGTAGAAGCTGGGGTAATCCTTTTCGCATTATCAGGGGGAAGAAGTTAGCTCCGATGATGCGCTGCAGTTCTGGCAGCTGCCGGAATCGATCTCAAACCCAGGTTATTTCAAAACAAAAGACAGGATATCTTCAGTTCCTATCACTGCAGATATCCTGTTTTTGCGATTCATTACAATTATGAGTTGTTGTCTATTTTGGAAAGGAATTGCTTATTCCACGGATTCCTGATTCAGATCTGGGATATCTTCCTCATATGCTTCTTCTGATAATTGACCGGTATGGATCGTTCCGTATTCCCCATACTGATAAAGCTGATCCAGTATTTCTATACAGGTTCTGAGCTTTGTGCGAAGTAGAAATCCGGAACTGTCTGTCTGTTTCTGAATGACTTCGGAGGAAACTTCCGGAGTCCAGTTATATGCATCCGCATAAATCTGAATGATTGTATCAATCACTTTGCGGATTTCCTGGTTATTCAGTGGCTGAAGCTGTGGCGCCTTTAGGATTGCATTCAAGGAAGACTTGATTGCTGGATTACCCTCTGGATAAACAGCTTCCAGATTTTCGAAATCGTGTTTGCTTTCAATCACATCTTCAGTGTAGGAAGAAGTAAATGCGAATAATGTAAAGGTTGAGTGTAGTGTCTTGGCCGGATTCAGGAATAAATTCATATTCTGATATGCCTTCAGGCGGGGGTTTTTACTCATTCTGCCAATCAATTCCGCTTCATCAAAGAGAATTACCCATCCATCGTACCCTAATTTCAAAAACAGATAGCTCATGAACTCAAAGTAATCGAGAATGTGCTTCGTTTTTGCAAAGTTTTCATTGAACTTAAGAGTTTCTTTAAACAGCAGACGATAGCGCTTCTTCAGTTCTGGGTTAGAAATGAAATCACCCAGAAGATCTGTCTGCAGTTTATGGATTTCTTCCGCATCTTTTTCTTTCGTGTGGTTTTTCAGAAGAAAGGAAAGCTTATTGCAGGAAAGGGAAGTAGACGCAAACAGGATCAGATCTGCCGCAAATCGGCTATCCTGCATCTTGTCTTCAAACTCATGCAAGAACCCTGGCTGTTCCCGATTGGGAAGGTAAGTATTCGCCATAAGTTTCTGATAGATCACTGGAAGCTTATCGAAGGGAGTCTCCTTACTGAGTGGAAGAATGGAAACAACCAGATTTTTATTTCCTGCAGCAGAAAATACGGTATTGAGAAGATGGGTTTTTCCTTCTCCGTATTTCCCGGTAATAATCATTCCGGAAGAAGATCCTTCGGTTGCGGATTGAATATTATCATTAATGGAGGAGAGGAGCTTTTCCCGTGTTCCAGTAAAGTATTGGCCTACGATACGTGAGGGAATTCCTGAACGGAGTGCTTCGATGACACGTCTGGATTCAAACTGGCTCATTTTGATTCTCCTTCCAGTGTAGCTTTGCGGATCAGTTCTGGAAGACCAGTGGATCCGAATTTTGCTTTTTCAATGATTTGGCGGATGGCTTCATCGTCCAGAATCATTGCATTTCGAGAAGTGCGCTCTGCTTCCTCTGCAAAGCGCAGAGACATTTCGAGGATATAGTCTGAGTCATAGACCTGGTTCGCAAGACGATCCAGATCAAGAATATCGGAGAACCGGTTCATTCGTTCCGCATATACTTCATTCTGAATTCGCATCCATAGTGCCTGATAGGATTTCAGACCTTCCCGCTCATTATCCATGAGTGCGCGGTCGAAGGCGAACACAAACATGAGGCTGCGCATGGTGTCGATATCATCAATCAGTTGACGAATGGACTCATATGTATCGTCACGCTTCATTTTGGTGTAATGAAGTTCTTCCAATCCACTGTTATCCTGCAGAATATCCAGATCATCCACCAATACAATCAATCCGGCATTTCCGCCAATACGGATCATTTCAGCCAGTGATCGCAACATATGCCGGGCATTGAACTTAGTGATGCGCACCGGCGCAAGACCCAGCATTCTCAGTTCTGTCAGCTTCACGGTCTTATCCGCATTCAGCCAGCGGTAAAGAATATCTTTATCTCCGTCCTCCATGGTTGGATGCCCGAGAATGTCTGCGGTCAACTGTGCGCAGATGGAAGCGAAATTGTTGTCCAGCAGGGGATTCTGAAGGAATTGACGGGACAGTTCTTCCCGAAGCGCCCTTTTAGTGAGAATGTTCGCTTCATCATGAGAAGCCAGATAGTCAATGAATCGCTGACCTTCAGGAATGGAATCTGGATCATAATCCAGTTTCCGGATCAGCTCCTTAGCACAGTCCTGAATCAGAGAATCGAAGTTCAATTTCGATAAAACTGCCAGATATACTTCCTTAAAATCATTCAGCCATACCTGTTTCGCTGAAAGACTCACAACAACATAGCCGTCTTGTTTCGCGGCTTCAGAAAGCTTGTTCTGGAAATATGTTTTGCCGGAACCTGGGCGACCGGTAACAAATTTGATCTTACTGCCGCCTTTGGCAATAAAATCCTTCAGGTACATATCATCCAGAAATTCAAGAAGAAACCCATCTCCGGAAGAGGATTGAATCATATGAAGTAAACTCCTTTCTGATTAGATGAAACTGATCAATGCGTAATACTGTTCGTGACCATTTTGATCAAGGAACCGAATCGCATTCTTATTATCACGGCTGGTACTGAGATTTAATGCGCGTCCATCTTTTGTGGAACGTACATCAGAGGCATATAATCTCGCAAGGTCAAACGCGAACGTCTGCTTGTCATATTCCTTTTTGGCTCTGGCGGTAGGTGCCATACGAAGATAGACATCAGAAAGCTTAACTTCTGCGGAAGGTGACTTTTTCTTACCGCGGAGAATCACGGTATCATACGCATCAGCGAGTTCATTGATAAACCGATCCGCATTAAATGGTTCCTTCTTGAGTTTTTCCTGCCCGGCTTTGATGGTTTCTACCAATGCCTTGGGACGAAGGTAGGAGTATTTCTTCTTATCTACTGTAATATCCAATGTTTCACTGTTAATGGAAACCTTGTTTGGAAACAGTTCGTAGGTGAGTCCACCCAGATCTTTGGCATCAACTCCCTGGAGTTTGCATTCTTCCAGCATCTGATCAGAAAATTGTCCGTCATTGATATAAGCAAACCGATCGAATCCATCCACAGAGGATTTGATTTCCTTATAGGAGTCCCTCGTCGCATCAAGTGCAGATTTGAGAGATTTAAGCGCCTTATCAATGTCTTTGAGATCTCCAGTCTGCGTACTCTTTATGATCTGCTTTGAGTACTTCTGGATGTCTTTGATGGCGGATGAAAGGTCTTTTTCAGTAGTGGTCAGTTCTTCATACAGATTTTCATAGTTCATAATATTTTCCCCTTGTACTGGACATATTATATCGGGAAAATGTTGTTCCTGCATTGCTGTGCTATACTTTCGCCATGGAATTATATCCCTGGCAGAATCAATGCATGGACATCTGGAAAGCGAACCATACCAAAGGAATCATTCATGTGGCTACCGGAGCGGGGAAAACGTGGTTTGCCCTCTATGCGGCTGCTTCTTTGATGGAGAACTATGCGGATCGGATTCAGATTCGCATTGTAGTGCCCACCTGTGCCCTGGCATCGCAATGGAAAAAGGAAATCCTGAGGATATTTCCGAATCTGGATATTCATGATATTGGCATGTGGCAGGGAGAACTGAAGCAGGATCCAGACCGCCTGTTCATGATTTATGTGATTAATTCTGCCAGATACACCATTTCCCGCCATATGATTCAAAATATGAAACGTGGTATCCATCAGTTCCTGATCTGCGATGAATGTCATCGTTATACCGGCGAATCTAACCGACTGATCTTTTCATTCTTGAATCATCCCGACTTTGATGAACGTATGTATCATTCCTTAGGTATGTCGGCTACCCCATATCATTCCAATTTCAATGAAGTGCTTGTGCCTTCTCTTGGTGACCTAATTTATACCTATGATACAAAGCAGGCCGCTGAAGATGGCACAGTTTCCCCATTTTCATTGATTCAGGTAAGCGTTGAATTATCTCCGGAAGAATTGCGGAATTATGCCTCCTTGGATCAGAGAATCCGCAAGCTCTATAATGAACTGCGCAAGGCATATCCCGAGATCAGCGTAATGAATGTGGAACAGCTGTTTCACTTTCTGTCTTCTATGGAAACGGAAGATCCAGAAGGGATGGAAGCTTTGTTCTGCCAGTTTGTTCGTATGCGGAAGAAAATCGTTCTTCTGGCAGAAAACAGGGTTCGCTGTGCGGTAGAACTGGTGAAGCGACTAAAACCGGAGGAACAGGTTATCCTGTTCTGCGAACGGATTTCTCAGGCAGAGTTTCTTTACTCACGTATCAAAGCGGAAGTGACGACAAGAGTCGGTCATTATCACTCGGAGCTTTCCGACGAAATGAAGAAATATTATTTGGAACGCATGCGAAGTGGAGATGATCGTATCTTAGTGACCTGCAGGGCACTGGATGAAGGATTGAATGTCCCTGAGGTGTCTGCGGGGATTGTGGTTTCTTCTTCCTCCAGCACAAGACAGCGCATCCAGCGTCTGGGGCGAATACTTCGTCATGGAACGAATAAGAATGCGGTTCTTTATTATCTTCACACAGGAGCTATGGTGGATACACCATACTATCTGTTGGATACGCTAAGTGAAACCGAAACCATATCCATGAAATATCATTCCTTGGATAATACATTTGACTGTCCGATCTATGAGGATGTCGCATATCACATGCTGGAACAGCATTCATTTGATCCACAGCTTCGAACCGAAGTGATTCGCTGTATTGAAGAAGGGCTTACACGAGCAGATTGGCGGTTAGGGTCAAACTGCTACACAACTCGCATTCAAAGTGCAAAAACAAAATCAGAGCAGAATTACTGGCTGGTGATGAAGTGGATGTCAGAAACAGCTTCACGTCCTTATGCGATAAGGCAAGAACATCAGGATGAGATGAAACTGCCTGGATCAGGTCTGGTGGATGCCAGCCAACTTTCTGATGTGGAAATGGATGCGGAATTGGATAAGGAATATGAGGATATGAAAGCAGGAAGAACAAAATCAGTAGAATCTGTATTCACTGATATACGGAAAGATTATGACCTGTGATATTTGATCTGCTGATTCCTGTAAAGGTGTTGAGGTGAAGTTCACTATTTCACTTCAACTGCACTATCATCGAGCGATTCCCAGTCCGTTACGTTATCCCTGTCATGCTATACTTGTTTCTGTATGAATCAGCCAGTTGTGACAGTGGTAATTCCGGTTTATAACGTCGAGCAGTTCCTCAGGGAATGTCTGGACAGTATTCTTGCGCAGACTTATGAATCCCTTGAGATTCTGGCTGTAAATGACGGCAGTACGGACGGAAGCCGGGCGATTCTTGAAGACTATGTACACAAGGATTTACGGGTAATACTGCTCGATAAGCCAAATGGTGGTTTAAGTGATGCGCGAAACTATGGGATTTTACACGCGAACGGAAAGTATATCTGTTTTATTGACGGAGATGATACGATTAGCCCGAAGTATGTGGAGCTGCTGTTAAAGGGGTTGGAATCCGGTGCGGATATTTCTGTTTCTGATATGGAATATGTCTATGAGGATGGACATCGGGAGTTTTCCTCCGGAGGAGTCTTTCAACAGTCTTCTATACATGAGCAGCCGGATCTCATTCGTATTAATAACAGCGCATGCAATAAACTATATAAAACAGAACTGTTCCAGGAAGTTCAGTTTCCTGTGGGGAAACTGTATGAAGATCTTGCGACCGTACCGATTCAGATTTATCGAAGCTCGCTTGTGACGAAAGTGGATGAACCGCTTTATTTCTATCGCCAGCGTTCTGGAAGTATTCAGCACAGTACGGACCGCAGAGTATTTCATATCTATGATGCGATTGACCGGGTGAAGGAGTATGTGACTAACCACGGAAATGAAGCGGCGGTACAGAGGGAAATTGAACAGATGTATCTGATCTTCGGGCTCGATATTACAACCCTGAAGATCAAGGATATGGAACATACAAAGAAGCGGGAAGAACTGTTGAAGGAAAACATGAATCAGCTGGTTCAGCGGGTTCCGGATTATATGAACAGTTCCTTCGTGCGTAATGCGGGATTCAGGAAGAAACTGATTTACCGGCTGTTGTCTAACAAGTATTACGGGATGGTGCTGAAGATATATGACCGATAAGAAACAGATATTATTCGTAAATGATGAAATGCAGATGGGAGGGGTGGCCAGAGTACTGAATACACTGATGGCTGCGCTTCCGGAAGAAAAATATGAAATTGATCTTCTGATTCTGCATAAGGAAGGAATGCTGCTGAAGGAAATTCCTTCCCGGGTTCATGTCATTGAAGGCAGTGCTTTTTTTCGTGAAGTTGATCAGTCACTCGAACTCCTTTGGCAACAGCGGAAATTCAAAGATCTGGCTGGGAAACTTCGTCTGCTTACCTATATGAAGACCGGATTGATTAAAAATAAAATTCGCTCTGAGCGTAAGAAGATTCTGACTAAGCAGTATGATGTTGAAATTGCGGCGAAGGAAGGATTCTGTACCATCTTTACCGCCTATGGCGACAGTAAACGGAAAATCAACTGGGTACTGACCGACTACAGTGTCTGTAACTATTCCCGCAATCATATGCCGCTTGTGCAGGAGGCATTAAAACATATTGATCTGAATATCGCTGATAGTGAGAAGGCATTGATTGCCTATGAAACGGTATTTCATGTGTCAAATGGGATTACCATTCACAATCTGATGGATACCGAGCGGATTAAAGAAGCGCTGAAGGAAGATGATGGGAGTGAAATCAATGGGACGGATGGCCCCAATATCATTACCGTTGCCCGGTTTCATCCCCAGAAAAGTATTGATCGGCTTCTGATCGCAAGTCATGAAACCTATCTCTCAGGAAATCACCACACACTGTATCTGATTGGGGGTGGGGAGGAAGAAGACAAGCTTCGCACCATGGTGAAAGAGATGAACATGAACAATGTGGTCTTTCTTGGATACCGTCAGAATCCCTATGCGGATATGGCGAAGGCGGATCTTTATGTGTCGAGCAGTCTGTATGAAGGATTCGCAACAGTTATCTCAGAGAGTTTAATTGTCGGAACACCGGTGCTGGCAACGGAGGTCAGCGGTGCCAGAGAGCAGATCACTGCCCCGGAACAGGGCTGGGTGGTAGAAAACAGTCAGGAGGCGTTGACCGAAGGGCTTAAGACAGCGTTATGTTCCATTGGGGATCTTCATGACATGAAGTACTTCCTGAAAGGATATGAATACCCCAACGAGGCATTGTTAAACAAGTTCATGGAGGCGTTTGAAGGATGATAGAGGAACGACTGGATATTGATTTAAATGAAGAAATTGCGGCTGTACCGCAAGAGTATCAACAGGAATATGGGACTATCCTGACCAACTTCTTTTTTGAGAATCATATTGAGGTGCTGGAGGGCTGTCATCAGCTTCTTTCGCACTATGATGATCAGGATACCGGCATGGTTCGTTGGATGATCGCGGAGACGTTACTTGAACTGGGAGAGCCGGATGCAGCAGAGAAGAATCTGAACGAGATTCAGTCGATTCCTTATGTGAATTCCCGTGTTCATCTTACCCGCGCCAAGATTTATGTTGAGGAAGATTGTTATGAACTTGCGGAACAGGAGCTGAAGCAGGTGGAAGTGGTTCCGCAGATCGCAGTAGATTATTACAATACGCTGGCAGATATAAGATCGGTCATCCCAGGAGAGGACGCATGGCATGCGGCTTATATCGAAGGACTGGAAGCGGTGACAACTCTCATCAAACAGGAAGTTGTACCGTATCGGCTTCCCATCATGAAACTGTTCCTGTCCTGTTTTGAACAGGATATTTTCATGGAGCGTGAGGATCTTCTTGCGGAGGATATCGACCGGGTAACAACCTATCTGAATACGTTTGAACCAGAGAAAATAGAAGATTATATGCTGGCATATAAGATTCCTGAGTTCTCCGAAATCATCAATCCGACCCCTTGGGCAAGACCATATTTCAAGAAGCTGGCAGATGCGCTTAGCGATTCTGGCCGTATGCAGGAGTATGCGGGTTCTTTGAACAGCTGTTACAGCAGTATAGAAAGCTATATGGCAAACGAAGACCCTGAGATTTCCCATGTTCTCTTGACATTTATGGATCTTACTACGGCGGCGAGCGAGGAAGAGAATTATACAGAACGAGACTATCTTCCCTTGTGCTGGGGAGTATTACAGGAATATCAGAAAAATCCGCATCTGTTTGATCTGATCCAGGAACGCTATCCTGCTTTTTGGGAGGAATATCAGGGCGACGTGCTGCGGTTAGTTGAAGATCCCAAGCGCAGTGAACAGGAGATTCTGGATTACCTTGTGAATCAGTGCGGAATTGCGAACCAGACAGTCGCAAAACGCTATCTGGAGCGACGCTGTGATGCGCTGACCTTTACCAGTTCGCCATATCTCTGGCTGCAGGAGTTTGTGAAGGGCTATCCGGAGGAGATCCAGTCTGACCTTGGATTACTTTTACGGAGATTTTATGATTCGGAGATGGATGAAGCGCAGGCACTGGCTTCCGATCTTCTGGATGAATATGACGATCGGATCGATGGCATTGTTCGATATGTCTATACGATCTCCCTTTGCACAAGCCGAAGGGGAAACCGCGCCAGCCGGTTCGCAAAGAGCCTGAGCCGGGATTTCCCTAACTCGGTTTATGCATTGCTTGCCCAGGCGGCGTCTCTTATAACGAATGGAAAACTTGCGATGGCAGAGCGCCTCCTGAAGGCGCATGGCCCGGTAGCTCAAGAAGCACAGGTATATGCCATGATTTACTCCCAGATTCTCCATGAACAGGGTCATGAAACTATGATCCGTAAGATGTTGGAAGAAGAACGGAAGTTCCTGGAATCATTTAGTGATCTCAGAGAATGGGATCGAAGTTATGTATATGCGCTGCGGGCGATGGAACTGCGGGAAGACATCTACAATTCCGATCGCAGACGATTCCATGAGGATTTAGAGGAGCTGATGAAGTTACTGAAGTCGCATGAGCTTTCCAGTACGGAAGAATATCAATTCGTAGATGAAATGGAACATGTGGTGAATGCGGCAATCGAGTCGGAATGGGCACTTGATGATATCCGGGCGTTAATAGCTTTTATGGATCACAATCGTATCTTAGCGGAAGATTATCGGCTGATTGATATGTCTTATGAAGCTCTGGAAGCAGTGGACGCAATGAATGATCCGAAGGCGAACAAGATTATCGGCGGTCTGATTTCTTCATTGATCCGACGGGAACTGTCAGAAGAACTTAAAGGTCAGCAGATTGTTGAGTTTCTCGCATTATCCTGGGGTGCGGCAGAATTACTGCGGAACGATCGATCTGCGGGAGAATATTATCTGACGCACTATCCGCACTTTATCAGGCAATTCAAGGACATCCTTGAAAATATTATGGAAAGTCCGGATGACACGCAGGAAGAGGCGATTTCTGCCTTCATGGCAATTGCGCCAGTGTCACGGGAGGAATTAATAGAGCGTTTACAGGACGCATTTGATACGCAAACCATTCCTCTTTTTTACAAAGGCTTTATGCAGTAAAATAAGAAAATTATGAAACGGATTTTCAGTGAAACACATCTTCATGTTCTGATCTTTGTGCTGGTATTGATTCAGCCGATCATAGACATGGATTATCTGTTCTTTGAACAGCTGGATGCCCTGGGTCTTCCAAGATTCTCCACTGTGATCCGTTTTCTTGTGCTTCCGTTTCTGGTGCTGTGGTCATTTTTTCTGAGGGAAAAGAAGAAACCGCGCACCTTTGTGATCGCTGCAGTCTATGGCGTGATATTCCTTGTCTACTTTATTCTTCACTGCCGCCTTGCAGACGCATTGGTGGAGCGGTTGTTTCTGACAGACAACTTCTATTTCAGTGCGTTCCAGGAACTGACCTATGTACTAACGCTCTGCCTTCCGTATGCGGTGATCTACCTTTGTTATCATGAACATTTTGATGAAACAGAACTGAAGCGCATGATACTTCTGAGCTCTGCGATCATCAGTATCCCGATCGTAATCGGAGATATGTATGTGTTCGCACGGTCTACCTATTATGGCGATACGGTTGGGAATTTCTTCTCCTGGTTTTCCGGGGTCTATGACTGGTATCACCCCAGAACATTGGCATCCAAGTTCTTCTTCAATGAAGGCAATACCATTGGAATTCTGTTGTTCATGTTATTGCCATTAGTGTATTACTGCTATCTCAGTGAGACAGATACCACAAAGAAGAAACGGATTCTTGTGCTGGCGGGAGTACAGGGCTTGGCGATGCAGATGCTGTCTACACGGGTGGCGACGTATGGAGCAGTTGTGGTGCCGGTGTTAGTGGCAGGATTATATCTGTTTGATGGGCTGCTTCTGAAACATCGCCGCATTGAAGGAAAACCACTGGTATCCTTACTTCTCGCCGCGGCAGTATTTGGCGCAATATTGAACTGGACGCCTGCTGTACAGAATCAGCGGGTAGATGCGAAGAATGATGTGGCGCTTTTGAATAATGGGGCCATCCAGTTTGCGGCCGATGATCTGAAGCAGGCGGAGGATCTTGTTCCGGGAAGCGAAGAGTGGATCAACTTCTACGTCTATGCGTTTGAAACCTATGGCATCAATGCCAGATATATTCAGTCGGTACCTTCCATGTACTATACCGAGTATTATTCCTACCAACATGATCCCTGGTTCTGGTTTCATGTATGCTATGACATTCCGGTATTTGACCGGGTCAGCGGGCGGCAGATTGAAACGATCTTCTTTAACTATAAATATGAAAACCTGACCTCACCGGAAAAGATTCTTGGGATGGGATACAGCACTTTCATGAATGGATCCATCGTTCTGGAAAAGGACTTTGTCCAGCAGATCTATACGCTTGGATATGCGGGAGAAGTGATCCTGTTACTGCCATGGATTGGAATCATGTTCTATGGGTTGATCATGTTTATCCGTTATCGGAAACAGTTATGGACACTGGAGAACCTCTGCCTGATCTTCGCACTTGGCTGTGGATTTGGCGGAGCCTGGTTATCCGGTCATTATCTTGACCAGTTTGTGACAACGGTCTTTACTGCCTTTATTACCGCGATTCTTTTAAATCGTGTAGAGGAGGCCAGACATGCCTGAAGTATCTGTCATTGTCCCATGTTATAACTGTGCCTTTACGGTAGAAAAAACACTTGATTCGCTGGCAGCGCAGACCCTAAAGGATCTGGAGTTAATTGTTATTAATGATGGCAGTACGGACTCGACCCTGCAGGTACTGGAAGCTTGGAAGGCCGCACATCCGGATGTGGATATGAAGTTATATTCCAAGGAAAACGAAGGAATTGCGGAGACGAGGAATTTCGGGGTATCCAAGGTGAACGGAACGTATTTCGGGTTTCTTGACAGCGATGATTATACCGATCCATCCATGTTTGAAGAGATGCTTGACCTTGCAAAGAAGGATGATCTTGAACTGGTGGTATCAGATTTCTACTGGAAGAATTCCAAAGGGGAACGGTTACAGAAGGAAGGGCCGTATGCCTGTGGGCAGGATATGATGGTAAATCTGTTTGCGGTTCTCTGGAATAAGCTTTATAAAACCTCATTCATTCGCTCTCTGGACATTCGGTTTCCTGCGGGCTACCGGTATGAAGATAACTGCTATCTGTATTGTCTGACCTATCATCTGACTAAGATTGGATTTACGGAAAAGGCTTATGTCCGCTATGTGCAGCAGGAACAGTCCATTACCCATGATAATAATGATCAGGTAAAAAACATGATCGAGGTCTTCCGCATCATCCTGCAGTATTACCGGGATCACGGAACCTATGATTCTTATCATGATGCCCTGGAATATATTCATATTAAGGCATTTCTGGGAAACAGTTTCCTGCGCAGTGCGAAGATCAAGGATCCGATTGACCGCAGAACGACGATCCGGATGGGATGGGATCTGCTGAATGAAGAGTTCCCTTCCTGGCATGACAATCCCTATCTCAAATCACTTGGGGGAATGAAGAACCGTTATTTTTCCATGGTCTATGACTGGAATCTCGGTCTGTTCTCCTGGCTGTTTCATATGATTTCGAAGGACAATCTGTAACGGAGGCGATCATGAATATTCTGGTAACCGGAGCCAAAGGCTTTGTGGGAAGAAATCTGGTGGAGAATCTCAAAAATATCAAAGATGGGAAGGACCGCACCAGAACGCTTCAGATTGATGCGATTTATGAATACGATCAAAACAATACGAAAGAGGATCTGCAGGCGTTCTGTACTACCGCAGATGTAGTATTTCATCTTGCGGGTGTAAACCGGCCCGAACATCCTTCTGAATATATGGAAGGAAATTTTGGCCTTTCTTCCCTGTTGTTGGAGACGCTGAAGGAAGCAGGCAACCGCTGCCCGGTGATGTTATCATCTTCGATTCAGGCCTCTTTGACCGGACGGTTTGAAGGAAGCGAGTATGGAAAATCCAAACTGGAAGGGGAGAAGCTGTTCTTTGATTACCAGCAGGAAACCGGCGCAGTGGTATGGGTTTACCGTTTTCCCAATCTTTTCGGAAAGTGGTGCCGCCCCAATTACAACAGTGCGGTTGCGACATTCTGTCATAACATCGCAAATGATCTTCCGATTACCGTAAATGATCCTTCGGTGGAACTGGAACTGCTTTATATCGATGATCTTGTAAATGCGTTATTGGATACATTGGAAGGGAATGAACAGCGCTGTGATTATGAAGGTATCTATCCGGTATTAAACCCGCAGGGTAAGTATTGTTATGTCAGGGAAACCCATCATGTGACATTGGGGAGGATTACGGAGATTCTGGAGACCTTCCGCAGCTTTCCGGAAACCGGAATCATGCCCGAACTGCGTCCGGGGTCATTTGAGAAGAAATTGTTTTCCACTTATCTTTCCTATCTTCCCAAAACGAAGATGCGCTATGACTTACATCCTGCGGTGGACCATCGGGGCTCCTTTACCGAAGTGCTTAAGACCATTTCCCATGGTCAGGTGTCGATTAATGTCAGTAAGCCTGGTATGACTAAAGGCCAGCACTGGCATAACACCAAATGGGAGATCTTCGTCGTAGTTCATGGTCATGGCCTCATTCAGGAACGCAGAATCGGAAGTGATGAAGTGGTGGAGTTTGAAGTGAATGGAGATCAACCGGAAGCGGTGATCATGATTCCTGGCTATACCCACAACATCATTAACCTCTCTGATACCGAAGACATGATTACATTGATGTGGGCGAACGAAATCTTCGATCCGTCCCATCCGGAAACGTATCGGGAGGAAGTATGAAAATTACCGTATTTGCGAATTACGCCGATCCTTCGAAGGTTCCGCTGTACAAAACCCTGTATGAACGCAGTGGTCATCAATTGATACTTGCGGCGAGCGAACCGATGGAAGCGAAGTTTCTGGAACAGGGTTATCCGGATCTGAATCAGCTGGAGTTTGTTGAGCGGATCTATGAATGTGAGGATCTGCTTGCCCGCGCAAAACAACTGGCGAGTGAAAGCGATGTATTGATCTACGGTCATTGCCCGGTGGAGTACTTTAATCTTGCGGTGCGTTCCGGCAAACCGGTATTCCGTCTTTCCCAGCATATCTATCGGGATGGGAATCTTAAGGCGGTTCCACTTAAATGGAAAGTTTCCTACTTCGTAAAACATACGCTGGCACTCTGGCGAAAGCCAGTCTATCTCATGTGTATGGGAGTATATACTGCACAGGACTTCAGTCTGACTGGTTCCTATCGCAATAAGATGTTTGAATTCGGAGAATTTACCGAAATAGTGGAATATGATCTGGAGGAGCTCATGGCATTTAAACATGACTCTCCGGTTCAGATCACCTGGATCAATGAATTCAAAGACTGGTACCACCCGGAAACTGCAGTCCAGTTAGCGAAGCAGCTGGAAGGACTTCCCTGCCGCATTGATCTTTATGGCAATGGAGAACTGCAGAATTCCTTCCAATCCACCTCTGAGGAATTACACATCCATGAGATGCCAACGCTCAAGGAACTGAAATCCATCTTGAATCATACGGATATCTTTCTTATGACCGGTGATTGTAATGAAGGATGGGGGAGTATGTTAAATCAGGCAATGAACCATGGGTGTGCCTGTGTTGTAAGTACCCGGATCGGGGCTTCCAAGATGATCGAGCAGAATATCAATGGATTGTTATACGAATATGGAAATATGGATGACCTTTCCAGGAAAGTAAAGAAGCTAATGGAAGATCACGAGTTAAGAGATAAGCTTGGCAGAAACGCATATCATTCCATGTTGAAGGAGTGGAATGGGGTGAATGCGGGAAACCGCTTCTATGAGCTGATGGTGGCGTTGTTGGAAGGGAAGGGATCTCCGTTTTCTTCCGGGCTATGTGCACCTGCGCCAATCCTGACCAAGGAAGACATAAACCGCCGGGCAAAGGGATAATGCGGTTGAACCGGCTGCCGGGTTTGTCACTCTGTGACAGGCAATGATACACTGAAGGAAAGTTAGAGGTCGTTTTATGAATATTGCGCTGATTACGGCTGCCGGAACCGGTACCAGAACGCAACAGCTTGTGCCAAAGCAGTTTCTGAATGTGAATGATAAGCCGATCATCATCTATACGATGGAGTGTTTTCAGAATCACCCGGACATCGACGCAATTTATATTGCCTGCCTGGCCGGATGGGAAGGATTCATGGATCTTTATGCGAAGCAGTTCAGTATCACAAAGCTGAAAGGGATTGTGACTGGCGGTGCGACGGGTCAGGAATCCATTGAGAATGTGCTTGAGGTGATTGCCCGGGATTGTCAGGGAGATGACATTGTGTTAGTTCATGATGGAGCCCGGCCATATCTTCCGTCTCAGGTGATTACCGATAATATCGAAACCTGTAAGGCTCATGGCAATGGCATTACTGCCATTGACTGTAAGGAAGCGATGTTACAGACAGATGATAAGATCAAATCCAATATCAGTATTGACCGGGAAATCCTCTACCGTACCCAGACTCCGCACAGTATGTATCTCAAGGATATGCTTGCGCTTCATAAGGAGGCGAAGGAAAAGGGAATTACCGGATCGGTGGCGACCTGCACCCTGCTTGTGGAATGCGGGTATACCGTATGGTTTAACCGAGGATCAGATTTTAATTTCAAGATCACTTCAAGAGAAGACCTGTTGTTGTTTAAGGCGCTGCTTGCGGAATCAACTCAGAATAACTGGCTGAAGTAGGAGACAGGAATATGAATGTAGCGGAATATATCGTTAAGTATGTGGAGTATAAAGGGATTGATCACGCCTATGTGATTGTCGGTGGAGCAGCCTTATGGATCTGTAAGGCACTTTCCAGGTCGGAACATCTGAAGTTTACCTTTACGAATCATGAGCAGCCTGCGGTGATGGGTGCGGATGGATATGCGCGCATTTCCGGGAAACCCGGCGTAGCGTTTGTGACAAACGGTCCGGCATTAACCAATACGGTTACCGGTATGGCACAGGCGTATGTGGACTCTTCTCCTGTCGTATTGTTTACCGGAAACTCCAGCCTTGCCCATGTGCAGTATGAGCGGGGAAAGGAAGTCCGTCAGTATGGAACCCAGGATGTCCGTACGGATCTCATCATGAAGCCGGTGACGAAGAAGTATTTCCTTTTGGATGATCCAGAGAAGGCGGGCGAGATTCTTGAAGAGGCCTTCGCTGTTGCGGAAGGTGGAAGGCCTGGACCGGTATGTATTGATGTGCCGATCAGTGTGCAGTCTGCCGAGTGTCATTGCGCATTCCCGCCAAAGCCATATGAAGCTCCAACGCATTCCTTCACAAAAGAACAGGTGCGTTCCGTATTGGAGACATTGAAGAATTCCAGACGTCCGCTGATTCTTGCGGGACAGGGAATCCGTCTTTCCAAAAGCATCGAACTGTTTAAAACCTTCTATGAGCGCCTGGATATTCCGGTCATCAATTCCCGGATGGGCATTGACTCCATTCCTTCCGACAGTAAATACTTTGTCGGAAGATGCGGAAACCATGGGTATCGTTCTTCCCATTTTGCGGCCCAGACCTGCGATACACTGTTGATTCTTGGCAGTCATCTGGCGCCCAATACCACCGGATATAATGTGTCGGACTTTGCGAAACAGGCCCATAAGATTCTGGTGGAGATTGACTCAGGAGAACTGGAAAAATACGGCACTCCGATTCAGGAGGTACTGGAAGGGGATCTTCATGAATTCCTTGAACTCGCTGTGGCGCTGATCGAAGAGGAAGCGTTGATTGGGAATCATTCCAAGTGGGTTTCCGTATGTCAGGATTGGCGGGATCGGTATCCGATTCTTCAGCCGAAATACTACGATGGAGAACTGAATTCCTATCGATTGGTTGATGTTGTGACAAGCTGCGCTGGTCCAAATGATATCGTCATTGCGGATACGGGCAGTTCCTGCAGTGTCGTAGCACAGACCTGGCGGGTAAAGGAAGGACAGCGGGTGTTTATTTCCGGCGGCCTTTCTGCCATGGGATACTGGGCGACTTCCCTTGGTCTTGCGGAGGCGAATCGTTCAGATGGGAATGTAATCTGCTTTGTGGGAGATGGCAGTCTTCAGATGAACATTCATGAATTTGCGACGATTGAAAGGAACCAGATTCCCATCAAACTGTTTGTGGTAAGTAATGATGGATATCAGTTTGTACGGATGTCTCAGGGTGGATATAACATTAATCCGACATTCGGAACGGATGTGTCTGACGGTGTTCCGATTCCCAATACGGAAAAGATAACTCGGGCCTATGGGCTGAAGTATTGTTCATGCAATGAGGCAGAGCGCCTGGAAGAAACGGTCACGGAAGTGCTGTCCATGGATGGGCCTGTAGTCTGCGAAGTCTTTGTCAGTAAGAATCTGGAAGTGGAACCGCGCATTCGATCGATTGCCCGGCCGGATGGCACCTTCCAGACACCGACCTATGAAAACCTGTATCCGTACCTTGACGAAGAGGTGCTGCAGGAAGAAATGAATAAGGCATTGGACGTATGAGAGAAGTAACGCTGGAAGAACAGAAACAGCTGATGTTGGAAATGCTAAAGGAGTTTGATCAATTCTGTAATGATCATGACCTTTCCTATTTCCTGACTGGTGGAACTCTGCTTGGGGCAGTTCGCCACAAAGGCTATATTCCCTGGGATGATGATATCGATGTAGGAATGCCAAGGAATGATTACGAGACATTTGCGCGGATCTTTAATGAAGAAACGTTGACACCGCACTATGCGTTTGTCTCCTTTCATCAGGAACCGGAGTTATATGTGTCTTCCGGGAAACTGGTGGATACCCGCACGGTAATGGAAGAAGCAGTAGACAGCCCGGTGAGACTTGGCGTTTATCTGGATGTCTTTCCGCTAGATAATCTTGGGAATACCGAAGAAGAAGCCAAGGCACTTACAAGTGACCTTCTGAAACTTCGCAAGAAGCTCAATGTGCAGAACTGGAAGGTTCTGCCAGAGGCGAAGTGGTATCGCAATCTTGCGGTAAGGACAATCAAGACGTTTTCCCCAAAGGGAAAACGTAAAGATCTGATTTTCCAACAGGATCTTTTATGCAGGAAATATATGAGTCCAGAGCTTACTGCCTATGTTGGTTACCCCTGCGCAGCGATGAAGCAGGAGTTACTGAAAGGGGAGTGGTTTGAAAGCTTCCGTATTGTCCCGTTTGAACAGTATGCCTTTCGGATCCCAGTGGGTTATGAAGGCTGTCTGAATGTGTTTTATGGACCGGACTATATGGAACTTCCTCCGCTGGAAAAGCAGAAGACCCATCATGCCTATCAGGTCTGGTATAAGGACTGAGTGGATCGAAACCTTGTATGGAGAAGCAGAACGAGTCGCATATCTACGCATATGATGCGATACGAATATTCGCCATTTTCATGGTGGTATTTAATCATACAAGAACTTATGGCTTTGAATTATATACTGTGACATCCCATCCGGTTTCATATTATGGTTCACTGATTCTTGCGGTGTTATGCAAGAGTGCTGTACCGCTGTTCTTTATGGTGTCAGGAGCGCTGTTATTAGGAAAGAAGGAATCGGTTCGAACGGTTCTTCAAAAACGGGTGCTTCCGTTTTTCGTGATCTTTGTGGTGATGTATGGCCTTCAATACCTTCGAATTGCCCATGCGGGGGGGTATGAGGGTTATTCCATCCGGCAGTTTCTGATCTGCCTGCTTTATGAGGCACCGATTACTCCATACTGGTTCTTACGAACCTATCTGTTGTTTCTGCTGTGTCTGCCGCTTGTTCGACTGATTGCGGTACATCTGGAAGAGGATACGTTTATTCTTCTGATTGGATTAATGGCAGGTTCAACAGTACTATCCTATCTGAACCTCTTTGCGCATATTCCAAACAGTTTCAATGTGCCGTTTTTAGACACCGTACTGTTTTATCCGCTTTGTGGGTATTATCTTTCGGCCAAAGCGCGTAAACCTCAATCTGTGTTATCTATGGCAGTTATATTGGCAATTACCGTGCTAGGGTCGGCGCTTCTTACTGGAAGGATGTTTGTCAAACACGGGTATGAAGGAGAAACCTGGTTTGGGCCGGTATGGCTTTATGCGGTATTGTTGTTTCGGCTGTTCCAACGGGGAAATTATCGGGTGGGAAGACCTGTACTGGAATGTCTTGGTTCATCGATATTTGGTATTTATCTGATTGAAGATATCGTACGCAACCGCCTGGAGTTTCTGATTCCCATCATATCCCGTGATCTTACAGACCTTGGCGGGGTGCTTGTATATGTGGCTGCGGTGATTCTTGTTTCTGCGATTCTTGTACAGATCGCCAAACGTATTCCCGGAGTTCGCTTCTTTGTTCGCTAACAGAAGGATAATGCGATGACGAAATGATATAATAACGTTGTTTTCGGAGGTGTTTTTGTTATGCGGTTAAGCGTCATTGTGCCGATCTATAACGTGGAAGCCTATCTGAAGATGTGTCTGGATTCGCTGGATGCGCAGACCTGTAAGGAAATGGAAGTGCTTCTGGTCGATGATGGATCGACGGATGGCTCTTCTGCGATTGCGAAACACTTTGCGGAAACACATGAGCGATTCCGTTATTTCCGAAAGGAGAACGGCGGACTCTCTGATGCGAGAAACTTTGCGATTCCTTATGCCAGAGGAACCTATCTTGCATTTCTGGACAGTGATGACTGGGTGGAACCGGATATCTATGAACATATGCTGGAACAGATCGGGGATGCGGATGTATGTCTCGCTGACATCGAGTATTACTATGAAGACCCCGCAAAGCGCTTTGTGATGAAGGGCTTGAGTGCGTGGGATGCGGATTCCGTGCAGAAAAAAGCGCTGTTATCTCCGTTATTTGCCTGGAATAAGATCTACCGGGCAGAACTGTTTCAGAAGGAGGGGTATCGCTATCCGGTTGGTACCTGGTATGAAGACCATCCGGTGACGACCATGATATTCGCTAAGGCGATGTCAATCGCCTATCTTCCCGAATGTGGGTTTCACTACCGTCAACGGGAAGGATCCATCATGGCTTCCACGAAGGATGAGCGAATTCTTCAGATCTTTACCGTTCTGGAACAGGTTCGAACAAACTTCCGGAAGGAAGGCCTGTTTGAGGCGTATCGGGAGGAACTGGAATACCTTCATGTGGAACATCTTCGTCTCTATGGGATGTTTCGCTTCATCCGGAGTGACTGCTGGGAAACCTGTTATAAGAAAAGTGAAGAGGTGATGAACCGGGAGTTTCCCAATTGGAAACAGAACCGATATCTTAGTAACCTCAGCCGAAAGAACCGGGTATTTCTGAAACTGTACCACAGAAGCACCGCCTGGCTTTTCCATCCATTAGTAAAACGATAGGAGTACCGTTACGAGAACCAAACACAGTTTTTACAACTTTATCGTCAGTACCATCGCCGCATTAATCCTGCCATTAGTAGGGTTTGTGAAGGTGAGTCTTTTCGTGCGCCTGTATGGGAGCGCAGTCAATGGCCTTCAGTTAACCATCGCGCAGGTGATTACCTTTCTGAATATCTGCGAGCTGGCATATTCTCTGGCTTTCCGCCAATTGTTATACAAGCCGCTTGCGGAAGGAAACCAGGAAGAAGTGAAGTCCATTTATTATGGCGCCTGTAAGGTATTCCGACTAACGGGAATCATCTGTATCTGCGCATCTGTCGCAGTGTCATTAATCTTCCCAAATCTTTCAGAAAGCCCGTTTACCTATTGGCAGACAGCCGGCACCTTCTTGTTACTGGCATTGCCTTATGGTATTTCCTATTTCCTGATGGGGCCTAACTTTGTGATCATGGCGGACCAGAAGGAATACCGTATCAATATCTGGATTCAGAGTTTCTCTGTGCTTCGCATGGGATTCATGATCTGGGCCATTCTGATGAAGATGCCGTTTATTACTATCCTGATTATTGAGGGCCTGAATATTCTTCTGGCGAATACGCTGTCCCGGTTCATTGCCTTAAAGGAATACCCCTGGCTGAAGGAGCCTCCCGTAAACAAAGAGGATACCTCCTTCCGTAAAAAGGCTGGTTATGCGATGGTACAGCGGCTGAGTGAACTTGCGACAACCCAGACCGACAATATCGTCGTATCCGGGTTTATGGGCTATGTGATGTCAAGTGTTTATGGTACGTACAGTTATCTTACCGATAATATCGGTAAGATAACCCAGACCATGGTTCAATCACCGATGAATTCCTTTGGGAATCTGTTCAATGACCGGAATGCGGACAGCTACAGTGTATTTACCGAGTTCTTCAATTTTGCGACCTATGTCTCTACGATCGTCGCAGATACGATCGTAATCGTCATGCCGCAGTTTGTGCCGGTATGGATGGGGGATCCGTTATATACCGCAAGTATTCCGATCTGTTTCTTCTTTGGTCTGAACATCTTCTATATGACCATGCGTCAGCCGGTCATTATTGCCCGTGATGCCAATGGGTTGTATGTGAATGCGAAAAACAATGCATGGTTATTAGCGGGCGTGAAGATTGTCTGCTCGGTAATACTGGTTCAGAAACTGGGATTGCTTGGTGTGGTGCTTGCGACGACGATTGCTTATTGGGGTGTGGATTTCCTTTATAATCCGCGTCTTGTCTATGACAAGGTGTTCCATCGCCCATCGAGAGATTATTACGTTCTTGTTGTTACACGGTTATTGATTGCGATCGCGGTGGGCTTAGGCGGATTCTGGTTCTGGAATGCGTTCCTGGCACAGCGTGCTGCTTCAGGAAAGCTGTTCCTGGTCATCAGTATCATTCTGCTTGGAATTCTGATCACTGTAGTAACGACGGTCATCTACTGGTTTGCGTACCGCAGTTTCCGTCATCTTTATGAGCGGATCATGGGCGTATTAAAAAACAGGAGAAACCGTGTATGAACTGCCTTCGGATACTCCTGAGCGCATTGTTTGTTGCTATAGTTATGGCTGGATGTACGGAAGAGGTAACGGTGATTCAGCCACCGGCAGATACGTCTCCCCCTTATATCAATATGACGCAGTATGAATTTACCACGGAGGTGGGAACTCCGATCGATTTTTCCAATATTGGTGGATATGACGATATTGACGGACTTCTTCCTACCAGACTGCGAGGCTACGTGGATTATACAAGAGAAGGGGAATATTATCCTTCCATTGTATGTACAGATCTTTCCGGCAATGAAAGTGAAGTGGTTATCACAATTCATGTGATGGAGTCTTCAAAAACCGCAGAACCAACCCCGGCGGAAGTAAGTGAGCCGGTATCTTCTACCTGTGACGAAGGAACGGATCCTTCACAGCCCTGCCATGTGGTGCTTCCCAAGTCCATTGCCAAATACAAGACCATCTATGAAGGGGAAGAAGGAAAGACACAATGCGAACAGGCATATGGGGAAGATGCCTGTGATGTCATTGTAAGAAATGATGGGAGTTTCTGGGGATATGGCGCGAAGTAGTATTCTGCGATCCTTGAACTCTGAATCATAAAATCAAAACGATCTGCCCGGGAACGGATGGGCAGGTCGTTTTCAAAAGAAATACAACATCAAGAAACTGTGAGTTACCAGCGCAGAAACCCTATTCCACTTCGTCAGCAGCGGCTTCCGGTTCTTCTGCGATCGGGATCTCTGGAGTTTCCGTATCGGAAGAAATAGTATAGATGTTAATGCATTTCCATTCGCCCGCATCATCCTTGATGAAATACATCTGATAAGCATTGCTGTAAGTCTGTGAGACATTGGTTGCGGTGACGACATAATCGAAGCTGATGGAACCAATAAATGCGTTATCACCTAAGGGAAGAATTCCCTTCAGTTCAATGTTCTGATATTCGATGGACTCATGGGTGGTGAACCATTGGTTGTCGAAGGAGCGCACCGCATCATAGAACACCGTTCCGGGAAGGAGGTGTTTTGTCAGATCATACAGTGTTCCATCTTCGGTAATATATTCCGCATAAGCCATGGCGGTATCACTGATTTCATTCGCGAAGTCGCTGTATTGTTCGGGTGTAGGCTTTGGACCTATATAATAGCGGAATGTGCTTTCATCACGAACTGCGATATCTGTATCCCGTTCGGTTTCGATGGCTGGAGTGCCAACGAGGTTATTGATGAAATAGCGGGATACGGCAGGCAGGCGGTCATCCAGTTCATAGCCTTCATAAGCTGCAGGGATGTGATTGTCCTCATGCGTATAGGAAGTGGTAATGGGAATCTCATTGATGCGGAAGGTGCTTCCTTCCAGAAGATCAAACTCATAGTTATTGGAACCGATCAGGGTCCGTACTTTCCAGACATTACTGCCTTCCGGTTTGGTTACTTCAAGGGTTGAGATATATGACTGCCGGTAGTAACAGTCATAGTACTCATTCGTTCCGTCGGAATCCATCCAGGAAAAGGTCATACCACCGGGTTTCTTATCTCCATATACATAGAACAGGAAATCAATGACATTTTCCTTGGTATTCAGCTCAGTGAAGTAACGGGAATCATCGTAATAGACCTTATCCCAGTTCCGATCCGTCACATCTTTTACATATTGGGTAAGGGCACCGTTAATGGATTGTTTTTCATAGCGGTAAAGCCACCAGTAAAGGTATCCGCAGGCAATACTGCCGATCAGAATCACCGCAATGAACAGATGAAGAAGGGCAGAGTAAAAGCGTGCTCCGCTTTTCAGCTGTTCACTGTAGGCGCGTTTCGGTTTTAACTTTACATCTACTTCACGACCCATGCGGTAGGTACCAACCGTTCTCCATTCATAGAAACAACGTTATTCACAATCTCACCTTCGTAATACATAACGGAACTTGAACCTCCGTCGAGGTTCGCCGCAACGATGGCATTATTCTCCAACATGATACTGATACAGTCTTCATAGGAAGCCCCAAGGGAAGAGGTCTGTCTTCCGTCTATGACTAACAGTAATACCGCTCCATCTGCCCGCTGACCGATAATCGTCCGGGGATTCAACCCACCTCCGTTACCGGTAATCTGGCAGGCATGGCCATCATAGACAAGCACCGGGCCAAAGGTTACCGCATCGGTAATTCCCCAATCAAGCGCATCCTGCCCGGTCATGTTTCCGACAATCAGATGATCCGCATTGTTAAATCCAATCAGACATTCGTAATCTTCCGGGGAGCCAAAGACAATTTTCGAGTCATGGATGACAATCCCCTGAGGGATGGATCCATCACCCTTGCCATTTGGATCGTCGAATCCACCACCGTTGATTCCACCGATTCCGCCGATTTCCGATACGTAATCCTGAACGGAATAGCCAGTATTTCCTCCTGGCATCAGGGAGTTCACTCCCAGTTCAATACGGGAAGGATCATATACTATCATCAGCTTTCCCTTGAAGGTTCCGCCGCTGACATCAATGATGTCAATCCGATCTTTCATGTTTGCGGCAATGCCATAATCGCTGTAATCATCATCCGAGACATTCGCGACCGTACTGGTATTGTCTACCGCGTTCTTTGAAAGAATCGCTTCAATCTCATCATCCGTAAACATCGCATTGACAATAGCTTTTCCCCTTCGGGTTTCCCACATGGTGGAAACTACCAGATTGGAAAAGGTAGGGGAAGGCCCCTTGAGAATAATAAGAAGTGCGATATAGAAAAAGATGCCCGAGGTAAATATCAGAGTGACAAGCATGATCAGTGTCTGTCTGAGATTGCGGCGAATCCCCGCTTTCAGACGGCGTCTTTTTTTCTTTCCTTTTCTGGTCTTTGACATAACAAAAAATCAAGAGCCTGTGGCTCGCCGACATTATACCATGACCGATGGTAAGACATTGTCGTGGAACGCAGGGAATCACAGAAGGAAGAGCGAAGAAAAAAACGTCGGACGTGATAGTCCGACGCAGTAGTGAATGATCTGATCAGGCGATTGTGATCGTATATCCGGTTTCGAAGGATTTGTGGGGAGGAAGAATAATCGTTCCTTCGCGCTTTTCAAATGGGACTTCCACCTTTTCGAAATCCGCGTGACTGTGCCATGGTTCAATGCATACAAACGGTGCGTTTGGACTCCAGAAAGCGCACCAGGGGAATCCTGGGGCGGTGATGGTCAGTGCTTGTCCTGGTTCCGTAAGGGTGTAGGTGGAGCTTCTGGGTTGATTGATAATTACCGTTTTCGCAAGCGCTTCATGATCAAGGGAAAGTTCATTGCGCTCGATCCCGTCAATGGTTTCCGCTTTGTCAAAAACGATCTTTGCGGAATCCCAGTTCGACACGTTGAACGCGGGATGGAAGCCGAAGTTAAATGGCATGGCTTCCTCATTGGTGTTCTCCACTTTACAATGAACAGTCAAAGAGGTGTCTGTTACAGAATAGGTGTTTGTGAGAATGAAATGGAACGGATATTGGTTCAGCGTCTCTTCACTGTCCCTGAGTTCCATGACCACATGTTGGTCATCCGCTTCGATGCACGTAAAGTCACTGTTTCTTGTGAATCCATGATTCCCCATGACATAGACCTGATCCTTGATATGCACTTCCTTATTCCAGGTGCTTCCTACCATCGGAAACAGGGTTGGATTACGTCCAGCCCAATAGGCGGGGTCTCCCTGCCAGAGGCGCTCTGTGCCATCGGTTCCCTTCAGGCTCAGCATTTCTGCCGCATGTTCTGTGATAACTGCAGTCAGTGATTCTGTTTTAATTGTGTATTCACTCATAGTTATGGCTTCCTTTTGAGGAAATTATATCATTGTGCAATACCAGGAAACTTGGCTTCTGTTGCCAATCATTGCGGGATTACGGTTTCCTCATGCCAAAGTACGGACATGATGGTAGTATTAAGGAAAGAGAAAGCTGAAAAACAGCAGGAGGAAACATGTTTAACGTTATTGTTAGAGATACGTATGATGAAGTGTCCAGTGAAGCTTTTAAGGTAATGAAGGAAGTTGTTCGAAAGAAGAATGCCGTTCTGGGTCTTGCGACGGGATCTTCTCCGATCGGGCTTTATAAGAAGATGATTGCGGATCATCACTCTGAAGGGACGTCCTATAAGGAAATCCGCACATGGAATCTGGATGAATATACCGGAATTCCTCATACGCATGATCAGAGCTACTACACCTTCATGCATGAGAATCTGTTCAACCACATTGATATTCCGGAAGAGAATACCCATGTGCCATGTGGAGAAGGTGATGATCTCGAACAGAACTGCCGGGATTATGAGAAATCTATGGAAGATGTGATTGTGGATATTCAGGTACTTGGAATTGGAAGTGATGGACACATCGCATTCAATGAGCCGGGCACACCGTTTGACTCCCTGACTCATATCATGGATCTTACTGAGCAGACACGTCAGGATAATGCGCGGTTCTTCGACAATGACATCGACCAGGTTCCAACCCATGCGATTACCATGGGCCTTGCGTCGATCATGCGGGCAAGAAAGATCGTATTAATTGCGACTGGCGCTAACAAGGCTGATGCGGTTTATGGTATGATTCACGGCCCGATTACCACTGACTGCCCGGCTTCCATCCTGCAGGCACACCCGGATGTGACTGTAGTTCTGGACCCGGCTGCTGCAGCGAAACTCTGAGCATTTTGATTGCCGGACGATGGTTCTGGTGGAATAATCGTCGTGAACAGACAGGAGGATTTAAGTATGGTAAATCAGGTAACAACAGTAGAAGAATTTGACGCCGTTCTGAAAGAGAATAAGTCAGTATTTGTGGATTTCTTCGCCACATGGTGTGGCCCCTGCAAGATGGTAGGACCTGTGGTTGAGAAGGTATCCGAAACCGAACCGAATGTCGCCTTTGTCAAGGTTGATGTCGATGAGGTTGGAGAACTCGCACAGCGCTATGGAATCATGTCTATTCCGGCACTGTTCTCCTTCAAGGATGGAGAAAAGGCTGGTGAGATCGTCGGTTTCGCACCAGAAGATCAGATTCGTGCACTTGCGGATAAGGCGAAGTAAGGAACATTCTTCCAAAACGGAACTCAAATTGACAGCTATGGGACGTAACGTTCTATAGCTGTTTTTGTAGGTTCGGTAAAACCACGAGATGAACTTGTTCTTCATGTCGGGAGATATTGATTTATGCCCTGCATTATGGATGTGTGTATAGGGAAGTCAACGGAAAATGTAGAATAAAATGCAGAATAAAATGTAGAATAAATGCATAATAAATGTACAATAAATGTAGAATAAAAATGATTGCTGAGGGAAAGATATGAACATTGGCAGTGAATCTGAATTGATAGAGTTCAAGTTGACCACATCTCAAACACCAAGGGCGTTAGAGGCTCTTGCGGCAATGCTTAATAAGCATGGCAAAGGGACGGTGTATTTCGGCGTAAGAGATGATGGAGAAGTGGTTGGTCAGGATATTGGAGACAAAACAATCAGAGATCTTTCTGATGCAATCATGACCAGAATCAAACCTCCGGTTATTCCCGAAATCGATACCGCAACGTATGATAACAAAAGCATCATTATTGCCAAAGTGGACGGTGGAAATAAACCTTATTCAGCGGATGGAAACTACTTAATTCGTTCGGGAACAGAGAATAAGAAAATTGATCCGGAGCAGCTGAAGGAATTGGTTTTTACTAATTCCGCTGAAACCATTACAAATATTGAAGCGTATAACCAGGATCTGACATTTATCCAGTTGAAGCAGCTGTATATATTACGAGGGTATACCATCGATGATGATACTTTTGAAAAGAATACTGGATTGTTATGCAGAAATGGCAAATACAACCAATTGGCAGATTTGTTATCGGATAATAACGACTACTCAATTAAGGTGGTTAAGTTTAAAGGCAAAGACAAATCAGAAATGGTTTCCAGAAATGAATATGGGTATCGTTGTTTACTTATCGCAATGCAGCAGGCGCTGGATTATACAAACTCACTGAATGAAACAAAAGTGGAATTAAATGGCGAAGCAGTTCGGAAAGAAGTGAAGCTATTTGATGATAAGTGTTTGCGAGAAGCGTGGAGTAATGCGGTTTTACATACAATGTGGTCTAAGATGGTTTCTCCGGTCATTAATGTATACTGCGATCGAATCGAAGTTGTTTCCACCGGAGGCTTACCAATTGATTATCCACTCGAAGATTTTTACCGTGGTATCAGTCATCCGATAAACAGACAGCTTCAGAAAATAATGGGACAACTGGGTATCGTTGAACAAACAGGCCATGGAGTTCCTCTCATTGTCAGTAACTATGGTAAAGAGGCATTTGAGATTACCTCTTCTCATATCACTGTTACTTTGAAGTTTGCCTACGAAACAGAAACAAGGACAATTGATGTTTCGTTATTAACCGCATCACAGAAGAAGATACTCGAGGCAATACGTATCAGGCCTACAATTCGCATAAAAGACATTGCCAATGTGACCGGACTGTCTATTTCAACAGTGAACGTTGGCATAAGGGAATTGAAAGAACTGAATAAGATTCGGCGTATCGGTTCAAATAAGTCGGGATATTGGGAAATTGCTTAAAACTGATTCTTACCTATGTTGAGTTGAAACTGTGTTTTCTAACGCATAACCAAAGAATGCACGTATGTCAGGTAGTATCACATTTCATTTGAATTACAGTTCTTTGCGTTGACCACAGAATTCACTATTTTATCGATGGGTTGGGTTAAGAAACTTTATACTCGGGGTGGTTTGTGCATGAGGGCGATTGAGGTATAATTGGAATTGTTTTTCGGAGGATGTTTTTATGTCGCTGCTTTCCGTTGTAGTGCCTTGTTATAACGAAGAAGAGACAGTTAATCTTTTTTATGACGCGTTGATCCGTGTAGTAAAACCCATGGATCTTGAATATGAAGTGATCTTTGTGAATGACGGTTCAAAAGACACCACGCTTTCTAAGCTTATGGAGTTATACAAGAGTGATGAAGGTCATGTGAAGATCATTGATTTCAGCCGGAATTTCGGGAAGGAAGGAGCGCTGCTTGCGGGACTTCGTGCCGCAAAAGGTGACTATGTGACAGTCATGGATGCGGACCTTCAGGATCCCCCGGAATATCTGCCTAAGATGTTTGAAGTGATGGAAGCCAATGGGGATGATGTGGTAGGCACCCGCAGGGTTACCCGCAAGGGAGAACCGAAGATCCGTTCCTGGTTTGCCAGACAGTTCTACCGTTTGATCAATCGGTATACCGAAGTAGAAATTGTGGATGGCGCAAGAGACTTCCGTCTCATGAAGCGACAAGTTGTCGACAGTATTCTTTCACTGGAAGAATACGGACGGTTTTCCAAAGGACTTTTTGTCTGGGTTGGATATCAATGTGAATATCTGGAGTATGAGAATATCGAACGGGTTGCCGGAGAAACCAAGTGGTCATTCTGGAAGCTGTTCCGCTATGCGCTGGATGGGATTATTGAATATACAGACATGCCATTATCTATTGCCAGCTGGCTGGGAGGCTGCCTTACGTTAGTGATGGGATTCATCTTACTGGTAATGTTGGTAAGATCACTGTTTGGGGCAGCGATTACCGGTAATGCAGTAGTGATTGCCTTAGTCCTTTTTATGGGAGGGGCGATTCTGCTTTCTTCTGGAATTATCGGAGAATATCTTGCGAAAACCTATGATGAGGTTCGCAAGCGTCCGCATTATATTGTTAAAAAGTTTTATGAATGAGTCAGGGAGGTACGAATATGTCTCTCAATGAGCAGTCAACCCGGACAGTACGGCGCAGAAGGCCCGTCGATCCGGTGAAACAGAAACATAGAAAAATTAATCAGATTCTGATGATTGTCATGTTAGGAGTCAGTGCACTGACAATCATCGCTTTAATCATAAATACCATCCGGGTAGTACGAACCAGTACGGTGGATAACCAGGGAAGTGAGGAAAGTATGACCTCCAATACCGGTCAATCCATGAAAAATGATGTCTATATCATCGGGAATAATCCGACCGAGATTGAAAAGACCTACTTCCAGAATCTGACGGATGCCCTGAAAGGGGACGGTAAGGAAGCGATCGCAGAAGCGGTTGTTTATAACTTTGTCACGGATTATTTCACCTGGACAAACAAGGATGGAAACTATGAGGTTGGTGGACTGCAGTATATCTTCGCTGAGAAGTATTCCAAGTTTGAAGAGTGGAACCGGTGGTATCCGTATTCTGATATGGACCTTTATATCTCGCAGTACGGTCGTACCAACCTGATTCAGGTTAAGGAAATAACGACTGAGGTTCCTACCTTCCGTACGGATGACTTTACGGTATTAAGCGTTGATCCTTCGGAAACTTATCCCTGTTATCAGGTACAGGTATCCTGGACGTATGAAGATACTCCGGTGAATACCGCAGACTTCCCGAACCGGATGCGGTTCCAGGTCATTGATCATGATGGCCGGTTTGAAATCGTAGAATTCTACGATATGCCATCGGTTGAAGCCTGGGAAGCGGCGAATCCGCAGGATGAGAATGCGGTCGCAGAACAGGCAGAAGATGAAGCGGGCAGTGAGGGTTAAGCCATGAGTAAGAACAGTACAGCACGGTTTAAAACCGATATAACCTATTACAACATTGCCGTGACCGTTCTTGCGGTACTTGCCAATGCGGCAATCATCTTTACCTTATTCAACGCTACCCGTTTTTCCAACCTCAGTGGAAAAACCTTCATTCTTGTTAACGTGGTATCGATTGTTCTTCTGATTCTCATGAACATTGCGATACTGACTGGCATACGAACAAAACTGAAGCCAATCTATTTCTCTGGTGTCGCATTGGCGGTTGCCTTCCTTGCGATTGGCGCCTATGGCGGCTATGCGCTGGTACGGGTAAACCGTAATGTGGATAAGATTACCAGTACTGTCACAACCGAATCCGTGTCTACCAGCCTTGTGGTATATTCCGATACTGGTACACAGACCCTGAAGGAAGTGTCCCAGCTGAATGGAAGAACTGTCGGCTACGCGACTGGCACGCATACCGCAACCCTGGGTCAGGAACGGATTAACGGAGAGAATATGACAGTCTCCTTCAGCGAGTATCAGGATTACTCTTCCTTGATTCTTGCGTTATTTAACGGGGAGATCGACTGCGCAATTCTTCCGACCAATTATATGGCGATGTTTGGCAATGAAGCAGGGATGGAAAGCTTCTTAGCCAATACGGCATCGATTCTTGATTTTGAGGAAACCGTAACGATTGAGAATACCTCTGGTTCGGATAAGGATCTGACAAAGGATCCCTTCACGGTATTGTTGATCGGTAATGCGGATGGATTGTCCGACACAATGATTCTCTGCAGTGTCAATCCGATCTCCATGCGGGTAACCATGTCCAGTATTGCCCGTGATTCCTATGTGCCGATTACCTGCTATGGCGGAAACTCTTCCAAGCTGAATGCGGCGCATGCGGTAAGCAGAGACTGCCTGATTGCGACAATCGAAAAACTGACTGGCGTAGAAATTGACTACTACGTCGACACTAACTTCAAGGGTGTTGTAGAAGTGGTGGATGCGTTGGGAGGGATTGTCGTAGACAGCCCGCTCGAATTTGTCGGGCAGAATTCCGACTCGGATCGAGGTGCCTATACCGTATGGGTTCCGGCAGGAGAAAACGTACTTCTCAATGGCGAACAGGCATTGGCTTTCGCAAGAGAGCGACATCTGTTTGCGACGGGAGACTTTGCCCGTCAGGAACACCAGCAGGAAGTGATTGAAGCGATTCTTCGTAAGATCATGCGTACCAGAGACATCAATACCTTGTTGAATGTCCTGGATGCGGCTGGTTCGAACATTCAGACTAATATCTCTGTCTCTCAGATGACTGGGTTCCTGAATTATGTTCTTCAAAAGGCAAATCGTTACTATGATCAGGATCATGTCGAAAAGATCATTCAGCTTCAGGGCTCCCGGGTCACTGGTTACTCCAGTGGTCTTTGGGATGAGGGATTACAGATGTCTCTTTATATCTATCGTCTGTGGCAGGGATCACTCAATGATACCCGTAAGGCGATTGAACGGAATATTGATATGACTTCTGTAATTCATCATGATTCCGCACTACAGTGGTCTGTAAACTGGGACTTCTATGTGCCGACAATTTCCGCTGAAGTATACAACGAAGCGATCATCCCGAGCGATGTACCGACAACCATCGGAGATTACACTGGCCGTGCAATTGGTACGCTGCAGTCCTTCTGTGACGCTAATGGTATTCCGCTTGCGATTACCTACGTTCAGGACAGTTCATTAGCAGACGGAACCATTGTTTCTCAGAGTGTACCTGCAGGAACTTCCATTGGAAGTATCTCCTCCATTTCCGCGACTGTTGTTCAGAACAATGGCACAGAAGAAAAAACACCGAGCAGTGCTTCTGAAGTGAAAGACGCTAAAGCATGTACAGCACTGAACTGGAAGTGGTCAGATGTGACGAATAAGTGTTACACCACGCAGTCCGAACTGGAAGAGGCGGAAGAAGAGTATGCGCGTCAACAGGCAACTCCTGATACCTCCACAAAAGACGGATGTGAAGCGAAGTTTGGGGAAGGCAGCTGGTATAACAATAGATGTTATGAATCTAAAGATGCGGCAAATGCGCAGAAGCAGGCAGATGAAGCTGCGGCAGAAGCGCAACGGCAAGCAGAAGCTGCAGCAGAAGCGGAGAAGAAACGCCAGGAGGAAGCAGCAAAAGCCGCAGCTGAAGAGGAACAGCGTAGAGCAGACTGTGAAAGTGGTGGTGGAACTTGGCAAAATGGCTCATGCGCTTATCCTGAGCCAACCCCAGAAGAAGAAACTCCGGAAGTGACACCAGAGGCGGATCCAGAAGCAACCGCTAGTTCATCCCCTGACGCAGCTATTGAATCTGTGGACAGCCCAGGAGAAAACTCAGTTACAGAATAAAGCAAAATATCGACCGTTTGGACTATGTCCTGCGGTCTTTTTTAAGGGGACTCATTATTGTTCGATAAGAGGCAGTAACCTTTTTTTGGCGAGGGATTTTTGCGAAGCGGATGTTCGTAACGACTGATAGAGGGGAAGGTTGTAACGAGAGCTGAGTTGGGCACTGGTATCCGGTGGGAATCTTGTTGGTTATTACCAATGATAGAGCAGGAGACCCCAGTTTCTTTTGCGTAGTGAATTGAAAGAAACATAGCACAACAGAATCACTTAATGAGGTTGTCTGTGATAACTCTATAGGCATCAAATTCACTACTTCGAGTTACTTCTTCACAAAGTAGAAGTTGACTAGAAGTAATCTAGAAGTTAACTCGAAGTTGAACTAGAAGTTAACTCGAAGTAAATCTAGAAGTTAACTAGTATAACAAACATTAAATAACTAGCTATATTTATTCTCTGTATAGTGCTATGATTTTACCGTAAGGATGAGGGCGAATAATGGCACATACAAAACCAATTGAACTTGATGAAGAACAGAGAGAATATCTTGAATCCATTACACGTACCAGAACTATTCAGGCACAGGTGGTTGATCGGGCGAAGGCACTTCTTTGTAAAGCGGATGGAATGTCTAACGGTGCGATTGCCGAAAAGCTCGACGTGAATATCAATTCTGTTAAACTCTGGCTCAAGAAATTTAAAGAAGGTGGTATTGATCGAGCCCTGTTTGATGACCAGCGTAGTGGAAGGCCGGTTGAGATTACGGATGATGCT
>JAFUGM010000084.1 GCA_017469355.1 Solobacterium sp. | reverse complement strand
ACATTCTTCAACGTCCCTTCATTGTTAGGCGTTAACACTGTCGATGTTTTCTTTTTCGGCTTATCAGCTGCTAAGTTTGTAATTTCGCCAGTACCAGTATGGCTTATTGAGGCGATTTGAGCGGTTCATGCGTAATTACTAACTACAAGGTGGGCTGTTTCATGAAGCGATACTATATCGCCATAATTCATTTTTTGCGCAGAGGAAAGGAAAAATGGAGACTTAAAAACTTCACCTCTTCCTCAGGTATTTTCGCATCCACTCCAGAGTAATCAGATGCCCGTAAAAGCCTTATCTACTGCGGTTTCCGAGGATTTAATGGAATACTTTCTTTGTATCAATCTCGTTCATCTTTGGTCTGTTCCCCTTCACCCATAAATAGCGTTTAGATCTTCAAGTATAGCTTCCTTTGACTTTTCCGGTATGCCTATCTGCTTCAAGTCTACGTCCACCAATCTCATGCGCTCCGTGAATTCCCTCATGTCCGCCCTGATCGTATCCGGTATATAGGAGATGGAATCCATATTACGGTCAAGAAGCTCTGTTAAACGGAATACATCGTTCTTGTGTTTCCGTATGTTCCTACTGTCAACCTGTTCGCCCTCTGCCTTTCTGCGTGACAGATCAAGCCAGGCCTTTGCCTTGAAAGGAATCAGATACGGTGCGGAAAGTACTGTTACCCCTGATACACGAATTCTTCCCAGACGCAGGAACTCATAATAATCATCGTCCAGAAGAATTGCTGACAGGCTTGATATATCCTCCTCCATCGGAAGCGGTGAAAGTACGGCATTCTCCGGCAGGATGACAGCGCCAGGCTTTCTTGAAAATAATTCAATCATGGTCGGATACTCTCTTGACTGCGGATTTGTAAAGCGGTAGAACTGCGGCTCACCCGTGCTTTTGTTCCGATGTTCATATCCTGCTGCAGTGACATACTCCCAAAATCTGCTGCCGAAAGAAGCATCTACCGACTCTATGATCAGGACGAGGTCGATATCCTTTGTCGCTCGAAAATCCAATCCCTCTTCCGTCATCAGCAGGTCACATGCCGTGCCGCCGATAATGGCATACTGTTCTTCATATCCCCGAAACCATTCTCTGAAACTTTCAATTCCTCTTACCACCTATTTCCCTCCATACGCTGTCCAACATTTCCTCAACGGCTTCTTCTACCCTTTCATCCTTATTCTCCCTAAGTGCTAAAGCAAGGGATAGCCGATCAACAGCTTCTCCGCATGCCAGTTTTTTGGGATCATACCTCCAAAGCTCTACTGCACACTGATCATCCGAATTTTGTAATTTTCCCGATGCGTTTTTCTCCCATGCAGAAACACTCTCTGCAGCATAGCATTGTACGGCAGGTGGATTTAGCATCGAATATTCAGAGAGTGCAGAGCCCCCGCTGATGAGCAGTTTTTCTTTTATTTCCGTCTTTGGCACATAAATCGTTCGCTTTACGGGATTAGCCAGATAACTCTTTGCAACTTCAAAAAGATCCTGTGGCCTCTTTTCTGAATAAAGGATTTTCTGCACACCTCGTTTTTCTGTCTGTATCAATCCCAGATCTTCAAGCTGCCTTGATGCCCTGGAGATTGATGTCGCTGTAAAGAAGAGCTCCTTCACCGCATCGCTCGTCAACAATTCACCGCAGCCATGATAAATGTAATAAAGAAGCAATAGCTGTGCCGACGGGAGGATCGATGTGTTCTCAGTCCGTTCCGAATCACATCGCTCCTGCAAGTAAACCGCCATAAACGGCAGATAGATTTGCTTGCCGTCCACGATAAAGGGGATGTGATCGCGCAAAAGATATCCCCTCTGCCGATAGGTAAGATGATCTGGCACAAGGATCGCTGGCGCACCAAATGTTCTCTGTACTCTCTCAAGATGTTTTTTAATGGCATTGACAGAATCCATCTCTGTCTTCGGATAGACAAAAACTGCTTTTTTCCCGTCAAGCGCCACCTCCTGCAAGCGATATCTGGCGTGGATATAACTGGGAACTGGTAGTGCATCGTCATCAAGATATACGATGTAGATTCCAAGTACAGATTTAAGAAATTCCATCTTATCACCTCTTGTATAACTTTGATTTGTATTATAACTTTTTTTCGGTTGTAAGTCAGTATCAAAGTTATGAACGTGGTGTGAAGCTTTCACGGTAATTGTCACTACAATTCCACCAGAAGATTTGGAACTATATTTTTCAAAACAGGATGATCTGTTCACAGACCATTCGTATGGTGAGGCAACTTTATCACGTATAGCGGAAAAAGCATTTCGTCTGACCATTACCGGTGAAGATCTACGGCCTAAGCAGGAAATATCAGATGATTGAAACATTTGAAGTGATAAATGAGAATGATATTCAGAGGTTCAATTCTCAGATCGGAGCGATTGGGATTACGATTGGATACGATCTTCTTGGAAGCCCAGTGCTTTATGTCGATCACAAGATTTTAGAGAACGTCCTGAGCATCAGATCCAAGAGTAAGCGCAGGCTTATAACGAATGAAGTGAACTACCCACCGCTTAGAATCTGACGATTCTTGAAGCGGGGGCTTCCTGCTTCTCAGAGAACAGCGGCTGTAAGAGCCCGTCTTACACTCTCTCCACAGGCTTATGGGTTTCCGCAGTTCCTGCGGTACCTTTTTATTTCGTGTGCCTAGATGACTGCTGTGTTGTTTGTTCTCAGTATGCGAAAGCCTTCGTTCCTGAGGTTGATCGCTGCGTTAATATCTCTGTCATGCTCTGTTCCACAGTCAGGACATACCCACTTGCGGATCTTAAGATCTTTTACGGAAGGATTCTTACATCCGCATACACCGCATATCTGGGAAGACGGAAAGAACCGGTCTGCCATGATGACATACTTCCCCTGCTCCTCCATCTTGTATTTCAGATATGTTCTGAACATGCCAAAACCATTGGCATTCGTTGCCTTTCCCAAACGAAGAGATCCGGACAATCCCCTTAGATCGATATCTTCCAGTACCACAGCGTCGCAGGAATTGGCTATCTTCCTACTTTCTTTGTGGCACCAGTCGTTTCTCTGATTGGCGATCTTCTCATGTATGACGGCGATCTTTCTCTTTTGTTTCTGTATGTTGCGGCATTCCTCTAAAGGCCGTTTGTATACAGGGACTCTTTTCCCCGTATAGCCGGAAATGTTCATCTGAATCATCCGTGACAGTTTCTTCTGTTCTCTCTGCAGTTTCTTTTCCTGTATACGAAGCCAGTGCGGTTCATCGGCCGAATGTCCTGTACTGCCTACATAGAAGTGCGGTGAACTGTAATCGATACCCATGACTTTGCGTTCTTCCGCCGCAGGCAGAGACGGTCTGATGTCATCTGGTATCTCACACAGAACGGAACAGTAATATCTGCCTGCAGCGGTCCTGCTCACCGTCGCGCTCTTGATCTTACTCCCCGCCGGGATATCCCTGTGGATCACTGCCTTCACATATCCGATCTTCGGAAGGCGCACAGAACGGTCTGTTACAGAGACCGTTCCGTTCTGGTTGTTCGTCGTATAAGAAGCACGGCTTCTCTTCTTCGATTTGTATCTCGGTCTCCCTGTACGTTTCTCAAAAAAAGCACGGAACGCACCTTCCAGGTCCAGCTGAACATTTGCCAGCGCAAGTGAATCCACTTCCTTCAGGAACGGATAATCATCCTTATACTTTGCGGGAGTCAGACGCAGAAGCTTATGCTCAGTCTCATAATACTTCTCTTTGTCTTCAAGCATCCTGTTCCAGATGAAACGGGCACATCCGAAACACTTGTTGAAGTATTCCGTCTGTGCCTTGTCCGGATACAGTCTGTATTTGTAAGCTCTCTGTATCATTTCTCCCCCTGGGATTCGATATACTTCCTGATCACTTCGATCGGAGCCCCTCCGGTTGTCAGAAGGCAGAAACTCTGACTCCAGAAGTATTCCTTCCAGAGTTTCTTTCTGATTTCCGGATGATCTCTCTTGATCAGTCTGGAACTGGCGCTCTTGTATGCGTTGATAAATTTGGACAATTCACTGTTGGGCTGTGCTTTGAACATGATGTGAACATGATCCACATCATGGTTCCATTCCAGCAGAGTGATGTTATAGCCCGGAGCCAGCCGTTCGAAGATCGATTTAGCGTAGTCGGAAAGAGCGTCATCGAACACCTTTCTTCTGTATTTGACGACAAGGATCAGGTGATAATACATAGCGAATACTGAATGGTTATTATTGTCCAGTGTCATCGCAATATTCCTGTTCTATCCTTTCTACGACTGATTATATTATATTACTTCTGCACAACGAATTCATCCCCGCCTTTACACTTCGTAGGAAGACGGGGACTTCTTCGGGATATCGTTAAAGTCCGAGGTACTACCCCTATATTCATCCGGTATGAGCTATAGAAAGATAGTCGAACTGACAGAAATCTCCTTGAGCTCAGTCGCAAAAAATCATTAGAAGAGATACATAAGGAATTCAGGTTATTCTCTGAACGTAATTAGTTCGGCAGGACAACCTGATTTATGTTCATTATACCAGGAGTGAACAGAACTATGAGCGCTTATAGCCACCTCAACTCCCATTTCCTCCATGAGTGCAAACATCTCTTATTCCTATTTCGTACTACCCTCTAATCGACCTTCTGCACGTCCTTCTTTTCTTCCCTCTAATCGACCTTCTGCACGTCCTTCACTCCGCTCTCTTTTTGACCAATCATCTAACGCCTTACACATGTCTACTCCTCCTGTCCGAATCAAAATTACAAGTTCAGCAGCTGTACTGATCTGACAAGCAATGTCTAAAATGTCATCTTCGGTGATGGAGAATGAATGTATTCCTGAATTGCATCCATGAAATCTTTTGAAGCGCCCATCGCTTTCATGGCCTCAAATACCTCATCTACACCTTCTTTTCGTCCTTCTGCGCGTCCTTCGCTCCGCTCTCTTCTTGACCAATCATCTAACGCTTTACACATGTCTACTCCTCCTTCTTCCTCTTGAATCGGAATCTCATATCCATTCATCATACTGATCAGTTCTGCCCCTTCTAATGAGACGATCTGTTCACCATTGGTT
>JAFUGM010000034.1 GCA_017469355.1 Solobacterium sp. | reverse complement strand
AATCAGAAACTCCTCCAGATCAACGACGAAGCAGACATCACCCGCCGGAAATAATTCTCTAAAACATCAAAGAATAGATATAACAGCCATATTGTCTCCATGAGGTAGTATGGCTTTTATTATCCTTCCAGGAATACCTGGTGTTATAGATTGGGGATAGTTTTTGGCAGTCCCTTTTACATACCGAAAGTACAAGAGGAATGCTGAAAAGCTGTTCTCTATTTATTTCCACAGATAGGGCTAAGAATATGGCAAAGATAAAAGAACACAGGTACGTGGCCCTCTATGAGAGGCTCAGCCATGATGACGAACTGCAGGGAAAGTCGAGTTCAATATCCAATCAGAAAAGGATCCTCGAAGACTACGCTCTCTCCCACGGGATGACCTCCTTCCGCCACTATACCGATATGTATAACCAAAGATTGATACAAAGAAACACTGTTGTCAGAACGGCTTGAAATCGAGGGCTTTCGGAGATTATGGACACTCCGGAGGCTCTTTCTCTATTGTAAAAAATGCAGATCAGATTATGGTAGTTGGAGATGGCAGAATCATCGAGTCAGGCACTCATGAGGAACTGCTCCAGATTCATGGTAAGTATGAATCCATGTGGAATGCGGAGCGTATGCTGTCTGCGTAGGAAGCAAAGTCAAAGAACGTATTGAGCCACCTGGTTACGGGCGGCTCATTGCATCAAATTAGCACTTTCCAATATCCGGTTTTATTCGAACCAATGCGTTCAATTATATTTCTCTCTTTCAGCGATTTGATAGCTCTGTCAATGGTTCCCTTGCTGATGCCAAGGACGGAAATCAGCATCTTTTTTGTAATTTTCGGATTTTCAGTTATGGCTGTGAGAACTTTCTGTTCGTTTTCGGTTAAGTTTATTGCCCCACTTGTTGCCCCATTTATTGCCTCATGGTTTGGGGCAATAAACTCAGGCCCCACAGTTGCTGTAGCAACCTCTGTTAGCGGTATGGTAATACGGAACACATCTCCCTCAAAAAACTGCGGTTCGCCGCCGGAGTACATTTTCGTATACTTGTAAGTGTTTCTCATACCAGAGCCTAGTTCGTCAGCAAGACCGATTTCACGGAAAACCTTTGATATCGGCGGATTCTTCGGAAACGGTTCAAAGGTAGCAAGATTCAATACCCCGTGGCCGTGGGATAGATTGGCATTTTCAGTATAAATGCGGTTTTTCTCAATAACCAGTTTTGCAACATAGGCGCTTGAGAAATCTCGGTGCATGAGTAGATTTGAGATAATCTCTCGAAGGATGTGATTCCTTGCGCTAACGCTCTGAATGCCATCCAGATTGAACGTATCATTTAGGTGCTTCTTGCCGAATTCCATGAGGCAATCGTAGCTTTCGATGAGATTTGTTATGACCACCTCCCGGTCATCATAGCGGTCGGTGTTGAACACACGGAAAATGGCGTCGGTCTTGTGCTGCGGCAGAACGGACATAATCAGCTGATCTGTACCAAAAAGCAGAATGGCGGCAAGTGTAATTCCTTCATTGGCAGAATCTTTGTCTTTCAGGATAAGCCCTGCGCTGCGGACAATCTCCTCATCGGTCATGGCGAGCCAGGGATGATTCTTATCACGGGAGCGCGACATGTTCCGGGCGCGGTCAATCAGATCAGGTCGCAAATCAGCCATCCCAAATGCCGGGAAAACTTTATTGACATAGTAGCTGCCGTTTTTCCGAGCGTACAGCCGATACACCTCATCAGAGTGGTGGGTGATGTCTATATCAGATTCGTGGTTTCTGTCGTAGATTCGACCGTTGCAGCGGCAGACGTCCTGTGAAACCGGCACTCGGATATAAAGGATGTGCTTTCCATCCAACTCATATTCAATTGGCGTGAGGTAGAGCGGGGGGGGGGTATATCTTGTTTTCGTTATTAACGGATGTCACGAATTCTTTTTTGACCTTGTCAACCTTCTCCTCCTCAATGCCAAGAATTTCTCCGTTGTCCTTCACGCCGAGAAAGATATGACCGCCGTCGCGGTTGGAAAAGGCGCAAACGGTCTCATAGACATCCTTTGTGACTTCAGTTCTCGATTTTTTAAATTCCACGGTGATGTTTTCGCCTCCGCGGATCAGTTCCAGTAGTTCTTGTGGAAGTGGATGTATCATAGGTTTTACCTCCGCTATTAGTCTACAAATATTTCCGGTATATTATACTGTATATCTGCCGATTCCCTTGCGGCTCCAGCGCTCCTGCTTGCCGTTGACCTGAACGCCGGAGTCGGGATTCTGCTGTTTGAATTCGATAGCCTTATTCATAATATGGCTGAGTCCCGTGCCCTATATCCACTGGATGAGGATGACAGCGTACCAGCGGAGCATACCATTCAATTCTATTAGCTCGATGAATAATTCAGGTTGAATTATAAAAGGGCTGTTTAACATCCAGTTTCACCTAGGAGTTTTTACAGCCCTTTGGCGGTTCTTGCGTATCAGAAGCGAAGTTCTGCGGTAACTTCTTCGAGTTCTTCCGCAGTCAATGAGGAAGGGGATACCTCCCAGTCAAATACAATTGGTGTTTCGTTTTCCTGGGTGGTTGTTTCTTTTTCCATGGTGCTTATCCTCTTTTCTGCCTTCTGCACCTAATCCTACGTTCAAAAACAGTTCAAAACAATGCTTGATTTTCTCTTGATGCAGTGCTTGGGTTACCAGTCGTTTTCCGTACGGGCAATAATCGCATCCTGTGTCTGCGGCATCAGAGAAACAAACTGTGCGCAGTATCCGGCGACCCGGACAATCAGATCGGTATATTGTTCCGGGTGAAGCTGTGCTTCCCGAAGGGTTTCTGATGAAATGACATTGAACTGGTTATGATAGATTCCTTTTTTCTGTGAGGTTTCCAGGAAACTGACAAACTTATCCAGATTTTCATCTCCAGACAGTGCCGCCGCATTGAACCGCATATTCAACAACTGTCCCGCCGCCACTTTATCGTTAGGGAGTTTGGCAACACTGTTGATGACAGCGGTCGGGCCGTTATGGTCGGTTCCCTGCGTAGGAGAACAGCCTTCATTTAAGGGTGTTCCTGCAGCGCGACCATCTGGGGTTGCGCCAACCACAAATCCATTGGGAACGTAGCTTGTGATATTGGACGTAGACATGGTATAGCGGCTGATCTGAGGTCCCTGCCCACTACGCAGTGTTTCATATCCCGGAAGCAGTTCCAGATAGGAGTCAAATACCTCTTTTACAATCTCATCGACCATGTCATTGTCATTGCCGAATTTAGGAACGGAATTCACAAGTTTATGAATTCTCATGGAAGAACGGGAGGTCCAGTTATCCCGTAAGGCGTCCATCAGTTCATGAAAGGTGATCTTCTTATCTTCAAAGATCAGCTGGCGTATTACCGCAAGGCTGTTTCCGACAACACTGGGTCCGATGTTTGACTGAGAAATCACATCATACCGGCAACCACCGTTTTTCAATGTCTTTCCAAGTTTCATGGAATCCTGAATCAGAGCACTCGCAAACGGATCTGCGTCATAGACCGCAAGGTAGGTATCACAGATTCTGTCACATTCAACGGAACGATCAGAATAGTACTTCAAGAACCGTTTCCATGTATTCCAGACTTCTTCATAGGAAGTAAATTCAGATTCTCTTACATCACTGTCATTTACTGATATCAGCCGAATGCCGGAATTCGGGTCAAAGCCGTTATATAACATCAGCTCAAAGACCTTGCCCCAATTCACATAGGTCATTCCTGTGGCACGGTGCCCGTATTTCCCGGGAACACCGGTTTCCACACATCCGATCGGGCAGTAGTCTCTGGCATCCGCTTCGGGAATTCCAAGATCCACAAGGCCCTTTACCGCTGTTTCATCATTAAACATGCTTGGCATTCCACAGCCGGTGCGAATCAGCTTCGCGCAGGCACGCAGATATTCCTTCGGTGACTTTGACCAGTAGCGGGCAGAGAAGTTTGGCTCCGCAAGACTGGTCAGATTCATCGCTTCAATACAAAGATAGGTCAGCCCGTTGGTTCCGTCTGTGCCATCCGGCTTCATTCCCCCGACAACAAGGTTGGAATAAAGGGGATACCCTTGAGAGAACCGGGTATGGCCATAAGGACGCACTTTATTATTGCCGGAATTCATGATGAACATATGTGTCACAATCTCCAGCGCCTGATCTTCTGTGATTCGTCCCTGTTCAATGTCGGAGCGGTAAAGATCATACATGTATTGATCAAAGCGGCCATAACAGAAGGAATGCCCATTGGATTCGATCATCTGTAACATATGAATCAGGTAGGCTGTCTCACATCCTTCATGGAAGGAGCGGGCCCCCTGTTCCATTAATGTATCTGCCATGAGAGCCATGGCGAGAAGTTCTTCTTTTCGCCTTGGGTCTTCACATACCGATGCCTTCGCTCTTAAATATGGGCCAAAGCGATGAATGTAGGTTAATACGCCAGTTAAGGAAATGGAGACTGCTTCATAGAACTGGCGCTGCTCGAGTGTATAGGCAGTGTCATATTTCTTTTCATCTGCCTCACGAGCAATACAACGAAGGCCTTGTTTTAATATAGTCGGATAATCGGGAACGATATGACCGTCACCGGACATGGAAATCCCTCCGCGATGAATGACACCCTGTTTTTCTGCCATACGGAGTTCTTCTGGTATTGCCTGATTGACCGCATCCTCATGCGTATGTCCAATCCAATATGGAGCGATGGAACGGAGGTCTTCCTTCGTGGATTCATCGATCATGAATACATCTCCTTCACGAAGAGAGAATGTATCCAGTTCATCGATGGCCCATTGGATGGAGTATTCCGGGAAAATCGGTGCCGCAAAGTTACGGGATGCCTGATTCCCAAAGATCAAAGAATCCTCATCCACATAGATATGCATATGTTCAAGGGTATACGCAAACGCCTTCGCTTTACGAAGAATGTAGGGCTGTCCCTCAGTCATTTGAAAGGATTCGGTATAAAGGAGGGCACGTTCACTGCAGATGCTGGCACGGCGCTTCTCCATGAAACGCTGAAACCGTGCGGTCCGCTCCCAGTCCACACTATTATCACTTGGTTTGAAATAAAGAAACTCTTTCATGACTCTTCACTTAGAAGAATACCAGAAGAGACTGAGAATTCGAAGAAAGAAAAACCGCAGGTTATGCGGTTAAGGGTTCATGCGTGAATTTCCCCAGCTCGGGCAAGCGCGGATTTCGCTGCAAGTGGGCCGACAATCTCATAAATTAATGTGGCGCTGAGGATAACGGTCTGGATCAGTTGACTGTATTCGCCAGGCAGCTGTTTCAATGCCATGGTAGCCATACCGATCGCAACACCCGCCTGTGGCATTAGTGCCCAGCCAAGGTTCTGTTTGACTACCGCAGGCTGATGGGTAACGGTTCCGCCAAGATAGGCACCAAGGAACTTTCCGAAAAACCTTGCGCATACATAGATGACACCAAGCAGACCGACTTTGGGGAGGGTAGTGAGATTCAACTGCGCTCCCGAAATTACAAAGAACAGCAGGAACAGCGGATACGTCCAGTCATCAATGCAGGAAAGGATACGCTCCGAATCATTCCAGATATTTACATACACCGCACCTAGTGCCATGCATAAAAGCAGATTGGATAACCCCAGCCAATCCGCCAGTCCAACCCCGATCATGACCGAAGCGATACAGGCGGACATACGGTTGGTATGGGAGCGGAAATACCGATGACTGATTGCCAGCACCACACCCAACAGGGCGCCCAGAAGCAGGGAAGCGGCGATTGTAAGCAACGGTTTGATGAGAACTCCATAGACGCTGAACGCGGTATGGGCGATCATGCCCTGGGCTAAGGAAACACAGATGGAATAGGAAATGAGTCCCACCGCATCATCCGCAGCCACGACCGGCAATAACATGTCAGTTAATGGGCCTTTGGCCTTATACTGACGAACAATCAGTAATGTGGCTGCCGGAGCAGTCGAGGCGGAAAGTGCGCCTAACATGATACATACCACGGGCTGAAACCCGCATAACAGAGTAATACTCATGGTACAGATAACAGCGAATAAGGACTCGAATGCGGTAATCAGAAGTGCTGATTTACCGATGGCCTTCAAATTCTTGAGCTTAAACTCATCACCGATAGAGAAGGCGATGAAGCCAAGCGCACATTCCGTAATGATACTGAAACCAGACAGGGTTTCACTTCCGACAAGATTCAGAACATAGGGACCGATCAGAACTCCCGCAATCAGGTAGGCTGTGACATTCGGCAGACGCACAAGACGTGTTAACCGGGTCATCAATAACCCACCTATCATCGCAAGAGCGATGTAGAATAACGTATTCATTAATTCTTCGCGACTCCTTCCCAGCGGGTAATCGGGACCGTAAAGAGAATTCCGGTATTAGGAAGCTTCAGATCTCCAGATACGCCATGAATCACTTCAATCGCCTGTGAAACTTCCTCATCCTTCAATACAAGCAGAATCATCTTGTGAGACTGACGATCCGGATTCACGAATTTACGAAGGCCTCCGAAGATGGACGGCGCATCGACGCTGTCTTCATTCAGCGCATTTAGCATCCCTTCGCAGTCCACAATCGTAGCACCGTGGAATCCGTTGTTCAGTAAGTTCGCCATGATTGGATTAACCGTATCCTCATGGTTGGTAATATGAATTAATAACTGCATATCGTACCCCCTTAATAAGACCGCAGTTATTCTAGGTCCAAGAAGAACATCACGCAAGTATAATTGAGGAAGAACTGGGGGAGGAATCATGGAGCGAGAAATTGTAAAAGATGTCGTGATACTTTCTAAGAAATGCGAACCGGCACAGAGGTCCGATCTTTCGATTGGCCAGGATCTTGTGGATACATTACATGCGAACAAGCGATCGGTGGGATTGGCAGCGAATATGATCGGTGTATCCAAGCGGATTATTGTCGTGAAATTCGGAAAAACAGAGCTTCTCATGTTCAATCCGGTGCTGCGGGCAAAACATACCCGCTACACAAATGAAGAGGGGTGTCTGTCGCTTGAAGGGGCTCGAACCGTAACCCGATACTTTACCATTACCGTGGAATATAGAGACCCCGACTGGAAGCTGCGTACTATTACATTTCATGGGCTTCCCGCAGAAATTGTCCAACATGAAATGGATCATCTGGAAGGTATTCTTATATAAAACAGGCACGCATTGAAGTTATTGCAAAATACATGAGTGAATTCGAGTAGATACCCGCATATTAGTAATTATTGCGGATATCTCTTTTTTATCTTGTTCCTTTCTTGTGCATCATGTCTCTGGTACCGCAGCTGATAATATCGTAACGATCATGTGGAGAATGAGATATCAAATTCAAACCCATACATTACATTCACGCTTTTGAATATTACTGTCGGAAGTGGAAATGTGTGTAAAAGAAATGCAACAGGAAGGGGCTGATGTCGTTGTGTTTTGCGTCATTTGTTGTTATGGCTCTGGGAAGTGTCCTTATTTTCAGGGATTCACTCATGCGGCATCATCTGCATGAAAAGGGGATTCACCATATCGCATGACACGGCAATCCCCAGTCTTGATAAATTCCAACTCCTGCATTATAGTAATCAACGACCGCTAACGTTGATTACTAAAGAGAGGGGCATATTATGCCGAAGGATAAAACAGAGACCCATAATCGTATTATTCCCGCAGCAACACAGGAGTTTCTGGAAAAGGGGTTTCTAAATGCGTCTACCCGTTCCATTGCGGCACGGGCTGGCTTGACCTCTGGTGGGTTGTATCGGCACTTCAAGGATAAGGAAGATATGTTTGCGGCCTTGGTTGAACCGGCACTTAAGGAGTTCAACGCATGGATGAGCGAGCATGTGCGGCGCGGATATGGCGGCGCATTGTCTGGGGATTATGAAGCCATGTGGAAGGACAATGAGATCGACATGATTCGAGAGGTTGTCTATCCCAATCTGGACGCCTTTCGGTTGCTCTTGTGCTGTGCACAGGGAACGCGGTATGAGAACTTCGTCAACGATTTGGTGAATGAGCATCAGCAGCTCATGCTGGGTGTTTTTGATAAGCTCCGCGCACAGGGGGTGCCGGTCAGGGATATCAGTGAGGAAGAACTGCATATTCTCATGAGCGCATACACAACAGCCATGTTTGAACCGGTAGTCCATAATTATCCCCTGGAAAAAGCTATGCACCATTTGAAGACCATTGAAAATTTCTTCCTGCCTGGATGGCATGACCTGATGGGGTGCTAAAGGAGAAAAGAATATGAGACAACGTTTTGCATATTTTTATACCGTATAAAAAGGCCTTCGGGCCTTTTTACTTTTGTTAGTAATCAAATCCAGGTAAACGTCAGCGGTCAAAGTTCGGGGTTTGTTTACATAGAGAAAAGGAGGTTCATGTAATGAAACAAAAGAAACCATCGGCATTTCAGACACTGATGGGCTACGCGGGAGGACATAAGGTACTGACGTATATGTCGCTGCTTTTGTCTGCTGCGTGTGGGGGGCTGGCGCTGATGCCGTTCGTCTGCCTCTGGCGGATTATCAAGGAAGTGATCGATGTCGCTCCTGATTTCTCTGCAGCAACGAGTATCACACACAACGGCTGGATGGCAGTTGTTTATTCCCTTGTTTTTATGCTGGTATACTTCGGGGCTCTGATGTGTTCTCACTTGTCAGCGTTCCGTGTGGCAGGAAACATGAAGAAGGATCTTCTTCATCACATTGCAAAGCTGCCTATCGGATTCGCAGACGAAATGGGTTCCGGCAAGGTGCGGCGCATTGTAATGGAGGCGACATCCAGCGCGGAGACGCTGTTGGCGCATAACCTGCCCGATATGGCTCAGGCTATAGTCACTCCGATTGCTATGGTCGTGCTGCTGTTTATCTATGACTGGCGTTTTGGGCTTGCCTGCCTTGTTTCTATTATCCTGGCATTCGCAATGATGTTTCAGATGGCGGGGCCTGCAATGGCAGAAGATATGAGGCAGTATCAGAATGCTTTGGAAAACATGAGCAACGAGGCGGTGGAATATGTACGCGGCATCCCTGTGGTCAAGACCTTCGGACAAACCGTGTTTTCCTTTCATCGGTTCAAGAAATCGATTGATGATTACGGCAACTTCTGCCTGCAGTATACCTTCCGATGCCGAAAGTCGATGATTTTGTTTGAGATGTTTATCAACTCCGCATTTGCGTTCCTGATTGGATTGACGCTGTTTTTGACACGTGGTGGTGCAGCGACGACAGATATACTTGTAAATTTCCTGTTTTATGTGATCTTCACGCCAATCATCACTACCACGATGATGCGGGTAATGTTTATATCGGAAAACAGCATGAAGATTGATGACGCTGTTGCAAGAGTGAATTCCATTCTGGATATCAGGCCGCTTCCGGAAGCGAAGGAGAAGAAAGAACCGTCTGGCGCATATGTGGAAATCAAAGATGCAACGTACCGGTATAGAGAAGATGCGCAACCCGCTGTGAAAAATCTCTCTCTGTCTGCAGACAAGGATCAGATCGTTGCGCTTGTGGGACCGTCTGGCAGTGGCAAGACAACAGTGGCTGGATTGATTTCGCGTTTCTTTGATGCACAGGAGGGAAGCATCAGGATCGGCGGTGTGGATGTGCGGGACATCGGCAAGGACGAACTGATGAATACGGTTTCCTATGTCTTCCAGGATTCAAGACTCCTCAAGCGATCGATCGCAGATAACCTTCGTATTGCAAAGCCGGATGCTTCAGATACGGAACTGAAAGAGGCACTTCATGCCGCACAGTGTGATGATATTATCGGGAGACTCCCACAGGGGATGGATACTGTTCTTGGATCGGAAGGCACCTATCTTTCCGGAGGAGAACAACAGCGTATTGCTATTGCACGCGCAATTCTGAAGAAGGCTCCCGTCGTCATTCTTGATGAGGCAACAGCTTTCGCTGATCCTGAAAACGAAGTGCTGGTGCAGAAAGCGTTCACGGAACTGACGAAGCACAGCACAGTTATCATGATTGCGCATCGGCTTTCCACCATCCGGAATGCGGATAAGATTTATGTTCTTGATCATGGCGAGGTTGTGGAAAAAGGAACGCATGATGAGTTAATCGAAAAGGATGGACTTTACAGCGCAATGTGGAAGGAATACCAGAGTGCAATTAGCTGGAAGGTAGGTGAAGCGGTATGAAAACATACTTCAAGAATAAATTCGCCCTGTCCGACCAGGGCGCAAAGGAGATGATCCTTGGTATTTTGTCGGTTGTGGCGCAGAATCTGGCGCTCATGTTTCCTGTCTCTCTGCTGTATCTCTTCACGGGAGACTACATCAATGGCGTGAATTTGCAAAGGCGCACGGGATTCTATATCGGAGGCATCGCGCTGTGCCTGGTATTAATCGTTTTAACAAGTATCTGGCAATATAATACGGCATACAAGGCGACTTATAAGGAATCTGCGGCAAGAAGGATTTCTCTTGCGGAGAAGCTGCGGAAACTCCCTCTTTCATTCTTTGCCAAGCGTGACCTTGCAGACTTGACGAGTACCATTATGTCCGACTCGGAAGTGCTGGAACATGCTGGGTCCCATATGATCCCGCAGTATTACGGCAGTATTGTATCCACGCTGATCATCAGTATTGGACTGTTCTTCTTCCAGTGGAAAATGGCACTGGCAGCGGTGTGGCCGATTCCTATTGCACTCATCATCGTATTAACTTCAAAGAGCGTGCAGAACCGCTTCTCCCGCAGGCAGAGAGCAGCGCAGATTGACCTCAATGAGGGTGTGCAGGAGTTTATCGAGACCTCCCGCGACTTAAAGAACAATAACGCAGAAAACGAATATTTAAAAGGGCTGGATGAGAAGATCGATGCGCTTGAAAAAAGAGCAATCGGAAGTGAACTGGGCACGGCTATGTTTGTAGTGTCCTCACAGATGCTTTTGAAGTTCGGTATCGGAACAGTGGCGCTTGTTGGCGGTACGATGCTGATCAAAGGACAGCTTACATTAATGCAGTTCTTTTGTTTCCTGCTTGTAGCATCGAGACTCTACGAGCCGATGAGCAGTACTCTTATTAACCTTGCCGCCATCAACGCTCTGCAGATCAATGTAGATCGTATGAATGAAATTAAGAACGCAAAGGAACAGACCGGCTTAGCAGACTTTGCACCGAATGGGTATGACATTGTCTTTGACCATGCCGGATTCTCCTACGAGGACGAGAAGACCGTGCTTTCTGATGTTTCATTCATGGCAAAGCAGGGCGAGGTCACGGCTCTTGTCGGACCCTCTGGTGGAGGGAAGACCACCGTCAGCCGACTGGCCGCCCGATTCTGGGACGCTGACAAGGGCAAGGTCTTTGTCGGTGGCGTGGATGTGTCCACGGTCGATCCGGAAACACTCCTTGCCTCCTTCTCTATCGTGTTCCAGGATGTGACGCTCTTTAACAATACGGTCATGGAAAACATCCGTGTAGGCAAAAAGGATGCTACAGATGAAGAGGTGCTGAATGCGGCGCGACTTGCCAATTGTGAAGAATTCGTACGGGCACTTCCGAACGGCTACGATACCGTCATCGGTGAAAATGGCAGTGAGCTTTCAGGTGGGGAGCGCCAGCGCATTTCCATAGCAAGAGCATTCCTCAAGGACGCACCAATTATCCTGCTTGATGAGGCTACGGCATCCCTTGACGTGGAAAATGAAACAAAGGTTCAGGGAGCATTGTCAAGGCTCATCAAGAACAAGACTGTCATGGTTATTGCCCACCGTATGCGTACCGTAGCCGGAGCAAACAAAATTGTAGTGCTTTCGGACGGCGGCGTAGCGGAGCAGGGTTCGCCTGCAGAGCTGATGCAGCGGGGTGGCATCTTTGCCGAGATGGTGCGGCTCCAGACCGAGGGCCAGAACTGGTCAATATCATAATCAAGTTAGTCATAAAAGAACCGTTCTGAATCATGGGTTTGGAGTGGTTCTTATTTGGGTTAGTCTTGTCAAATCATGAGTCGATTACTATAATAGCAAATAGTGTTAGCTAAACTATTTTGCAAAGGGAGGTGATGTAAGTGCCGAGGGACAAAACAGCCACACACGAGAAGCTGGTTCCCATCGTGAAACGGGAGTTTCTTGAATATGGGTATGAAAAGGCATCGGTCAACCACATTGCGGAACTTGCGGGTATGAGTGCAGCAGGGCTATATCGCCACTATAGGGATAAAGAAGATATGTTCGCATCCCTCGTGGATGAGACGCTCACAGAATATGGCAGACTTTGCAGGACATGGCAGAGCGCCACTGTTCGCAGTTATGAAGAAAATGACCCATTTGGAATGGAGTGGACAGGCGAACTGCTCGACTTTGTGTATTCTCATTTTGATGGATTGAAGCTCTTGATTTGCTGTTCGGCCGGTTCAAGATACGGGGATTTTGAGGAACAGCTCATCATGAAGGAAGAAGCCTCCTCAAAAGAGTTTGCGGCATCGCGGCAAAAAGCAGGCGGCAATCCGATACCCATGACAGATGAACAGTGGCATCTGGTGGCGACGCTGTATGTCAGAGCTCTTACGGAGATTATCCGACATGATATGCCGCGCAAAAAGGCGGAGGAGCATATCGACTTTATCAAGGAGTTTCTGTATCCGGGCATGAAGAAGCTTTACGGTTTGTAGGATCGAAATAACCAGATCAGATTTCGCCTTAATTCAGACAACAGTGAAAGTACGCAATCGCGTACTTTCTGTCGTATATGGGGTTAGCTAATACTAACTGAAATAATTCGCTAAAGGAGTAATGAGTTATGGAAAACAAATGGAATGGAAAAAATGCTTTATGGATGCTGGTGTACCTGGTACTTTACCTGGTCGGAACAGCAATAACCTGTTTCATGGGTGCGATACATCCGATCATGTTTGTGTGCTATCAGATTATTGCGGGAGTTCTGCTTTCGGGAATCGTGATCAAGGCATTTGACAGGGTGAAAGCACCGGGCGTGGCCGCGGCGTTAGCTTTAGGCGGCATATTAATGTTCTTTCTGATTGGGGATGCGAGTGCATGGCACTGCGTTCCGTTTCTTGTCATTGGAATCGTGGCAGAGGCCGTTAGAGCAGTTTCGAAATACAATTGGACAGGAGATGTAATTTCCACTGCCGTTATGTCATTCTCTACCTTTGGCTTCTATGGTCAGATCTGGTTTAACCGTGACTTTACTTATACCGAGGCAATTGAAGAGATGCCTGCCGGATATGCCGATACACTAATGAGCTGCAGTCCTGCCTGGGCACTGCCCGTTGTTGTAATACTTGGCATTGCTGCATCGGTGTTGATTGTAAATCTCACGGCCAGGATATTTAAACTTAGAGCATAGACAGGCTTAAACAAATAATCTGCGTTGTCCGCATTTATAGTAAATGGCAGAGTTATTTCTTTGACGTCGTTCCAAGCGGCCTCACATTCAGTTTTTTAAGCAAGGTGTTAAACCATATGAAAATGCCCGGTGACTGCCGGACATTTTTAGTCGCAGGGAACGGGAACGCCCGCTACTTCAAAGTAGTGTTCACCCCAATCGCATAGCGCCTGTACGATCGGAACAAGGGACTGCCCGAACTCCGTCAGAGAGTATTCTGTTTTGGGCGGTACGACAGGGTATAAGGTGCGGTTGATGATCTCGTCTTCTTCAAGTTCCTTCAGCTGCTTACTTAGCATCCGAGGCGTAGCCTGCGGAACTGCTTTCTGGATCTCATTGTATCTGCGGGTTCCGTTGATCAGTTCATAAACGATCAGAGCTTTGTATTTTCCGCCGATGACATCCATTGCCGCTTCCACCGGACAGCTATAGGTTTTGATCTTTTCGATGTTCATGGAGTTTCTCCTTACTATACATTTTGATAGTATTTCACAAAAATGTGCGTTCTTGTCAATATGTGTATTATAGCTAAAACTATATTCAAAGAGAATAAAACAATAAAACAAACAGGAGGAACGATCATGGAAAAGATCAAGGTAACAGATTACGAAGGGGTTCTGGCAACAATCGCAAAGTACACGGAGGCCTGCAAGGAAGGCAAGAGTGACATCATGAAGCCTGCATTTACAGAGAATGCACTGATGTACGGCTATCTGAACGGAGAGTATTATAACGGTTCCATCGAAGCGCTCTATGGCGCTGTGGATGCGTTCGGACCTGCACCGGAGACAAAGGCAAGAGTAGATGTATTGAACATCGAAGGAACAGCTGCAGTTGTCCGCGTAACATTGGAAGACTGGCATGGGCTGGCATTTACGGATTTCCACAGTCTGATCAAGGAAGACGGTCAGTGGAAGATCCTCGCAAAGGTATTCCACCAGTACCAGTAAGACTTGGAGGAGAGCAATGGATTTTATGGAACTTGCTGCCGACAGATATTCTGTCCGTTCCTTTTCAGACAGACCTGTGGAGCAGGAGAAGATCAACAACATCCTGAAGGCTGCACAGCTGGCACCGACAGCGGTCAATTTCCAGCCGCAGATGATCTATGTGCTGAAGAGCGAAGAGGCGATGGCGAAGATCAACCGCCTCTGCCGCTGTATCTATGGAGCACCTATGGTGTTCCTGATCTGCAGTGATGAAAGCAAGACATGGAAGAGCCATACAGAGCGTGGTTACAGCAGTGGTGAGATGGATTGCAGCATCGTTTGTACTCACATGATGCTGGAAGCATGGGAACAGGGCATAGGATCTGTATGGGTAAGGCTGTTTGATGTGAAGGCGGTTGCCAAGGCGTTTGGTCTTCCGGCAAATATCAAGCCAGTCTGTCTTCTTCCGGTGGGATATGCCACAGAGGACTCAGTGCCATATGCTCCGTGGCATGATGTGTACAGACCAATTGAGGATTTTGTAGAGGAACTTTAAGTAATGGCAAAAACTATAATCATTCTGAATGGAAGTCCGCGGGTTAAGGGGAATACATCCGCTCTGACGGCGGAGTTTAAGTGCGGCGCAGAAGAAGCAGGGAACAAGGTGACGGAGTTCCAGCTTTCCAGGATGAAGATCAATGGATGTCTTGGATGCTGGGGTGGAGGAAAAGATTCTGATCATCCATGCACGCAAAGGGATGATATGGAACAGATTTATCCGCTGTATAGAGAGGCAGATGTCGTTGTGCTTGCATCTCCGCTTTATTACTGGTTCGTATCCGGATTCCTGAAGAATGCGTTTGACAGACTGTTTGCTATCGCAGAGAATGATCCTAATTACAGGAATCCGAAAAAAGAATCCGTTCTCATTATGGCAGCTGAAGGTGCAGGATTTGAAGAGAGCGAACACTGGTATGACCATCTGGAAAAACACATCGGATGGAAGAGCCTTGGAAAGATTCTTTGTGGATACGTGACACAGCCCGGAGATACACAAGGAAAAAAGGAATTGCAGCAGGCATATGAGCTTGGAAAGTCGATTCAGTAAAGGAGAACAGAGATGAAGAAGAATTTGGGTGTGGTGCAGGCGGTATATCCGATGCCTGTACTTATGGTGGCGGCTTACGATGAAAACGGCAAGGTAAATGCCATGAATGCCGCTTGGGGTATGATCTGCAATGAAGACAGGATTGCCCTGTTTATTGATGAGGATCATAAAACAACACAGAACCTGCTTAAGACAAAGGCATTTACGGTCAGTATTGCGGACAGAGATCACATGGATGTTGCGGACTTCTTTGGGATCGCTTCCGGCAATAAGATGGATGATAAATTTGAGAGAACCGGATATCATGCCGTAAAGAGTGAGTTTGTAAACGCGCCCGTTATTGAAGAGTTCCCTGTGGTGATGGAGTGTGAACTTGCGGAAGTATCTGAAACGGAAAGCTTCTATGCGATTGTAGGAAAGATCGTGAACACGGCAGCGGAAGAAAGGGTTCTGGCCGAGAATGGCAAGGTCGATCCGGCAAAGCTGCAGGCTCTGATATTCGATCAGTTCCAGCATGGATACTATGTATCCGGCGAACAGGTTGGAAAAGCATGGAACGCCGGTGCTGGATTGATGAAAAAGTGAATACATAAATGAAATCATACAGTTGTTCTTTCGCTAGTGCATTATCCATGTGAAAGAGCTCGATAACTCCCGTTCAATGACAGAAAACCGATGATCGGGAGTTTTCTCTTTGTCCGGCTCAAGCCTCGAACGTCTTGCCGTTTTTTGAAGATAAGCACATGACTGGAAGGATGTAGTGGCTGGTGATAGGTGGGTTAGATCTTGTGATTCTGCTTCAAAATCATGTTATAAATTTCGCAGATCGCCAAAATTCTCGTTTTGACGAAATTTATAACAACGAAATTTAGCGAATCGCATACAGAACCTTGTTATATTTTTCGCGGAAAGAACAAAAAATCAAATTGACGAAAAATATAACAGGAATATACCTCCAATTCAGATAGAATGCTGCTTTAATTTTCGGTGAACAGAATTTTGAGATGAATGACGAAACTTAAAACACAAAAATGTAGGTTATTCAATCAGTATTCCCCCTGTAAACCGCTTGCGATACCTGTGTCGCAAGCGGTTTCTTTGACCCGGAAATAGGCACGACGAAGGAAATGCGCGCATAATAGGAAAACAATCGATATAAATACTAGCGCATAATCAAGATTTTGAACTATAATTGCGTATAATCAAAAATATACGGATTATAAACAGTGCGTATTATCAAACGATAAAATACTTTCTGTGAATAGGAGCAGCTGTATGATACTGAAAAGAAAAATATATGACAAGTTGGTCGAATGGAAAAATGAGAGTCACGGAACAAAAGCGATATTAATTGAAGGAGCCAGACGTATCGGAAAGTCGACAATTGTTGAAGAATTTGCAAAGAAGGAATATAAATCCTATATATTTATAGACTTTGCCCAAAATGATAAAACTGTGGAAGGCTATTTTAATCAGTATTTAAACAGGTTGGATGACCTGTTTATGATGCTCGGAACTTATTTTGGAGTGAAGCTTATTCCGAGGGAATCGCTGATTATTTTTGATGAAGTGCAGATGTTTCCTGTGGCCAGGGCGGCTATAAAGTATCTTGTTGCCGATGGTAGATATGATTACATTGAAACCGGCTCTCTTATATCCATTAAAGAAAATGTGAAAGACATCGTAATTCCATCCGAGGAACGCAGTATCCGCATGTATCCGATGGACTTCGAGGAGTTTGCGTGGGCATTGGGTGAGGATCAGCTGATTACATATATAAAAAGCTGCTTTGCAAACAGAGAACCCCTGGAAAGGGGAATGCATAATAAAGCCATGTTGCTTTTTAAACAATATATGCTTGTCGGAGGAATGCCAAAACCGGTCTCTCTTTTCATAGAAAACAACAAAAGCTTTGATCTCGTTGACGCAGAGAAAAGGGATATTCTTAATCTTTACAGAAACGATATTATGAAGATAAAGACGCAGTATAGAAGTAAAGTGCTGACGATCTACGATCAGATTCCCGGGCTTTTATCCAAACATGAAAAAAGAGTGATTTTCAAGGAAATACAGAAAGGAAGCTATGCGGATCAATATAGTGAAACATTTTTCTGGTTGTCTGATTCCATGATTTCAAATGAATGCTTTTTGTGCAGCGATCCTAATGTAGGACTTTCGGTCAATAAGGATCGGGGATATGTGAAATGCTACATGGGAGATACCGGATTGCTGCTGAGCCACGCATTTGATGAAAATGAATTGTTGGAAGGTGCAGTATACAGTCAGATACTTAATAACAAGCTTTCGATCAATGAGGGAATGTTGTATGAAAATGCGATTGCTCAAATGCTTACGGCAAATGGGCATAAGCTGTTTTTTTACACGCATTACGCAGAAGAAAAACATCGGAATGATATCGAGATAGATTTTATCATTTCCAATAATAGTAAGCTGAAATACAAAATGTATCCGTTAGAGGTGAAATCCGGAAAGAGGTACAGTACGTCATCATTAGAAAAATTTAGAGAAAAGTACAGAGCAAGAATTGGAGATTGTTATGTGATTCATCCGAGGAATTTGGTATTAAAAGAGGAAATCATATGTATTCCTCCATATATGGCAATCTGCCTGTGAATTCCTTGTCCTGTTTTACTGATTGTTGGGAAAAGGATAATACAGGTAAGGAATTGACAGAGTTTCAATATCTGGTGAATGGCGATAAATGGATTGTATCAGTGAAATGACATAGATGTTATGGAGAACTTTATATGCTGAGATTACAGGCTATTCAGAAAAAAGACAGAGATCTGCTTTGGAATATCAATCAGAAATATCTATATGAGATGACAAACTTTTATGATGATCCGATGGATGAAAATGGCAATTACCATTACGGTCATTTTGATGATTACTTCTCAGATCCGAAGAGATTGGCGTATTTCATATACAACGATGATATCTTGGTGGGTTTTGCAATGCTTTGCCCATATTCAAACATTGACCAGAACCCGGACTATACAATGGCAGAGTTTACGATCTTTCCTTCTTTCCGAAGAAAGCATTTTGCTTTCGATGTAGCAGAAATGATCCTGGATAAGCATCCGGGGAAGTGGGAGATCAAATACAACGAGAAAAATGGCGGTGCGAAGAAGTTATGGAATACAGTGGCCGCTCCTTATGCACCAGATGTGCATCATCTGAATGAAGAGGAAACGGTTCTCGCGTTTGAGGTGAAAAAGAAAATGGAGACAGAACGCCTGATCCTGCGCCGCTGGGATGACAGCGATGCAGAGGATTTATATAAATACGCCAGTGATCCGGATGTCGGCCCGATGGCCGGTTGGCCTGCTCATCAGAGCATTGATGAAAGCCGGGACGTGATCCAAAATGTCTTTCATGGCAAAGAGGCTTATGCCATCTGCCTCAAAGAAGACGGCAAGGCTATCGGCGCAATCGAATTGAAACTGAATGGGCATACGGATATGACTGACCGTGATGACGAGTGCGAGCTGGGTTATTGGCTTGGAAAACCATTCTGGGGACAAGGCATCATGCCGGAAGCGGCAAAGGAAATGCTGCGCCATGCCTTTGAGGATATCGGGATGACCAAGGTCTGGTGCGGATACTATGAAGGAAATACCAAGTCGAAGCGTGTCCAGGAGAAGGTTGGATTTAAGTATCAATGGAAGAGCGAGGGTGTTGATGTTCTGTTGATGCATGAAAAACGAACGGGGCATGTGAATGCCATGACGAAGGGCGATTGGGAGGCTATGCGGTGATAACCTATCAGAAGCTTACAGAAAAAGAATTGAATATCTTCATACAGATGCGAATCCACCAGCTTCGAGAGGAAGGTGCAACAGAGGATATTGACCTTGTTCCAGCACTGCAGGATTATTATAGCCGTCATATAGCTGATGGCACATTTGTGTCTTGGCTTGCAATGGATGGAAAGAAAATAGTTGGAACCAGCGGGATGTCATTTGTGGAGAAGCCGCCATACTTTGGATGTCCAAGCGGGAAGATCGGTCTTCTGTCGAGTATGTTTACGGATCCGGCATACAGGCGTCAAGGTATAGCGAAAGAATTGCTCGGACTTGTTGTTAATGAGGCCAAGGATTACGGGTGCGGCACAGTACAAATTACTGCATCGGATATGGGCGTGCTTCTGTATACGGATTTTGGATTCGTAAAGAACGGAAACTTTATGCAGTATAAGCTGTAAGAAAGGTGTAGGAGGAGACACAAATGCGGTTAGATGGTTTTGGACTATTTGTAAATGATATGGGAAAGATGATCCGTTTTTATAGAGATGTTCTTGGTTTTGAGATTAAAGAGAACGAGGAGACATCCAATGTGTATCTTGTGAAAGACGGCACTTTGTTTCTGCTATATGGAAGAAATGACTTTGAAAAGATGACAAACCGCAGATACGACTATATTAAGGGACTGAACGGACATTTTGAAATGGCTCTTTATGTTGATACATTTGATGAGGTCGATACTGCGTTCAAAAAAGCTGTGGAAAACGGAGCTACGCCTGTACTTGAGCCGGAGCTTGAGCCTTGGGGACAAAAAACCTGTTATATTGCTGACCCCGAAGGTAATCTGATTGAGATTGGTTCGTGGGATAAGCCCTACGAAGAAAAGGATTCATAAATACCAGCTTGCTGAACTGGATAAATCGTGATTTGTGGAGATGTCGCTATGACAAAAGTGTTTTTTGTTCGGCATGCTGAGCCTAACTATAACAATCACAACGATACCCTTCGGGAATTAAGTCCTCAAGGAATGGCAGACAGAAAACTTGTCACAAAGTTTTTATCCGACAAACATATCGATATCGTGATTTCAAGTCCCTTCAAGAGGGCTATGGATACAGTGGCAGACTTTGCAGAAAAGACTGGTTTCACGATCGAAATCATAGATGCTTTTCGGGAAAGAAAGGTTGATAGCTGCTGGATTGATAACTTCTCGGAATTTACGAAAAGACAGTGGAGCGATTTTACCTATAAATTATCGGATGGCGAGTGCTTAAAAGAAGTGCAGAATAGAAATATCTCTGCATTAGAAGTTGTGTTGAAGAAATATCAGGGCAAAAACATTGTAATAGGCAGTCACGGGACAGCGCTCAGTACTGTTATCAACTATTATGATAAGTCCTTTGGATATAACGATTTTGAACACATCAAGCATGTTATGCCTTGGATTGTTGAATTTGATTTTGATGAAAATGCAAACTGTACCGGGATCAACAAATATCGTGTAAAATAACACGTTCCAGTTTATGGGTTGAAAGAAACAAGGCGGGGAACTCGTACATGCGCCTGATGAGCCCCGTTTCGCTGAAGGGGGTTCGAGGCGCTCTTGAATGAGAAAGTTCTACATCCTCATACATAGATTGTGAGCTTCCAATTGTCTAATCAGGAGTTGAACAATTGGCATGATACAGAATAACGAATTTGTCTAGTCGCCGATTGGGTAATTGACTTTTGATCATCAGAGTTTCAATATAGCAGATTTCGAATATGGAAATACCAACAGCACCTAGCGGACCAGTTGCAGGCAGGCATTTGCTGTATATTTTTGGCAAAGATCAGAAATGAGCGAATATATCAGGAGGAAAAACATGAGTACAGAATTGATATTGTTTACTAGTGGGGATTTGACATTGAGTGTTCCTGTCACACCAGATCGGGAGACAGTATGGTTGACACAGGATCAAATGAGCGAGTTGTTTGACACGGCAAGATCATCCATCGCATATCATATTGGCAAGATATTCGGCGAGGGGGAACTGAATCGCGATACTTCTGTCGAAATTTTCGACAGAAGTTCAGGAAATGCATCAAGACCACCAATGTATTATAACCTCGATGTGATCATCTCCGTTGGTTACCGGGTCAAGTCAAAGCGAGGTGTTGAATTCCGCAAATGGGCTAACAGGGTGCTGAAGGATTATATTCTGCGGGGTTATGCCATCAATGAAAGTCGTGTTAAACAGCTGGGTGAAGTTGTGCGGTTGATGAAACGTACGCAAAATGATCTGGACAGCCAGCAGGTGCTGACTGTCATTGAACGGTACAGTGTTGCTCTTGATCTGCTGGATGATTATGATCATCAGACGATGAAGCGACCGAAGGGAACAGAATCAGCCTATGTGCTGACCTATGAGGAGTGCCGCAGTGTGATCAACCAAATGCGCTTCGGAAATGAATCAGATCTCTTTGGACAGGAAAAGGATGATTCCTTCAAGGGAAGTATCGGCAATATCTACCAGTCCTTTGGTGGGCAGGAGGTCTATCCCTCTCTGGAGGAGAAGGCTGCCAATCTGCTGTACTTTGTGACGAAAAACCATAGCTTTGTCGATGGCAACAAGCGCATTGCAGCCACCATGTTCCTTTATTTTCTTGACAGGAATGGAATCCTCTATGATGCGGATGGCAACAAATCCCTGGATGATCACACCCTGGTGGCACTGACCATCATGATTGCAGAATCCAGGCCGGAAGAAAAGGAAATGATGGTCAGCGTGATCATGAACTGCATCAGCTAACCCAGATCTTCTCTGTGTGATGATGATCATGTATGCAGAGCAGACAGTCAGAAAAGCCCGCACTACAGGCGGTTTTATACTTTCAAGCCATTCAATTTAAGGTGCCATAAAAAAGGGGTTGCATTTTCAAGCGATACCCCTAAATTTGAAAGACTTGAACGCATCACAAAGGTGCTGTTGTGGGAGCCTTTGTTTGTATCAGAGATGCTCTTTCAGCTGTTCGTAAATACCGTCTCCGTCCAGTCGGTATTTTTTCATTAATGCGGCATAGTGTCCGCTTTCCGCAAAGGCATCCTGAATACCAAAGCGAATGATTCGGCGGGGACATCTTGTTGTAGAGAGTTCCGCAATCATTCCACCCAGACCTCCGACCACATTATGCTCTTCGGCGGCGAATATGAGGTCATGGGATTCCAGAATCTTTACAATGCCTTCTTCATCACATGGTTTGATCGCACATACATCTACCACCGTAATGTCGATGCCTTCTTCTTTCAGACGATCTGCGGCTTCTACCGCAGAGGCGACGCAGACACCACACGCAAAGATCGCGGCTTTCGTACCAGTGCGAAGCACATTGATTTTTGTGACATCCATGTCACTGGAATCATAGACATCCGCAACTGCGGCCCGTCCCAGTCTTACATAGGTTGGAGCGTCGGTTTTTACGATATGATCCAGGACCGCATGGGTCTGTTTCTCATCACTTGGGACATAAACTTCCATATTCGGAATTACCCGCATCAGAGCGATATCTTCAATTGCCTGGTGGCTGACGCCGTCTTCTCCGACGGTGATGCCCGCATGGGTTCCGCATACCTTCACATTGAGATGAGGGTAAGCTACGCTGTTGCGGATCTGTTCCCAGGCTCTTCCTGTCGCAAACATGGCGAAGCTGGAAGCGAAGGGGATATATCCGCTTGCGGCGAGTCCTGCCGCATGTCCGATCATATCTGCTTCTGCGATTCCCATATCGAAGAACCGTTCCGGAACAGCTTTCTGAGCGATATTTGTCTTTGTCGCATTGGCGAGATCCGCGTCAAGTACGACGATCTTCTCATTTTCCTTTATCAGTTCGGCGAGCTTTTCGCCATATGCCTGTCTAGTAGCTTTTGCCATAATGATTACTCCTTATCGAGATCTGCTAATGCGATCTTCGTCTGTTCTGCATCTGGTGCCACACCATGCCATGCGACCTGGTTTTCCATGAAAGAAACACCTTTTCCCTTGATGGTTTTCGCTACGATAGCGGTTGGCTTACCCTTGGTTTCGGCAGCTTCCTTAAACGCATCGCGGAGGGCGTCAAAGTCATGACCGTCAACGTTGATCACATGCCAGCCGAATGCCTTGAACTTTTCATCGAGTGGATTAGGGCCGATGACTTCATCGGTCGTGCCGTCAATCTGAAGCCCATTCACATCGATGATTGCGCAGAGATTATCACTCTTATAGTGAGCTGCGGCCATCGCGGCCTCCCAGATTTCACCTTCTTCACTTTCTCCATCTCCGACAAGACAATAGACCCGGTGCGAGTTGCCGGAAAGCCGGTTGGCAATTGCCATGCCATCGGCTGCCGCAAGTCCCTGACCCAGGGAGCCTGTCGACATATCCACACCTTTCACATAGTTCATGTTTGGATGTCCCTGAAGACGACTGTCAATCTTACGGAAGGTCAGAAGTTCTTCTTCCGGAAGGAAGCCCTTTTCACTTAATACCGCATAGAGCAGGGGAGAAGAATGTCCTTTGGATAATACAAAGCGATCCCGGTCAATAGAGCCGACATTGGTTTCATTGATATCCATGATTTCAAAATAGAGCAGGGTCAGAATATCTGCTGCTCCGAGCGCTCCGCCCGGGTGACCGCATTTTGCTTCAGATACCTGGCGAATGATATTCTTTCGGATATTCCTTGCGTGAAGCTTTAATTCTTCATTGTTCATATTTATTTCCCTCATCCTGAACGTTCTTCTATAAAAGAAGCTCAGTTCATGATCATTCTACAACTTTCTTCGCAACTGGCGAAATCCTGCGCGAGGAATCGGAAACGTGCGAGTGCTGACCCCGCCCCATGGTAGAATGAATGCCGGAAGGATAACTTATGAAATACGACTTTACAACCGCACCTGACCGCAGAGGAAAAGATTCCATTGCGGCTGAACCAAACAGGTTTTATCAGATTGACGTTCCCACAAAGGAAGGCTTTTCTCGTATTCCGATGTGGGTTGCGGATATGAACTTCCCCACCTGCCCGGAAATTACCCGCAGGATGATTGAGCGAATTGAACATCCCTGCTTTGGTTATTTTGAACCACGGGAAGAACTGTATGAGGGAATTATCAACTGGCATAAGCTGCGCCATGGGGAAGAAATCAAAAAGGAACATATTGCTTATCAGAATGGTGTCCTTGGCGGGGTAGTGTCCGCATTGAATGTGCTTTGTTCAAGAGGAGATAATGTGCTGTTTCATTCTCCGACATATATCGGGTTTACTCATGTGATCGATTCCTACGGATACAACATGGTGTTATCTGATCTGAAACAGGATGATCATGGTGTCTGGCGCATGGATTTTGCGGATATGGAACGCAAGATCAAAGAGTACCATATTCATGCGGCAGTATTCTGTAATCCCCATAACCCGTGTGGACGGGTATGGACAAGAGAAGAGATTCGGGAAATGATGGATCTCTTTGCTAAATATGAAGTCTATGTCATATCTGATGAGATCTGGAGTGATCTGATTCTGGAAGGATATACCCATGTCCCGGCATACAGTGTCAGTGATTACGCAAAAATGCATACCGTTACGGAATATGCGCCATCCAAGACATTTTCTCTTGCGGGAATTGTCGGGAGCTATCATATCTGCTTTGACGGCTGGCTGAATGAGCGGATTCAGAAGGAATCCAATCTTTCGCATTACAACGAGATGAGTGTGCTCTGGATGTATGCGATGCTTGGCGCTTACAGTAAAGAAGGCCAGGAATGGACAGATGAGCTCTGCCAGGTGCTGAGTGAAAACGTGAATGAAGCATATGAGACTATCACAACCCGGTTTGACGGAGTCTCTGTCGCAAAACCGGAAGGAACCTATATGTTATTCCTGGATTGTGAAAAGTGGTGTGCGTCGCATCATACTTCCATGGATGACCTGCTTCGTAAGGGAGTGGAATATGGAGTGCTCTGGCAGGATGGACGGCCGTTCCATCGTCCCTATGCGATTCGTATGAATGTGGCGGTTCCCAACCATCAGCTGAAAGACGCTTTGGAACGGTTGGATCGATATGTATTCAACGCGGAGGAAGACTGATGTTTGCGCAGATTTACAGTATGCAGAGTGTGGAGGAGGCATTGGCCTGCGTTAAGGCAGGGGCAGACCGCATTGGCGTACTTACCGAAGAAGCAGACGGAGCGTATCCCTGCGGCGTGTCAAAAGAATTGTGTAAGGAAATCTTTAAGGCAGTAGGAAATCAGGCAGTAAAGGTTCTGATCTCGGTAAAGGATAATGAAGAAGCGATCATCGCGGAGACAAAGGAGCTCAACCCGGATGTTTTGCATCTTTGTGCGGAATATCGAGGAAACCCTTCATTCCGGGAAAAACTCCGTGCCGCCTGTCCTGACGTATTGCTTATGGAAGCGGTTGGAGTAACGGGAGAAGAAGCGATTGAAGATGCCATTTATCGGGCATCCTATGCGGATATTATTCTGTTGGATACGGTCGCTGTAGATGTGCCGGGCATTGGCGCAGCTGGAAAAACACATGACTGGTCGATTGACCGCCGTATTAAGGAAGCGGTAACGGTTCCGGTGATACTTGCGGGAGGACTGGGGCCGGAAAATGTGCTTGCGGCGATGAATACCGTTCATCCTGATGGCGTAGACTCATTGACTGCCACCAGTATTAAGGAAAATGGGAAACTGGTACGCAAGGATATTGCCCGGGTAACGCAGTTCTGTGACATCGTGCATCAATATCAGGAAACACTATGAAACTATGCTGTATCGGTGATCTCTGTGCGGATCTGTTACTTCCGTATGGAGAAGTCAAACAACATCTCAGAAATCTGAAGCAGGGTGCGGTTGATTACTCTGAAGTTCTCTTTCGTCATGGCGGCACATGTGGGAATACATGTACGGTGCTTGCGAAATTAGGGGAAGAACCATATTTTGTGACGGACTTATGCGGGGATAATATCGGCCGCTATTTAAGTCAATCCATGAGGGAGTATGGGGTAAACCTCTCCTGGTCCAAAGGGAATCCCGCAAAAGCAAATATGATCTGTATCGCGGTCATCGAAGAAAACAATGAACGTGTCATGTTTCCATGGCTTCCTCCAGGAGGAGATTATCCGATCTTTTCCAATGATAATCTTTCGTTAATACCAGAAGACGAACCGATGCTGGTATTTACAGGGGGAATGGTAATGAACAATGACCCCGACAGTATGAATGCGGTATGTGAGAAAGTCGAGCGCCTGAAGAAAAACGGAAGTACGGTAGTCTTTGATTTAAATGTACGGGCAGAGACCTATGGAATGAGCGCAGAGCGAAAAGCCGCTTATGATCGTATGATTGCGGCTTCAGATATCATCATCGGATCCGGAGTGGAAGAATTCGCGGCGGTTACTGGTGCCTTATCGCTAGAAGCGGCAGTAGATCAGTTGAGCGAACTGTGTCAGGCAGTCATCGCAAGAGATGGAAAGAAGCCGGTGCTGGTGGGCCAGAAAACAAGAAGAACCTATGTACCGACGGAAGCGGTATTTGTATGGCAGACGATTGGCGCAGGAGATACGTTTAACGCCGCATTCCTGTATGCGATTCATCATCACCTTTCAATAGAACAGGCAGTCGCCTTCGCCAATGGAATCGCCGGCTATATGATTTCATCCTCGGAACACCTTGCGGTGCCGAATGATATTGAAGAGCGTATCACTCATGCATGCATGAAATACGATTCATGAAGTTTGGATAATTCAAGAGGATATGTTAAAATCACAGCACATGTTTCAGACAGGATTTAAAAAGCAGATTTCAAAGCTTCTTGCGGGAACACTGGCTCTGGCACTCTTCTCATTGAATCCAAGCACACTGCTTGCGGAAGGAGAAGAAGATACCTGGGGCGATGGCGGTTATGTGACCTATGCGGCAGTCAATCCGTATTATGGCGGATGGAGTAACTGCACCTGGGGCGCATGGCAGCTTTGTTATGACTATACCGGAGTTGCCCTGCCACGGCTTGGCAATGCGGGCGCATGGTATGCCAATGCGGCATCGTACGGGTATTCCGTCGGCACGAATCCCGCCCCACTGTCGGTTGGCGTATGGTCCAATCACGTTGTCTTTGTGACGGAAGTCAGCGAAGACGGATCGATGGTTTACATCAAGGAAGGCGGTTATGTTGGCGGTTATCATGAGGGATGGATTCCTTCCCAAAGCAACCGCAACGGACAGATCTTCTACGGATATATTTATGTGGGCAGCGGCGGTGCTGTCATTCCTGCAACACAGATCATCACCACCGTCTATACCTATGATGAAACAACCGGTGAGACGGTAGAAAGTCAGGTTATTACCAATACTCCAGCACAGATCAATTTCCCTGAGGTAAATGAAGATGTAATCCGGGTGGATAACGTAGCGGAAGATGAAACTGTGAAGCGTGAGGAACAGGAAGCGCAGGCAGAAATCCAGAAGGAAGAAAAAGAGCAGCGCGCAGAGACAAACGCGCTTACAACCAAATTATTATGTGATTGAATTGAATGCCTCGTAATGGGGCATTTTTCAAAGCCCACTCAGAAGCGTAAATTTCTTATATAATGTGGTCATAGTTTCACAAAGGGAGGCATCATTATGGCTGAAAATAAACCGTCTGGCAGACCGACCGGCCGTCCACAGTCTGACGCAAAGAGTTCTGGCAAGGTCAGAAAACGCGGAGAAGGACTCGGAACCGGAAGTGTCGGAAACGTTGATTATGATGAACGCAAAGCCGCTTCATCCAATAACAAACCAGCTTCTGGGAACGGAAACCGTGCTGGAGGTAATGGGAATCGTGCGTCCGGAAACAGCCCGTTAAACGGAATCGGCGGTCTTGGCGGATACAATACCGGATCATCTTCATCCAATCATATCAATCAGGGAACACAGGTTCCCTTTGGGGTGACTGGTGGGCATTCCTCGGGAAATATTCCCTCCGGAAATAACAACAACCGCAGAAACAGCGGCGGGCTGTTACGCATCATTCTGCTCGTTCTGATTCTGTTGTTCGTCATGAACATGTTGGGCATGTGCGGAACCTCTTCCACCGGAACGTCCAGTGGATTTACGGAATCTACCCCTGCCACCACAACGACGACTACGACGAATACCACTGCTTCCTCCGCATCGGTAGGCGGAACATGGAATCCGGTCAGTACGACCTATGAAAATACGAATCAGAGTGCGGTGAGCACATCTGTCGCAAGTGGTGCCCGGGAAAAGTTCACAACCCTCAAGGGTAATGGCAACGATCAGGTGACGGTTCTTGTATACATGTGCGGAACGGATCTGGAATCCAATTACGGCATGGCGACCTCTGATCTCAATGAGATGGTTTATGCGACGCATTCCTCCAAGGTCAATGTGGTTGTGGAAACCGGCGGAACCAAACAGTGGAAAAACTCCGTCATCGCATCGAATACGAATCAGCGCTGGCTGATTTCTGATCGGGCCGTCGTCCCGCTGGATAAGAACCTTGGAAAGAAGGCGATGACAGATCCCCAGACACTTACGGATTTCATTCAGTGGGGCGCTGCTAACTATCCGGCAGACCGTTACTTCTTAATTCTCTGGGACCATGGCGGAGGCTCACTCTCCGGTTATGCGCATGATGAACTGTATCCCAACGGCACAATGACCGTGGATGAAATCGCTTCTGCTTTGAAGAACAGCGGTATCAAGTTTGACGTTGTCGGCTTTGACGCATGTCTTATGGCAAATATGGAAACTGCCATTGCGGTGGAACCGTATGCGGATTATCTGATTGCCAGTGAAGAAACCGAGCCGGGAACTGGCTGGTATTACACCGACTGGCTGACTATGTTGGCACAGAATTCTTCTACTCCAACTACGACCGTAGGCAAGCAGATCATCGATGACTTCATCACTGCTTCCTACCAATCTTCATCGAGAGACAAGACCTCGCTTTCTCTGATTGACTTAGCAGAATTCAGCGGAACGGTTCCTGCGATCTTCAGTGAGTTTGCGAAGGATATCACCTCCGATATCAAAGGAGATAACTTCCAGAAGGTAGCGACGGCTCGTTCCAATACGAAGGAATTTGCGACATCTACCAAGATTGATCAGATTGACCTGATTCATTTCTGTAAGAACCTTGGGACAACTTCCGCAAATGCGCTGGCAAATTCCATTCAGTCCTGCGTGAAGTACAATCGCTGCAACAACATGAACAACGCCTATGGCATGTCCATCTACTTCCCGTACTACAGTCCGCGGAATGTGAACAGCGCCGTTCAGGTTTACAGCAATCTTGGAATGAACAGTGACTATACGGACGCAATCCGTTCCTTTGCGACGATGTCCGCATCCGGCCAGATTGTCAGTAACTCCAACTCTAACTCTCTGTTTGATATTCTGGGCGGAGGTTCCTCTTACTCAAGCAGTTCTTCCTATGATTCCAGCGATATTCTCAACCTGTTGTTAGGTGGAGGAAGCTCGAGCTACAGCTCTGGTTATGGTTCAAGCGGCTATACCAACTCCGGCTATGGGTCTTCCGGTTCCTATGGAAGCGGCTATTCTGGCGGCGGTTACTCCCTGTATGACATGTTGGGTGGAAGCTCCGCAGTTGACTCTAACAGCCTGGATCTTTTCTCCTTACTGATCGGTAGAAGTCATGTGGATACCTCCAATCTGATTCTTACCGAAAATGATGCGGGACAGAGTGTGCTTTCCCTGTCACAGAGTGAATGGGATCTGATCACAGATGTGAATCTGAACGTCTGGGTTGACGATGGGGAAGGATATATCGATCTTGGAATCGATGAAGTATATTCCTTCGATGATGATGGCGCATTGATCGTGGATTACAGCGGAACCTGGACGGGAATCAATGGACAGGTCGTCTCCTATTATTCCACTGGCAGTGAGTATATTAGTGACAGTGAGTATACCTACAACGGATATATTCCGGTTCTCTATAATGGCGAGCGGGCGAACATTCTGATCGAATATAACCCCGAACATCCAGATGGTGAGGTTCTTGGTATTCTGAAGATCTATGAAGATGGAATGGAAGCCAAGGGTTACCTTCAGCCTGAGGCAGGAGATACGATCGACTTCCTGTGTGATTACTACGACTATGACGGAACGTATCTGGACACCTATTACCTGGGTGATCAGCTGATCGTTTCCGAGGATCTTGAGGTAGAAGCGATCGCGCTGGAAGATGTGAAGGCGATCTTCGGATATCGTCTTACCGATATCTATAACGCCAATGTCTGGACACCGATGTTGGAATATAACAATTGAACAAAATGAAAAAGTGGGAGTGATTCCACTTTTTCCTTGTACAATGAGTATCGTTTGAAGAGGTGAATATGAAATCTGGCGCGATATTTGACATGGATGGGCTGATGTTTGACAGTGAACGCCTGTATCAGGAAACCTGGAGGGAAATCGCAGATCGGGAAGGAGTGGTGCTTGGGCCTCACTTTACACAGGATATCTGTGGTACGTCCGGGGATCTGCTTCGATCGGTAGTGAAGAAGTATTATCATACGGACAACCCGGATTCCCTGTTTCAGGAGTGCTCGTCCAAGGTTGCGGAAAAGATGAAGGATGAGGTTCCGATGAAACCCGGATTATTGGAGCTGCTGGAACTATTTACCGCCAGTGGTGTCAAGCTTGCGGTGGCGAGCTCCTCGAAGGCAGAACTGATTGAACAGAATCTGAGCCGCTCCGATACCCGTCATTATTTTGATAAGGTGGTCAGCGGCACTTTTGTAGAACATGGCAAACCAGCACCGGATATCTTCCTGCTTGCGGCGAAGGAGATCGGTTGTGATCCAAAGGACTGCTATGTATTTGAAGATTCCATCAATGGAGTCATGGCAGGGCTTGCGGCGGGATGTGAAACGATTATGGTTCCGGATTATATTGGGCCAACCGAGACAGTGCGCAACAGTGAAGCCCATATCTGCTCGTCGCTTTCAGAAGCGGCACAGCGGATTGGCTCCGGAGAATTCTGAATATATGAAATGATGGCAGAGGGCTTACCTCTGCCATTATGCATTACTGCATTGCCTGAAGCAGCTTCTGATCACATCGTAATACCACTTCTGCGTAATATAGACTTTCTTCATCGGTAAGATCGGTATCGTCTAATGCGTCCATCTCTTGTTCCATATCGGAAAGCTTTTTCATATATGAGGCATATTCCATTAAAAGAGAAGCAGGATTATCAGTGCTTTCATAAACCTCCATGAACTCAATATATTCATCGATGAAGGCTTCGTAGCTGTCGATCGCATCTTTTACTTCCGGTCTAATTCCGGTTGAGGTGGGGCGTTCTTCGACCTCTTCCAGGATCTCTTCTTCTACCGGTTCCTCCGGTACCTCTTCTTGTATTTCTTCGATGCGTTCTGCAGACTCTGTGATCATCTCCTCACGTTCTTCTGGTGAGGGTTGCGGTGTGATGGTGAGCTGGAACGGAATCTTGACGTTCACTCCTTCATACTCACCGATACCTTGATATTCCAGAGTCAGTTTAAATTCCAGAAACGAAACTTCCTGAAACTTCGATTCCACGTAAGCACCTCGATCAAACACGAATCGTACTGCGGTTTCACCCGGTGGAAGGTCAAGTAATTCTTTCAGTTCATTACGGTTATGAGAGGCTTCGTTTCCAGAGCCTGAAAGAGATAAGGAGAACCCATTTATCTCCAGCAATTCCCGAGTTAATTGAAAGTCCTTGAGATTCAGATCATGTTCAGAAAAGATGCGTTCAATACTGCGTGAAGGAGTAGATTCTACATAGATTGGAACTTCAATCTCTACCACATGGTTTTTCTGAAAGGTAATCGTCGCATCATCGGAAGGGGTAATCGTATTGTAGAACCCGCTGCCAAAGGAAATTCGATTCGCTTTTATAGTGACGGGCTTTGATGGAATGATGGACTGGAGACTGGAAGTTCTTCCATTCAGTCCGAACACAAGTACTGCGATCCAGAGAAATGCGGTTAGAGCAGCCTTCAGCTTACGATCCCATTGGTTACAGAGCTCCGAGCGCCATAGAAACAGTGTTGCCATAACGGGAAAGAAAATCAGCCAGAGCAGGATGGTACGAACCGGATGGCTCTGTTTCTTCGCTGGTGGGGAAGCGTTAAGCGTAATCTCTGAACCACAGTTTGTACAAAATGTCTTGTCTCTGTCTGCCTCAACCGTCAACGCGGTTCCGCATACTGGGCACGATAGATAAATCAGTTTCATAACGTAGTCTCCTTCTCTATGAGTGAAGTAAGATTCATGATCATCTGTGAAAGAGCGTCATATTCCCGGTATAACCGTGATAATGCGGTATTCAGTATCATAAGCCGATCCGCAGATTCCTCATCCAGAAGGCGGCGAATCTCTGAAAGAGAAAGACCTGCACTCCGATACCGGCGGATTTCGCGCAGGCGAATGACAGAGGTTTCATCGTACTGTTTAGCCTGTTGTCTGCCGACTCGTTTTACCGGTTTCAGAAGTCCGATCCGATCATAGTAAAACAGTGTTTTTCTCGTTACTCCTGCTCTTCTACAAAGCTCACTGACAGATATCATGGGTCTCTTGAGACCACGATAAAACCGTTCCTTGCGGAACGGTCAAGCATGGATAGAGGAATGTTGGGGGTTAAAGCATTTTGATTCTTGAGGCGATCGCTTCGATCGAGTGTTTTGCCTGAGGGAGTGCGCCAAGCCGATCAAAGAAGCCGTGATCTACACCTTCATAGAACAGGATTTCTGCGGGAACACCAGCTGCTTCAAGCTTTGCGGCGAACGATTCATTACAGAAGCGGTAATAGTCATATTCCGCAATCAGGAACAGGGTAGGTGGGAAACAGGTGAAGTCAGTTTTATATTGTGGGGAAACATCCGGGGAAGAAGCAGAGATCCCCTCTGGCAGATACAGCACCTTCATCTCTTCACTAAGACGACGGAATCGGTTGAGCCGGTTATAGATCAGATCTTTTTCTTCTTCTACACAACAATAGCGATCATAGGACCAGGGTTCTTCCATATGTTCTGCGGATTCCAGATCGAACGCCCCATAATAGAAGAACGCATAATCCACCTTAACCTTCGCCGCAAAGATTCCATTGGCACTGAGACATGCGCCGGCAGAATCTCCGCCGATGATCAGATGGTCATGGGGAAGATGAGCACAATAGTCTAAACCTGCCAGAACATCTTCTACTGCCCCGGGATACATGGTTTCCGGCGCAAGCCGATAATCAAGAGAGATGACGGTAGACTTGGACATCTGCGCAAGATACCGACATTGGCTGTCTTTATGTTCAACTGATCCGACCGTAAAGCCGCCACCATGAAGAAACAGAATGAGATTACTGGAAGGATGCGCTGAGAAGTATTTCCTTGCGGGGATGTAATGACCTGGGGCAGGAATATTGAAAGATTCAGACTGGATGTCATGCGAGAGATCTGTTCCATATCCTGCAGCTGCGCGGGCAGAGAATAGATCAATCGTCTCTGGCGAAGGGTGGTAGGGCGTATAAAAGTCCCCATTCCATGGTTTGGTTTTCAGTTGCTCTTTGACGCGTGGGTCAAGTCGGTTTGGCCCGACATCAGCGGTAGTTGGTATAACGGTTCGTTTCATCATCATTACTCCATTTATCTAACAGGATGAGATAGGATACTGGAACCTGTTTGGTCATCCAGATTCCGTTTTCTGAGTAGCGAAAGACATATCCATCCCGATACATCTGTCCTGCCTGTACCAGGAATATCATTGGGTTCCCATGACGGGAGCCAACCTTGCGGGCGGTGGAAGTATCGGTTGAAAGATGAACATATAACCTGCTTTTTGGCAGGAGCCCCTGTTTCAATATAGAAGCGACATACTTCTCTCCTGTCCCATGGTAGAGAAGCTCGGGAGGTTCTCCTTCCTCCATCTCCACATCCACTGGAATGGAATGGCCCTGATTGGCCCGGATCTTTGTTTTATCCTCATTGAATGAGAAGCGCTGTTTTTCATCTGTGCGAACAATCTCTTCCAGCAGTTCCATGGTTAAGGGATGGGTTTGATTTACCTGGTGAATCAGTTCAGCTGTGTGTGCCCACCCATGCCCATCCAGCGTAATTCCGACAGCTTCCGGTTTATGACGCAGGATCAGGCTCAGGTATTTACTGGTAGAGGTAGTCTGGCTCATAGCTGAAGTATCGCATGTTTTAAGATTCTGCGCAGGTGTTTGAGTTCCATTCTGAAGGGAAATGCATAAAATTATATCTGGAACTTGGAGGAAACTTATGCCATGTACAACAATACTGGTCGGTAAGAAGGCCAGCTATGACGGATCAACTATGATCGCCCGTACCGATGACGGCTTTTATGACGTGAAGAAGACCGTTGTCGTTACCCCGGAAAAGCAGAAAAAGCAGTATAAGAGTGTGATCGGACATCGGAAGATTGAACTTCCCGATCATCCGCTTCGTTACACAGCCTGTCCCAGTGTGGATCCCAAGGATGGAATCTGGGCAGCCAGCGGAATCAATGAGGCAAATGTCGGGATGACCGCAACCGAAACCATTACCACCAATCCTCTGGTATTGGGGGCAGACCCGTATGTGGAGTATAAAAAGAAAACCCGAACCGAACCGGAAGTGATCGGCGGATTTGGGGAAGAGGATTTCGTAGTGCTCGTACTTCCTTATATCAGAAGCGCAAGAGAAGGTGTATTACGCCTTGGGGCACTTTTGGAGGAATATGGAACGTATGAGTCCAACGGCATCGCGTTCAATGATGCGGATGAAGTATGGTATCTCGAAACCATTGGCGGACATCATTGGATGGCAAAGCGGGTAAAGGATGAACAGTATGTCATCATGCCGAATCGTCAGGGAATTGATTCCTTTGACTTTGAGGATGCCTATGGGGAAAAGAAGGAACATCTGTGTTCTTCTGATCTGAAAGAGTTCGTGGAGAAGAATCACCTGGACTGTAATACAGACGGCACATTCAATCCGAGAAATGTATTTGGGTCACACAGCGATTCCGATCATATTTATAACAATCCCCGCGCATGGTTTATCGGTCGGTTCTTTAATCCCACGACCATTCGCTGGGATGGAGAACAGGCGGACTATACGCCAGAAAGTGACAATATTCCCTGGGCACTCACACCCGAGCGGAAAATCACCCCGGAAGATATGAAATATATTCTGTCTTCCTACTATCAGGGAACTCCCTACAATCCCTATCAGAAAACAGAAGACCAGCGAAAGGGAATCTACCGTCCGATTGGAATCAATCGTACTGGTGTTACAACTATCTGTCAGATCCGTGGCTATATGCCTGAAGCACTTCAGGGTATCGAATGGATCTTCTATGGGCCAAACGCATTCAACGCCGCCTTACCGATATATACGAATGTCGCAAAGTTGCCATCCTATCTCAGTTCGGTAACACTGGATACTTCTACCGATAACTTCTATTGGGGAAGCAGGCTGATTGCGGCACTTGCGGATGCGAGCTATGGCGCATCGATCCAGAATATTGAACGCTATCAGATGGCGGTGATGTCAGAAGGACATCGTATTCTGAACGAATATGATCAGAAGATGATCAAGGAGAAATCTTTTACGCTATTGGAAGAGGCCAACGAAGCACTCTGTGCCATGGCGAAAAAAGAGACGATCAAAACACTGAACAAGGTGCTTCTGACGGCGACCACATTAATGAAAGACGGCTATTCCAGAGCAGATCATTGAGTCTTAACCGGGTTGAATATTGCCCGGTTTTTTTATGCCCTTTATCCTCAAAAATTATTCTGAATTTAGGACAATTTGACGTTTCTTGTGAGTTTTTGACGTACCCGGAATTCGGCGAATTTTCGCATGTTAAGATGCGAGCGAAACAGGAATTACGAGGTGTGCAGAACTATGCGGAACATGTATAAAAAGCTTTTTACCATTTTATGTGCAGTCATTCTGGGAATCGCTGTAACAGAGCCATTGGTGTTGTCCGTTCATGCGGAGATATCTGACTTCAGGATTGTTCATGAATGGGATTTTGACCAGCCTGACGCAATACCGCTGGAAATCAATAAGACAACAACGCTTTCGATTGACTGCGATTTAGCAGAGGGTCAGACAATCACATGGGAATCCGCTGACACCACCAGAGTTGAAATTGTCAGTGGGTCAAATGGTACGACTTGTACGATCAAGGAGCTTTTCGATGATGATAAGGCGGTTAGGGTGACCGCAACGATTACTGAAGGGGATAGTCAAAAAACCGCAAGTGTAGATGTCTATGGAAAGCCAGAAACAGCCACCCCTGGCGTTAAGCTATCGAAGACGAACTACACCTTTGCGGTGGACGAGACATATACTTTAAAAGCGTGCTCCAATCCTGTGGGCCATGCGATAACCTGGACATCCAGTAATACTGATGTGGTAACTGTAGAAAATGGATTGATCAAAGGAATCAGTGCAGGAACAGCAGATATCACTGCGTCTCTCAGTGACTCAGACACAAATGAGATCTGTACTGTGACGGTGACCGCTGCTCATGTCTATCCTTCTGGAATTCAATTTTCAGGAGGAGATACCCTCTCATTAAAGACAAACAGCGATAAGGATGTCAGCACAATGTTTTCCGTTGTACCAACAGACGCGACAAATCAAACATTGAAATACTCTTCTTCCAACTTGGATATATTTACAGTTAGTGACAGCGGTGTAATTCATGCGGTAAAGGCAGGGGAAGCTACACTTACCGTAACCGCAGAGGATAAACCGGAAGTAAAACTGCAGATCAACGTATCAGTCGCAGATCAGCCGGCAGAGTCAATCACAGTACAGCCATCTTCTGCGATCCTCTTCAGCGAAGATACTTTGACATTACAGGTGAAGGTACAGCCAGACGATACCTCAGATAAGTCAGTAACGGTAACTGCGAATGCGGGTGATCCCGTGACAGTGAATGGATTAACGATTACAGCTGGAACGGTGAATGAAAAGAAAACAGTCGCTCTGACGGTAGCCTCAACCAGTACTCCGACAGTTACAGAGACAGTGCAGCTGACCATCCTTCCAATTCCGGAAGGGGATATCGTAAACGTAAGCGACTGGGATGAGCTTGCGGCAGTAATGTCTTCAGGACGCAGTGCGGTATTAGCTGGAGACATCACAGATGACGGAAGTCATCATCCGTTTGAAGTAAACGGAACGGAAGCTTCAATTGATCTGAATGGACACAATCTTCGAATCAATGAAGGAACCATTACGGTCCCATCCGGCAAGAAGCTGACATTAAAAAATTCCAATGAAGCGAATTCTACGATTTCCGGTGCCACAAACACTGCGTTCTTTGTGAAATCCGCAAATCTAATTGTGGGAGAAAAGATTACACTCTCCAACAATACAAATCAGGATGAATCCCAGTATTGGGGCCTTGGCGGAGCGATTATCAGTAACGGAATCTCAACGATCACTATTAATGGAAGCCTGATCAACAATACTGCCAAGGGAGCCGGTGCAGTTTATGTGAATGGAAATGGAAGCACATTAACTCTGAACTCCACTGCTCGTATTGAAGGAAACAAGGCAACCCAGGAAGATGGCGGAGCGATTCGTATCGATGGAAACCAGTCAAAGCTAGTGATTAGTGGCGCGACATTTAAAGATAATACAGCAGTTACCGGAGGCGGAGCAGTCACCGTACATGAAAGTGGTGAGGTTTCAATTACCGATGCGAGATTTGAAGGAAATCAAGCAGGAGCGAATGGGGATGGCGGAGCACTGAAGCTGTCCGGCACACAGAACAATGTGATAATTCAAGGCGCTTCATTTTGCAATAATCAGGCAGGAAATGGCGGCGCTGTAAGTTTCATGAGCAACAGCAGCGCTACAATTACAATCAAAGACAGCACATTCACTTCTAATATCGCAACAAACAATGGCGGAGCTATCAACGTGGACTCCAATTCGACATATACCTTCCAAACTGTATCGAATAACACATTTGAAAATAATCAGGCAGAAAGCGGAAACGGTGGTGCGATTGCGATCTACAACACCAGCCTCACGCTGACCGGGCATACCTTCACTTCTAATACCGTACTTCAGGGACAAGGCGGAGCGATTTATACCGGCGGAGATCTCACATTGACTAAATCAGCACCTGCGGTAAGTCTGATGGCTGTGAGTGACAGTTCAACAAACACATTTACAAAGAACCGCGCATTGATTGGTGGAGCGATTTCTGTAAATGCGCCAAATGGCGTAAACGATACAAAGCGTACTTTCCTACTGGAACAGGGCACCTTTACCAGAAACTACGCATCAAGTACAGACTGGCTTACCGGTGGTGGTGCCGTGAATGTCTCCGGAAAAGCGGATATGAATGTTGGCCAGAACTCCATCAATGAGAATAAGACCGGAGTCAATGCCGAAACCGTATCGATGAATAACAATGCGGTAAGATTTGATAAAAACTCTGCCATGTCCAGTGGCGGTGCGATTATCTTCGGTGGTGTGAACCTGAACATCTACGGAGGAACCTTTGATGGAAATCTGGCAGAGCTTCATGAGGGCGGCGCACTTTCTATTGGCGGTGATCCCAATGTGACAACGGTGACACTAGCGGCAGGAACATTTACGAATAACCGTACCGGGTATGTGTATAACGAGGACTACTCGGATGTCAGTGAGGTTCACGCAGTTATTGATGGAAAAGATAAAACTTATGTAGACTGGGGCGGCGGCGCGATCTTTAACTCCGATAAATCAAAGATCTTTGAAATTCCCTTCGGCGCGGCGATTACAGAAAACCAGGCATATGGATTCGGCGGCGGTTTTGCGGGATGCGGAACTGGCCGTACCGTTATCTTTGATTACGGTGCTTCCATCTTTAACAATCGTGCGGGCGACCCTGCTCAGCTTCATGTTTCGGGAGAAGGATCCACAAAGAACCAGGATCACACCTATGGTCTGGAAAGCCCGGTGTTCATGAGATTGGGTGAAGAAGGATATCGTGATTATTACACTGCCCTTGCCGGATATGTTTCAAATATCATGTATGACGGTAAATACGCAAATTGGAAGGGAAGTGTAGATGGGGAATCACTGGAGCCCATCGGTAAGACATCAGACCAGGTGGTTTCTTCCTTTACTGCAGGATTAACCGCTGCGCCAATTGGAACAGCCGCAAAAGAAAACAGCGAAGCTCCGGTGCAGATCAAAAACAATACTTCCTTCACGCATGGTGGTGGAATTCTGAATAACGGTACGATGGTGTTTGGGAAAGGAAGCGAGCTGGTAATTCCGAAGTCGCTGGAGCTCAGTACCAAAAAGACTCTGATCAAACGTAATGGGGAGACCTATGAATTCCTTGAGGCAGGTCAGTTTGAGTTTGAATTATCAGACAGTGAGGATTTCAGCGCCAATGTGATCCATGGGACAAATGATTCAACTGGCTTGATTACATTTGAGAAGCGGATTGGATTTGAACCTTCCAATTTCCCACTGACAGATCCAGACACAAAAACATTTACCTATTATTTAAGAGAAGTACCGTCCAGTGAATCCTTGATACAGTTTGATGACACTGTTTATCGGATAGAAGTGACGGTATGTAAGAGCCAGGCGGAAAACTACAGCATTAACGTAAATTCCTTTACGAAGTATAACTATTTCATTGAATCAATTCGTGTATTCAAAAATGAAGAAACGGAAGCGATTCAAACCATTACAAGTACCGCAGAAAAGGATGCTAATGCGTTCCGCGATGAATCTCATGCGGCATGGATTACCATAGAGTCCGGTTTTACCAATCGAGAGACATCGCAGGTCACTGTAACAAAATCCTGGGAAGGAACGTCAACGCCTGTGAATTTCATTCTCTATGGGAATGGAGAGAAACTGGAAGAGCGTAAGGTGACATCTGCCACAGGATGGAAGACCGAGTTTAAATCTCTTCCCGCATGTGACGCCGATGGAAACCCGATTGTTTATACCGTAGAAGAAGCAGGACTTTCAGGGTATGAGACTACCAGTCAGTCCACAATTCAAATCACATTCAAACTTCCATCAGCGTGTGAAGAAGATACAACGATTACGATTACTTCGGGAGAAGATGTCATACAGGAAGCGGTAATCCCTGCCGGAAGCACAGCACTGGATGTAACGCTGCCATATCAGGAAGAAGATGGAACAGTCAACGAATATGAATATCATTGCGATGGTAGTTCGTTTATGACAATTCCGGGGACACTGGAATATCAATTTACGAATGTGGAGATCAAAACACCTTCTTCTCCTGCACCGTCGCCATCCTCTTCCACAACAAAGAAAACACCTGACAATTCACGCAGCACAGTAACTTACGTTCCCTCAGGGGTAATCCAGGCTCCAAATACTGCCGATACGTTCTCTGCTGTGCATTATGCGGTAAGAATGTTCGTAGGTATGATTGCGGGAATCACGGCAATGAAGCTTCTGCATAAGTGGAACTGAGACGAGATTATATTCAGAGAAGAAATGTTGATCATAGAGTAATTGAATCATAGTGATGCAGGAATGGGTGGCATCAGGGGAAACCACTTGCCATTTATATCATCATGATTTACTAACTCATGATTCAGTTATGCAAAGGCTAAATATCTAAATCTTGTGATATCAGTGACTCGCGAAAAAAAGCTGCAGTGAAATGCGGATTGGAGGAAGTTCCTGGTGAAGATGACCGTGCTGCCGGGAAGCAGGTACGCATGTCATGTATTTCTGTTGCAAACCCAGCGGGCTGGTGCTAATATTCATTCATTGATAGAGGCGCGGGAGCGACGATATCGGGCAGAGCCGGCAGGCGTTGGATGCCCGGTATAAGCAATTCCGCCGAACTGTTTTCCAAGGCATTGGGAAATGGTGGGCTGACGGAGAATATCCGTCAGACTGTCTACGAAAGTAGGAGTGCTATCGTCAGGATGTTCTTGTATGCCGGCGGATAGTATTCCGTCGGTATTTTTTTGGAGAAAGTTATGGCAGAAATCGGAGGAGCAGCGATCAGAGAACTGGCGAAGACGTACGGAACGCCGCTGTATGTGTATGATGAATCGACCATGGATTCCATACTCAGTGCGTACCGTGACAATTTTGTCTCAGACCAGTTTGAAACAGGTGTGCTTTATGCGTCCAAGGCATTCAGCTGTAAAGCGATGGTACGGCTGATTGATTCCTATGGCCTGTATCTTGATGTGGTATCGGGCGGGGAACTCTATACCGCAGTTCAGGCGGGATATGATCCGGGGAAGATCTTCTTTCACGGAAATAATAAAACCGAAGCAGAACTTCGTTGTGCGTTGGAACAGGGTGTTGGAACGGTAATTGTAGACAACCAGAGTGAAGCCAGGCTGTTAGTGAACCTGATTCAGGAAACCGCAGGAAGTGTACATACCTTACTTCGGGTCAACCCGGGGATTGAAGCTCATACCCATAAATATATCGTTACCGCCCACGTAGACAGTAAATTTGGAATCTCACTTCTGAATGAAGACGAAATCGTAGAAACGATTCGGATACTCGAAGCGCAGGATGGAATTACCTTTGATGGGATTCATTCCCATATCGGTTCCCAGATCTTTGACCGTCAGGCCTTTGCGGAAGAAATCCGGAAGCTGTTCACCTTTGCGGAACATATGAAGGAAACCTATGAAATCGGAATACATACGGTAAATCTGGGCGGTGGGTTTGCGGTGCGGTATACCGCAGCCGATGCGCCGATTCCGATTGATGAAGTCAGTCGCTTCATCATAGAAGAATGTGAGCGTGAGAATCGAAACCATCATGGTCTGATTCAGCGGGTTCTGATTGAACCGGGAAGGAGTATTGTGGGCGAAGCGGGAGTTACGATTTATTCCGTCGGCTCGATTAAGAAAACGCCAAATCGACGCTATGCCTTCGTAGATGGCGGAATGTCGGATAACATTCGTCCGGCACTGTATCAGGCAGAGTATGATGCCTTCGTGGATGGAAAAGAAGAAGGTGCCTCGCTGGACTATACCATTGCCGGAAAGTGCTGTGAATCGGGAGATATTCTGATTCAATCCATTCCGCTTCCGGAAATGGAACCGGGGGATCTGTTAGTCCTGAAGACGACAGGTGCTTATGGCTATTCCATGGCCAGTCATTACAACAAACTTCCGTTACCGGCCGTAGTCTTTGTCAAAAACGGAACCGCAAGAGTTGTCATACGCAGGGAAACCTATGAACACATGATTTCCCTGGAAGATTAAATAAAGGAGAAAGAACATATGAATATCAAGGGATCTATCGTAGCGTTAATCACACCGTTTCATGAGGATGGAAGTGTAAATTTCGAAAAGCTTGGTGAACTGCTGGAATGGCATATCGCTAACGGAACTGACGGAATTCTCGTCCTTGGCACAACTGGAGAAAGCACCACCATGACCCATGAAGAAGATGATGCGGTTGTGGAATATGCACTGAAGACCGTAAATCATCGGGTACCGGTCATTGCTGGGTCTGGTTCGAACGACACCGCAACGATGTTAATGAAGAGCCAGAAGTATGCGGATATGGGAGCGGATGCGCTTCTTGCGATCACCCCGTATTACAACAAGGCCAATGAAGAAGGAATGATCCGTCACTTCACAACCGTTGCGGATCAGGTATCCGCTCCGGTCATTCTTTATAACGTACCGGGCAGAACCGGATGTTCGCTCAGTGTCAGTGCAGTGGAGCGTCTTTCCAAGCATCCTAATATCATCGGTATTAAGGAAGCCAGTGGAAATATCAGCTTTGCGACAAGCATTTCCCGTTATCTGAGTGATGACTTTGTGATGTACAGTGGAAATGATGACATGATCGTTCCGATTCTCTCGCTTGGCGGTTCTGGTGTGATCAGTGTATTTGCGAATACTAATCCAAAGGAAACACATGATCTTGTTGCGAAGTGGTTTGAGGGTGATCGTGCGGGCTCTTTGGCGATACAGCAGAAGTACCTGGATTACATCCATGCGCTGTTCTGTGAAGTGAACCCGATTCCGGTTAAGGAAGCGCTCAACGCCATGGGAAAGCAGGTTGGCGGATACCGATTGCCGCTATATGAAATGGCAGAGAAGAACAAGAATGTTCTCTATGCGGAGATGAAGAAGGTTGGCCTGTTATGAAAGTGCTGATCGGCGGAAAGGGAAAGATGGGAAGCCTGATCGTCTCCACCGCAGAGGCGCAGGGTCATGACGTGCTCGGCTGTGCCGATGTGTTTGATCTCAGCGCATTAGAAGCAGGAGAGGCGGATGTCGTCATTGACTTCTCCCATCGGGATAATCTTTCCTGGATTAAAGACTATGTGACTGCACATCATTGTGCGCTTGTCTATGGAACTACCGGAATAACGGAAGAAGACCATGCGGTACTGAACGATCTTTCAACTCAGGTTCCTGTGTTCTACAGTTCCAACTTCTCCTATGGTGTCGCAGTGATGCGGAAACTGCTTGAAACAGCGGTTCCGCTTCTGGAAGGAAGCTTCGATATGGAACTTTCGGAAACCCATCATAATCAGAAGAAGGATGCGCCTAGCGGCACCGCCAAGGCATTGCTTGCGATTATGAACCAGCGTGGAGAATATCGGGAAGTATATGGCCGGGAAGGAATCACTGGCGCAAGAGGAAAGGAAATCGGAGTTCATTCCCTGCGGGGAGGAACAGAGGCCGGAGAACATACCGTATATTTCTTCGGAGACAACGAAACCATTACGATTACACACCATGCGCAGAACCGTCAGATCTTCGTAAACGGTGCGGTGCGCGCGGCAGAGTTTGCGGTAACACAGTCTGCCGGTATGTATGACATGAACGATCTGTTGTTTTAAGAAAGAGGGGAAATAATCATGACAGTCAGACTCGGAATTCTCGGCTATGGAAATCTCGGACGCGGTGTGGAATGCGCCGTAAAAGAAACAAATGATACGGAGCTGGTCGCTGTTTTTACACGGCGGAATCCATCAGACGTAACCATCGCTTCACCGGATGTGCCGGTGGTAGCTGCGGAAGAACTGCTATCCTGGAAAGATAAGATTGATGTGCTGGTCATCTGCGGTGGAAGTGCGACAGATCTGCCGGTACAGACGCCGGAATATGCGAAGTATTTCAATGTCATTGACAGCTTTGATACTCATGCGAATATCCCAACACATTTCGCAAATGTCAATGCCAGCGCAGAAGCGTCTCACCATACAGCGATGATTTCCGTCGGATGGGATCCGGGACTGTTCTCTTTGATGCGGGCATATACGAACGCGGTACTCCCCAATGGATCGGACTATACCTTCTGGGGCAAGGGCGTCAGTCAGGGTCACTCCGACGCAATCCGGCGGATTGAAGGTGTCGCCGACGCAAGACAGTATACGATTCCGGTGGAAGAAGCACTTCAGTCGGTAAGAAATGGGGAGAACCCGGAGCTTACCACCCGTCAGAAACATATTCGTGAGGCATTTGTCGTATTGAAGGAAGGCGCTGACGCAGAAGCGATTGAGCGTGAAATCAAAGAAATGCCAAACTACTTCGCAGATTACGACACCACGGTTCACTTCATCTCGGCAGAGGAGATGAAAGCGAATCATTCTGGTCTTGCCCATGGTGGATTTGTGTTCCGTTCCGGCACGACTGGTGTAGATCACGAACATGGACATGTGATTGAATTCAGTCTGAAACTGGATTCCAACCCGGAGTTTACCTCCAGTGTTCTTGTCGCATACGCAAGAGCAGTGAAACGCCTGTATGATCAGGGTGACTTTGGCTGTAAGACCGTCTTCGATATTCCTCCGGTACTGTTAAGTGAATCCAGTCCGGAAGAACTGAGAGCACATCTGCTGTAATTGAAACGCAAATTAACGATTTGAATCACAGGTCTGGATGGAATGTCCGGACCTGTTTTGTGCGAGGATCTTAATAAACTCTTAATGGAATTAAGCCTGTTTTCTTAACAGGCGTTTTCTTACAATGAACAGTAGAAATGAGGTAACCCATGGCTGGAATACTGATTGTGGATGATGATCTGGATATTGTGAACGCATTGAAGATATATCTTTCTTCGCAGGAATTCACATTATATGAAGCGACAGATGGAAAACAGGCGCTTGATCTGGTGCAGAAGGAACCGATTGATCTTGTGTTAATGGATATCATGATGCCAAATATGGACGGAATAACGGCCACGGCGAAGATGCGTGAAGTCACGAATGTGCCGATCATTCTTCTTACGGCGAAAAGTGAAGAATCCGATAAGATTCTGGGCTTGGACATTGGCGCAGATGACTATGTGACAAAACCGTTCCATCCATCTGAAGTCATCGCCAGAATTCGTTCCCAACTGCGCCGATATACCCGACTGGGTGGACAGCCGGTGCGGGAAGACGTGATTGAAATCGGCGGAATCTGTCTGGATGATCGAAGCCGGACGGTTACCGCAGATGGGGAAGAAGTAAATCTGACACCTGTAGAATATGGAATCCTGAAACTGTTGATGGAACATCCCGGGAAGGTGTTCACCTCCCAGGAAATCTATCGGCGGGTATGGAAAGAAGAACCCATTGGCAGTGAAGGGGTTGTTGCGGTTCATATTCGTCACTTAAGAGAGAAGATTGAGATTGACCCTGGATCCCCAAGATACATTCGAGTTGTCTGGGGACAGGGATACCGGATGGAGGAAGGAAGAAGATGAGTACAACCTGGAAACATATTAGAGGAAGCCGGGTGCTTCAGTTCCTTGCGGCAGTGCTGTTATGTGTGCTTGGTGTTGGTACCGCCCTTGGCGGAGGCGCGCTTTATGTCGCAAATGATTTTGGCTTGTATCAGGGAACAGAATACTATACGGAGTCCGAGGCGTTTCAACGCGAACTTCTTAGGACAGCACATACGATTGAAGCGCAGTATGACAATGGTTATATCAAGCAGACTGAAGTAGAGTACAGCAGCGGTGAAAGCAATGTTCAATATGTGCTGTATCGGTATTATCCAACGAAACCCATGGAGAATCGGTATGTGCTTCTTTCTAAAACCAAAGGAAATAAAGATGACTATCTTCTGATAAAGTCGGAAGAATTCGGTGTCCTTCAGATTGGGAATCCGGGATATCACAATTATTACTACACCGGTGATATGACTCTGATGCCGGAGGCGTATAACGGATATCGCGTTGAACTGTATGTACAGAAAGATTTCCCGGTGAATGATATGTTCCGCAGGGGAGTGATCCTGTTTAACTCCATTAAGCGTGTAAAGTCATCTTTGGTTCAGACCGCTGTGGGATGTGCGCTTGGCTTCCTTTTAGTACTGTGGTTTGCGTTCTGCGGGGCAGGACATAAGGGTAGTGGAGATGAAATTACATTAACCTGGCTGGACCGAATTCCGTTTGATGTCGTTACCGTCATTCTTGGGATCTGCGCTATCTTTGGGTGTGGGGCTACCGAAGAGGTGGCAGATGCGATGATTAATGGAAGCTCCTATATCGCAGTCGCGCTTCCCGAGATTCTTGCGTTTATGTGCTTATCCATATTTGTGTATCTCTGGCTCATGACGCTTACCGCACGAATCAAATCACATACGCTGTTTTCCAATATTCTTGTCGTAAAGATTCTGGCCTGGGTCTTCCATTTCCTGAAAGAATGGGGCTGGCCGATGCGGGTGTTAATCCTTGCGATTGTGTTTTACATGTTTCTGTTGACCACCTATGTGGCAGGTTATGTATATTTCGAATTTGGATTACTGCTCTATATTCTATGGGCGTTATTTGCGGGGGTATTCCTGTATTGCCTGTTCTCCAACCTGATCCTGACGAAGGCAGTGAAGGAAATCGCATCAGGGAATACGGACTATCAGATTGATAAGAAACATATGCGGCTTCTGGTCGGTGACTTTAAAACGCAGGCTGACAATATTCATTCCATTGGGAAAGGAATGGAGATTGCGGTGGCAGAACAGACGAAGAGTGAACGGATGAAGACAGAATTGATTACCAATGTGTCTCATGATATCAAGACCCCGTTAACCTCCATCATCAACTACACTGATCTGCTTCAGAAAGAACATACCAAGGAACAGGAAGAAGAATATCTAGCGGTACTCAAGAAACAGGGTGAGCGCCTGAAGAAGATGACGGAAGATATCGTGGAAGCTTCCCGTGCTGCCAGCGGTACCGTTCAGGCAACGATCGAAACGGTTGAAATAAAGGAACTGATTTCCCAGGCCTTAGCGGAATATGAGGATAAGTTCCAGGAGAAACACCTGACGACGGTCATGACCATTCCTGAAGAAGGTCTGAAGGCACAGGCGGATGGGAAACTGTTATGGAGGGTTCTGGCAAATCTTCTCGCCAATGTGGATAAGTATGCGATGGAAGGAACCCGCGTTTATGTCAGCGCGGTACAGGAAGGGCAGAAAGCCAGAATCAGTGTAAAGAACATCTCGAAAGATCAGTTGAATGTCGATGCGGAAGAACTGATGGAACGGTTTGTCCGCGGAGATCGGAGCCGTCATACGGAAGGAAGCGGGCTTGGTCTGAATATCGCCAGAAGTCTCACAGAGCTGATGAATGGAACGCTGGAGCTCTCTGTGGATGGAGATCTGTTCCGTGCCGATGTGATTCTGAATATCAATGAATGAAGTGGTAGCTTCGCTGATCGCAGGAATCAGCGCATTGGCTCTGGTGCTCTGTATCGTGCTTGTTATTTTAAGACAGGTACGTAAGAAGAAAACCCATTGATCACCGGAAGAAATGTCCAACAATCGTCATGAAATGACATGATTTTCACGATGATTGAAGAAACACGCAACGCCGTTGTTCGCAAGGTGTGATACTCTAAATAGGTATGAGAACGATGTATTCCGCGCTGTTTGGGGTGTTGACCATAGCGCTGATGATCTGTGCAGTGATCGCAAAACGTTCCGGTAAATCCATCGGTGCGTCCCTTTCCTTACTGCTTGTGTCTCTGATTCCTCCGGTGATCGGAAATCTAATTATTATCGCTTCCCAAACACGATCTATATCCATTCTGGGGTGTTTTATCTACTTCCTTGGAATGGATTTTGTTATGTACGCATTACTGCGGTTCACACTGGACTACTGTCACATCTCCTGGAAGAAGGACTGGCATCGCACCGTCGTTTATGCGTTGTTAATCATTGATGTGGTTCAGCTGCTTCTGAATCCGATCTTCGAACATGCGTTTGTGGTGGAGTCGATTCTCGTAGACGGCTATCCATACTACCGTATGATTCCTTTAGCAGGACAGAGTTTCCACCGCATCGCTGACTACAGTATCTTCCTTGCGGTGTTGATTATTTTCATTTATAAGACCGTACGTTCTCCCCGCATTTACTCGGAACGGTATTCCGTGATTCTGACGTCTATGGTTCTGTTTGGCTTATGGCAGACGTTCTATATTTTCGCTGAAGTAGAAAAGTAAATTCCACTTCAGAAATCGAAAAAAAGAAGTGGAAATAAGTCTTACAGAAACAGTGCATATCGTGGGATATGCATTGTTTATGTTGGTGGAAATAAGAAGGTAAGGTAGAATAGTTCCTGTAAGCAGACCACTTTGAGGTATGACAAAAAGAAGTGAAATCAAGGCTTTCAATCAATCGAGAAGACTAAATTCCACTTCCGATTCGTATGGTGAGGAGCCGATGGGTGGGAAAAAGCTTACTGCTTTTTGAGAAGAT
>JAFUGM010000033.1 GCA_017469355.1 Solobacterium sp. | reverse complement strand
CCAGTGCTGTGCAGCTCTGGAATTACTTCCGGTCGGTCATTGACTGGGTGCAGGCGATCTTCCCGAAAAAGCGCCGTGAAATGAAGGGCTTGCCGTGGGGACTGTTTTATAATACATACGGGAAGCGGACGGATCTCGATCCGAAGAAACTGGAACTTGAAATCCAGCGCCTTATGGGCGATGAGGATGTTACCCGGAAATCCGGCATCTATGAATACCTGCTGACCGGTGACGAGCGCAAGCTTTCAATCCGGCAGTTCGATATGCGTGACCGGCTGGCCGCCTATGCCGCGCAGTTGAATAAATGCGCGATCTGCGGAAAGAAATTCGAGTTTGAGCAGATGCAAGCGGATCACATTATCCCATGGAGCAGAGGCGGGAAGAGTACGCCGGATAACTGTCAGATGCTGTGTACGAAATGTAATCTGGCGAAGAGTAACCACTGATCGGTGGAGAGAAAAGAGGAGAAGAGCATGGCAGTACCGAAATTCTATGAGTTCTTCAGGGCGTTCCTCGTTGTATTGCAGGACGGTGAACTGCATAAGATGGCGGAAGTAAGAAACAAGATCGCTATCGATATGGATCTGTCCGACAGTGATCTGGCAGAAATGCTTCCGAGCGGTAAGCAGACTACTTTTTCCAATAGGGTCGCATGGGCACGCACATATCTGAATAAAGCTGGCTTGATCATTACTCCTTCGCGGGCAACGTATCAGATAACAGATGCCGGGAAAGCTGCTCTGGATTCCGGGGAAACCATCGATCTGAAATATCTTGACCAGATTGAAGGATTCCGTGAGTTCCATAGTGTGAATCCGGACAATGGAAAGATCGTGCCTGAAAATGACGAGACAGAAGAAAAGGTGGAGATGGAGGAATCTCCAATGGAGCTGTTTGTCACAGCATTTAACCGCGTGAACAATACACTTGCTGCGGAACTAATGGATGAAGTCATGCAGCTTTCTCCGACGGATTTCGAGTCACTGGTCGTTCAGCTGCTCCTGAAAATGGGATATGGCGACGGCATCGATAACGCCGGGAAAGTGACACGGGCAACCGGAGACGGTGGTATCGACGGCATGATCAAAGAGGATCAGCTGGGATTCTCCTATATCTATATTCAGGCAAAGCAATGGGCTCCTGACCGCCGTGTAGACAGACCAGAAATCCAGAAGTTCGCGGGTGCCCTGCAGGGGGAGAAGGCTACGAAGGGGCTTTTTATTACGACAGCCAAGTTTTCGACCGGCGCAAAACAGTATGCAGAGAACCTCCACGGCTCAACGATTGTCCTGATTGATGGGACACAGCTGATGAAGCTTATGATCAAATTCAATGTCGGCGTATCCGTTGATCATGTCTATGAAGTCAAAAGAATCGATACTGACTTCTTCAATGAAGGTCTGTGAAAAAAATACAGCCGGGAAGAAGGTGCGATAGGTGCGGGTGATCTTAAACTACAAATCGCTTTATGAAGCAGTGAAGGTGGGCGTAACCAATGATGGGTATACGCCTGTTACCCGCTTGCTCTTTTTTCCTGTTTTTGACCCCAAGGGCGACATCTTGCCGTGTGATGATAACGGCATACCATATGCTGTCGATACCAAGAATGCCAATGCATGGTGCAAAGGGGAAGATAATATTCCTGTGAACATCAAGACAGCCGTTGGTAAGAAATCAACACTGGAAGCTCTTATCAAGTATTACAAATCAAAAGATTTCACCGATCAGCTGTATGAAGCCACCGAAGATGAAATGTATGAGGCAGTAGTAGACATTGTCAAGAACTGCGAAGATGTCAGCGATACAGCCAAGAAGGCACTTCTTAAGGTATACCGTTCTGGAGAAAAACTGGAATTTCTCGCAAGAGTGTTTCAGAGAGCTGTCCGTGGGGAAAACAAGGTTGTATCCAAGAGCCGTAAGAAGAAAGCGGCAGATACAGACGCCGATTCTGTCACGGAATTTAATAAACTGGTCAGGAAAAGGAAACCTCGGGTAAAAGTACCAAAGAAAGTACAGCCACCCGAGCTGAATTATGTAACCCAGCTTTATCTTGCATACCACTCTGCAACAGGCAAGACCATTACAAAGCCGGAAGATCTCGATCCGTTAGATTACAGAGAACATTTCGAACATCAGCGAAAAACCTTCTATATGGCAGAGACCGTGCATAGTGAAATCAGGGACTCGGTAATGCCTAATGAGGCTGATCCGTTTGATGAACTTACCTATTATTATAAGTTGCTATTCCCGGCACTCAGAGCTAATATGCTACTACCCCAAGAAGGAAGGAGGGAGGCACTATGAGAAAAACAGATTTACAGTTCAGTCTGCCGTCGTTTGACGAGCTGAAATCATCTGCTTTTAACCCACCGTCACCCAGCGGACAGAAGCAGGCCGCCCGCGAGATGAATGTGATCCGGGCAGCGGTTCCCGCCAGACGGTTGAAGGTCGCGGCATATTGCCGTGTGTCTACGGATAAGGAAGACCAGAAATCATCCATCCGGATTCAGAAGGAGCATTTTTCCTCAGTGGCAGCCCAGCATGAAGACTGGCTGTTCGTCGGGGTCTACGCCGATATTGTTTCCGGTACAAAGAAGGAGAAAAGGCCGCAGCTGCAGAGGCTCCTCGCTGACTGTGCCGCAGGCCGGGTCAATCTGGTGCTGACAAAATCGGTATCCCGGTTTGCGAGGAATACCACAGACCTGTTGGAGATGGTACGCAGCCTGACCGCAATAGGAACAGACATTTCCTTCGAGCGCGAAAATATTGATACACGCACAATGGATTCAGAATTTCTGCTTACGATCCTCGCATCGCTGGCGGAGGATGAGAGCCACAGCATCTCGGCAAACTGCCGGTGGGGCCTGCAGAAGCGTTTTGAAAACGGAACCTATCGCGCGGCATCCGCTCCATACGGCTACGATCTGGTGGATGGCAACTACGCTGTGAATGAAGCAGAGGCTGCCGTTGTGAAAGAAATCTTCAGTCGGGCGCTGGCCGGAGAAGTCCTGCGGCAGATCGCGGCAGACCTGAACGTTCGGAGGATTTGCACGAAGCGGGACGGCCAGATGTGGAATGGGAAAATTGTTCATCCTGAGTGGACGGGCTACAGCATCAGCACGATTCTTAAGAATGTCTCTTACACCGGCGATCAGATCCTGCAGAAGTGTTACACCGACAGCAGCTTCCGGATGCGGAGAAATGACGGGCAGTATCCACAGTTTTATCTGGAAGAGCACCACCCGGCGATCATTGACAGAGAGACTTTCGAGGCAGTCCAGAAAATGATGGAAGGAAACCGGAAGGGGTCGCAGTCGAAAAAACAGTACACAGCGCTTTCCAGGATGCTCACCTGCGGATGCTGCGGGGCGAGTCTCACCCGCCATAAGAACAGGGTCGGCAGTGTCTACTGGGTCTGTGCGCGGCACAGGAAGAAGGCAGATGCCTGCAGCCTGCCATCACTCCGGGAGGAAGATTTCATTGAGGATTTTAAGAAACTTATGTGGGATCTTAAAGCCGATGATGCACTGGTGAGAGAATACCGGGATTCACTGGCAGAAGGGTTTCAGTCCCATCCGAAGGTCAGCCGGATCGAAGAAAGGATCGCTGAAATCGACCGGGAGATGGACAGTCGAAACAACATCCGCAGCCGGGTGCGCTCGGCAGACTTTCAGACAAAGCAGAATGAACTGGCGGCGGAAAGGGAAACGCTCCAATCCGATCTGGATATGATGAAAGACAACAGAATAGAAATGACAGAGGAACTGCTCTCGCTGATACACAGCGTCGGCGGTTCTTTTGATTTTGAGGATACATTTCAAAAAATCACAGAGACCGTGACGATCCATGACCGCAGCGTCTTTACCGTCCGGTTCCTCTGCGGCCTTGAGGTTTATTACGACGGGAGGTAACAGCATGACTACAAGAACAGCAAATGCCCCAAGGGTCAGAGTCCTGCGTGGAGAAAGATCCCCGGTGCAGCGGGTGCATGCGCCAGCGCTGGAAGAAAAACGAAACCGGATCAGGGTAGCGGCCTACTGCCGTGTGTCCACAGACCATGAGGATCAGGAAACGTCCTTTGAAGCTCAGCAGACACACTTCACAAATCTGATCAGCGGGAATCCCGGCTGGGAGCTGGTAGGCATTTATGCCGACGAGGAATCCGGCACACGGGCACAGACGCGAGAGAATTTTATGCGTATGATCGCTGACTGTGAGGCGGGAAAGATCGACATGGTGCTTTCCAAGAGCATCAGCCGATGGGCCAGAAATACGCTGGATTCCCTGAAATACATCCGGAAGCTGAAAGCGCTGGAGATCCCGATCTTTTTTACCAAAGAAAGCATCAATACGATGGACGCGGGCGGAGAGGTTCTGGTCACCATCCTCGCATCCATTGCGCAGCAGGAATCAGCATCCATCAGCCAGAACGTGCAGATCGGTGTGCGATACCATTACCAGGAAGGCAAGGTGTGCTCCGGTGTCCACAGGCTCCTTGGTTATAACCGTACACCAGAAGGTTCCCTCGTAATCGTGCCGGAGGAAGCGGAGATTGTTCAGCGCATCTTCCGGGATTACCTTGACGGCTATTCCCCGAAACACATCGCCCGGATGCTGGCGGAAGAAGGGGTGGACGGCAATAAGACCACTTCCGGCGGCACGGTATTTGAGCGTAACTGGAATGATCAGGGCATCACTTACATCCTGAAGAACGAAAAATACAGCGGAGACCTGCTCCTGCAGAAATACTACACGGTCGATTTCCTGACAAAGAAGGTAGCGCCGAACAACGGCCAGCTTCCTCAGTATTTCGTGGAAAACAGCCACGAACCTGTGATTCCGAGAGAAATCTTCCAGCAGGTGCAGGCAGAGATGGCGAGGAGAAGAAAGCACTGGCAGGAATTCAAGTATTACCACAGCAATGTGCTTTCCTCCAAAGTGGTGTGTGGAAACTGCGGCCTGCCCTACAGACAGGTGAAAACGACATGGCGCTGTGATTCCAAAATGAATAAAAGCAGGCACCCGGACGTCGAGTGCAGGAATGATTCCATCCGGGATGACAGGCTGCGCCAGATCATCGTGGATGCCTTCAATGCCCTGCCGGAACGAAGGGACGAGCTTGTCAGGCTGGAGGAGCGCCTTCGCTGGGGCGGGCTGGACAAGGCAGACGAAGTGCTGACCAGAATGGAGACGGCGATGGATTCTCTGGAAGAGGAGATCCGTGAAGCACAGGAGGCTGGAAACACAGATGCAGAAGAGAACGCGCGAAAGCAGCTGGCAGAGGTCAGAGAGAAGTGGGCAGCCGCATCCGAGCAGAGGGCGGTTTACGCCGACAAAGCCCTTCATATCCGGGGCCTGCAGGATCGTGTCAGGGCGATTGCGGAAGGGAGCGAAGAGCGCCCCTACCGTGAAAGCCCGAACGGACGGTGCGCGAAACCGGATCTTTTCTTCCGGCTCACAAGGCCGGGATACGCGGACGGCAGAGTGACGGAATGTTCCGACGACGATATTCTCCGGTTTATCGAGAAAGTCGAGATCGGTTGGCAGACGGTCACGGTGACTTTCAAAGCCGGGATCAGCGTGGAGCTGCCAAGGGAAGCATAAGCAAGAAACACGGCCCGCAGCATGGAAAACCGGGAAAACCAGCCTGTGCTGCGGGTCTTTTTTCGTTTGGAGGTGCATTAATCATACAGACCGTGCTCATGACATCATGAAATGTATACCGTCCTCAAAGCCCTGATAGAGCAGCACTTCTTTGCTAAAACGACGCAATAATCTGGGCGGAATCGCAAATAAACCGGGGGTTTCGTTGCCGTATGTAGGGGCTGTCCTTATGCTTGGTGAGTGGGTGGACTTCCACTATGAAGTAGACGGTCTTACCTATGATTTCAGCATCCCTGGCGGAGGATATATTACATTAAAACAACTGGTGGAAGTTCTCGGTATTACTGCAGGTGAGACAGAAGCAGGTTCTTCTCTTACCAGTGAGGAGTTTGTCTCTGAAGTATCAGCAATTACCTTCAGTAACCCAGAACTCTTATGGGCTGGTAAAGCAGAAGAAGATACTACGATTGGTGCATTAAGGGATGCCAACGATATTTCTGTTGCATACAGTGCTGAACTCAGTGAAGAAGAGATTACTTCGATTAATAACAGTATTATCTCTTTAGGAGACTGGGTACTCATTTCTCTTAAGCCTTTTACTACTGATGAAACCCTTACAGTAACCATGAAGAATGGGGATGTATGGACGTTAAGGGTAACGGATGCGAGTTCCTATCCTTTAACTTACAGGGTGAGTAATGCAGATGCTGGTGTTGTATATACCAGTAGTACTACCTATGGTTCGTCAAGAAATACAAACACAGTCTCGAATGATGATGCAATTAAGGTATCTAATAATACTTGGTCAGCCCGTTCTGCGACAGAACCTACTAATTCAAATAAAACTGCAGCTGCGGGGTATCGGTTTGTTTGGTGGATTGCAGATCGCGAGGCAAGTCTTGATAATGAAACTTGGATACCTGCAGGTAACCCGATAAATGCTTCTGGAATTAAACCTTATGTAAAACAAGGAACTACTTTTACTGCATGGTATACGAATGAAAACGATAAGTTAGTTCTTTATAATACAGAAGATCATGGCACAATTGATAAGGAATTCTCAAATTCGAGCGACTCAGAGGGTGCTATTGCTGCACCGAATGAAAACTATACCTTCCTTGGTTGGTACGATCAGAACGATAATTTGGTTTGTGCAACAAAATCATTCGATTTGTCAAAGGTAACCACAGACATGATTGTGACCGCCAAGTATCAGGCACCGATTACTATTAATTATGAGGTCAAGATTATTGATGCTGCAAGTACTAAGGCGACTGGAACAGTTAGTAGATCCAGTGAGATGGTAGCGGCAAATTCATCTCCGCAAGGTTCAACTGCTACAGCGAAAAACGGTGTGTTTTTGGGATGGCAGGATGAAAATGGCGTTTTTGTTAGTTATGATCGGGAATTTGTTCCAAGTGGTGGACAAATTCAGGATACGACTTATTATGCTGTTTTTTCTCATGACACTTCAGTTTTCTTTACGACGAATGATACAGATTTGGTCAAGTTCATCTCTACATTTAGTGGCAATAATGCTGGAAGTAATCTGCTGAATAATAGAAGTAGCAATAACCAAACTGTATATGCATTCAAATCCAACGCAGGAATTACAGCTAATGATAGAATAAAGAAAAATACTGATCCTGTGCTTGTAATGTGGAAGTTGATTTACTCTGACGCGGATCCAGTTGACAATATCAATGGGACTGATACAACAAATAATGGAATTAATCCTAATAATGTAAAAGTTAATGATAAGAAGCCAATAATGGTCATTGCTATTGTTAAGCCAGCCAATACATTTATAGTGAATTACGAATGTACTGATGGTGGTGCCATTAACAACACTACAGATTATGCTGGATCAAGTGATGCCAAAGGTGCCACAGCTAAACCTAATACATCGGAAGGATATAGATTTTTAGGATGGTATACAACAAATGCTAATGACAATGAAATCCGACTGACAACATCAGAGAGTTTTGATGCGACTGAATTGGCAAGCTGGATCAGCTCCAACGGTGGAACAGATGGCAAAGCTATCTTTAAGGATGAGCAGGTAATTACAGCTAAATTTGGCATCGGTCATACAATCTCATACAAAAAGAAGTATGGTGAAACGATAGAAGAACTAGGTACTGAGATTACAGCTTCTGGAGATGACAGAAAGGGTTATACAGCGCCCAATGATGTCCCTGGATATAACTTTTCTGCTTGGTATCTGATTAATGAAGATGGAACAGAAACAGAGCTTTCAAAGAGTCCATCACTAACAAATAATGACTTGAAGGATCTTGAAATTAATTCGGATGTGACTATTCTGGCTAAATATGAGAAATCAGGTTCTGCTACTTATAAAGTAAATTACATTGGTGAAGGGAAGGATGGCGTATCTAACTTCGGTAAGGTAGTTGTTAATCTTCAATCTGTAGAATACGATGGCAGTTTTACTGATACAGCAGGTTCTGATGGCAAGTTAAACTATACAGCAATTGCCAGACCTGCTAGAGGGTGTGAGTTCGTAAACTGGACTGTTACCGATAAGGAGGGGAATCCGATTACATTGTCTGGGCTGAATGTTAATGATCCGGAAATTGAAAACCTTACGATAAGTGACGATGTTATCCTTACAGCGAATTTCCAGAAGAAGTCTGGTGCAATAGAGGTTATTTACAATATCCAGTATGATACTCAGGCATATTATTATGCCACGATTAAAGTTGGCGATAAGTCAGCATCAGGCACACAATATGAAAATGCGTATCTTTCGGAAGTCGTTCCGACTGGTGAGACAGCTTTAGGGTGTTCAGCTTCACCATTATCTACCGCAAGAATTATTGGGTGGACGTATGGCGAGGATAATACTGCGGACAGAATTCATGGTAATGATAAGGATAATGTTTTCCTTATGAGCAGTCAGTTTGTGCCTGCTGGTGATTATTTGAAAGATGAAGATGGGACAGGCTACAGGTATTACTCTGTAATTACAAAGCCTGCTGATAATGTATATATTCAGACTAAGGTCAATATCGCAGAAGCTGGTGACTGGTGGCATGGGGATCGACCTGAAGATGGGAACAAATCCAACAATAGCTATTACACTGATAAGATTTTGTTTGTGTTCAATAGAACACGTACTTACGAACAACAAAACGTGGCTGATGCTATGACGAACTTCAAAACTAATTTCACGCCATATAGTGTCGATATTAATCCAGGTTATAAGCTGATCGGATTCACTTATAATGGCGTGGATGTAGAAGTGGATTATACGACTGATGGCGATAATAACGCTTATGTTGCGACAGACACCCTCAAAACAAAAAAATTGAGTACTGAAGATATTAAACTTAAAGAATCAGTAGAGATAAAGAATGCATACTATATTCCGAATTCAGATGAAGGTTCAATTCATTACCATGAAACAATTACCGTAGATAACCTGTATGATTTTATCTTTTACTCCACGCTTTTCCGACAAGCTGATGGAGAGGCAGGCGTTGATAAAGATGTTAACGTTCTCATTGCTAATTACGTTAAGACCGGGAATTATAATTTCCAATACAGAATTAAGTCTGGAGAAGGAACAATCAGTAAGTATTCTGACTATTTTTCTAGGGATGAACTTACGGCTGGTGAAAAAGAAGATGGATCAGAATTGATCATCGGTTCTCTTGCGATGGATAACCTGGATAAGGATTCCGTGTTTGTTCGTTGGGAATACACTGATGAAGATAATAATACACATTACTACACAGATCCTCAGCTCGATGCTAATGCGATACAAGCATTAACAGGCAAAGATCTGAATGAATTGGAGTGTGATCCTAAGATTTATACCTTTTATGCTGTATTTGAACCGAAAAAGAAGGTTATTGTGAAATATGTATCTGAGGATCCTAACAACAAAGGAACTGTGACGCTGGCAGAGGAAGTTGTTTATGAGTCCAAAACGCCAAGTGGATCAACCGCTGAACCGTTCCCAGGAATGTCTTTTGACAACTGGACACTTGAGAGGGATGGTAGTGTTGTTGGAGAAAACACTACCCTTATACCAATAATTTCTTCTGATATATTTGATTATGATCCGGAGAACGAAGAAATACCGGTAATCACATATATTGCTCATTTTAATAGTGCATTAAAAACAAAGATTACTGTTGAGAAAATTGTTACAGCAGAAGATGATATTAAAGATCGTATAGATTCAGAGGTTTTCTTTGGCGTCTATCGAAATGGGCAATTGCTGAAGAATAAAGATGGCTCTGACATGATCAAAGGTTTAAACATCATAGATGGTGTACCACAAGGAACCGTATCCTTTGAAGGCCTGGAATACAATAATCTATCTGACAGCAGTGATAAATATGAAATCTGGGATCTTCATAAGGTTGGGAACAGTTATATAAGAACATATGCGGGCATGCTGATCGGAGATGACTATGTCCTGAGCGCTATTAAAGGTACGCATAATTCCAGCTATGTTTCAAACACATTCAGTGAAGAGTTTGTAGGAGGAAATAATGCAATCCTTACTTCAGGTCACGCCGAAGCTACAGTACGGATTGAGAACGTATACACATCTGTGAACGATCCGCTTACATTCGTGGCGAAGAAAGTCTGGTCGAACCGTAACAATAACGAGGCACCTGTAAATGCCAAAGTAGAACTTACTATTTATTCTTGTGTCAAGGGGGTCACAACGGCAGTTAAGTCAATCATCCTTGATGGTACTGTTGATGAAAATGGTGAAACTGAACCTTGGGTTGCGACTTTTACTAATCTACCTCAACTTGAAGATGGTGGTTTTTACGAGGTGAAAGAAACGTCATCTCTTCCTGTTGGATATACTGCATATGTTGGTAATCAGGTAATGACTCCAAATGGAGATGTATATCTTACAACCAGTGGTGGCAAAATCTACAATGTAAGAAATGTTGATCCGGTGGGAACGCTAATAATTAACAAGTCATTTACTATTCCTAGTGGCTATAATATGGGCGATTTTGCTAAAGCACTTGCTCATAAAGTGGAATTTACATTAACAGACAGCGGGAGTTTTAATAAGACAATCACATTGGCGATTGATAATAATGGCAAAGTGACCGGTGCCGAGATGGAGGGTTATACTCCCTCGGTCGATGATGGCGTTGTTACTATTCCAGGGCTTCCACCTGGAGACTATCTGCTTACCGAACAAAAGGAGTCCACGATTTCTATCTTGTCGGCAAATGGTCAATTTATATGGACACTGGAATATGATGCGGCCAGTGACGTTCAGTCCGACAATAAGTGTGAAATAACGATTGGCGGTGAAACAAAGGCTATTGTCACCAACACTTACAGCATTATTCCGGTTACTCTGAAGAAGGTTGGTGTCAGTAATGTAGATAGTACCCAAACACCAGCTCCTTTGGAAGGTGCACAGTTTAAGCTTCACTTTGCAACACCAGATGGAAGTTCTACTGAATATGCATCTGGTGAAAACGGTATATTCTTCACCGGCTCCTTACCACTTGGAACGTATTATCTGGAAGAAACCTTTACTCCTGCGGGGTATTACGCATTACCTGGCATGATTAAATTAGTAGTAACTGCAGAGGGTGTTACAGCTGCACCAACATGGAACTCTGGTTCTTCTTCTGATCAGTCAGTTGCGGTAACGGGTGATATGACTAATGGTTATATAGTTACTGTTCAGAATGTATCTGGTGTATCACTGCCTTATGCAGGTGGGATAGGCACTACAATCTTCTATGTAACAGGAGGGGTACTGGTACTTTTGGCTGGTATTCTGCTTGTTACACGAAGTAGAATGAAGGAGTAAATGAAAGGACAGCCATGGCACATATTAAGCGGTTATTACAATTGATTTCTGCCTTGTGTATGCTTTTCGTCATGGCAACCCCAACATTCGCAGAAAGCTATCCTGATATAGATACTACGAAAACCGGTTCGATTACCATTACCTATGCAGGTGAAGGGGCAGAGTTCAAGCTGTATCACATCGCAGATGTGAGCTCGAATGCCACATTCTCTTTACGTGATGAGTATGCTAGCTATACAGAAGATAACTTCAATTATTCTGATGAAGAGTGGCTGAAACTGGCAGAAGAGCTGTCCGAAGCAATGGAAGGTGTAACTGCAGATGTGGAAGGACTTGTAATTACCGATGGAACGGTAACTGCAAGTGATCTTGCACTTGGCTTATATCTTATGGTTGGTACATCGGTAACCATAGATAAGACAACCTATCATCCATTACCTACCTTTGTTATGGTTCCTGCATATATTGATGATGAATGGAACTATGAGGTTTCCGCAGAACCCAAACAATGGACTGAAACAATCAGTGAACCAGGAGAAGAAGTAGACTATAAAGTTATTAAGAAGTGGGAGAAGGATACCGAAGACGTACGTCCGACTTCAGTTACGGTACGTATCTATCGGAATACCGAAGTATATAAGACGGTAATTCTCGATGCATCAAATGAGTGGTGCTATACCTGGTCCGATGATGACAGTAATGTTACCTATTCCGTAACAGAAGTGGATATCCCGGAGGGATATTCCCTTGCGGTTACCGGAAATGAAACAGAATTCATTCTTACCAATGTCTATCAGAAACCAACCCCAACCCCTGGTACGAGTACGGAAGGCTGCCCGGAGTGTGTTGTTCCTAGTCCAAAACCTCAGGGGTTCTGGATTGTGAATACTGGTGATGATACCAACATCGGGTTATTTGCGGGTGTGCTGGCAGGAAGTGTCACTGCTGCAGTGATTGTGTTATTTCTGTTATCCCGTACACAAAGAAAGGACTGAGTTTTGTCCGCAGGAAAGAACTCATTCAAGTTCAATACCAACATGATCCTGATCGCAGTGATGCTGATTGGGATCGGTTTAATTTTGTATCCAAGTGTATCTGATTACTGGAACAGTTACCATCAGACAAGAGCCATTGTCAGCTATAACGAAACCGTATCTTCCATTGATACTGCTGCCTTTGAGGAGATGTGGGAGAAGGCCAGTGCTTATAATGAGACGTTGTTAAGAGAGGATAATCGATATTACCTGGATGAGGAAGAAGAGGAAACCTATGACTCTCTTCTTAACATTACTGGTACCGGTATCATGTCCTATGTCGAAATCAAGAAGCTGAATATCTCACTTCCCATATACCATGGGACGGATGAGTCGGTATTACAGATCGCAATCGGTCATATTCCCGGCACATCACTTCCTGTAGGAGGGGAATCTACGCATTGTGTGATCTCTGGGCACCGTGGATTACCTTCGGCACGTCTATTTACTGAGATCGATCAATTAGAAAAAGGAGATACCTTTCTGGTACAGACGTTAGGAGAAACCCTTACCTATGAAGTAGACCAGATACGTATTGTCTTACCTCATGAATTAGATGATATCGAAATCGAAGAGGGAAAAGACTATTGTACGCTTGTGACATGTACCCCTTATGGGATTAACAGCCATCGGCTGTTAGTCCGTGGACATCGTATTGAGAATGCGAAAGAACATATTCATGTGACCGCAGATGCGGCACAGATTGACTATCGCTTTCCAGCGATTATCATTGCGGCGATTTTGAGCATCATTGCCGGGATTGTGATGATGATACTGAGTTCCTTGCGCAGAAGGGCATAAGATAGGTAATAAACGAAGTTCTATGACAGAAGACAGGACTGTAGTTGAAGAACTGAAGAAGGGCGCAGAAACGTCATTTGTGGATCGGAGTGTAGAATCCCAGACGTCTTTTCAACCACGGTTAGTAACGAACAATCATGAACTTGGAAAGAAGGTATTACCACTATTAGAAAATGAACTTTCTAGTTGTGAAGAGTTTAAGATTTCGGTTGCCTTTATTACGATGAGTGGAATCACACCACTCTTACAAACCTTAAAAGAATTGGAATCCAGAAATATACATGGCCAGATTCTAACCACGGATTACCTTCATTTCTCCGAACCAAAAGCGATTCAAAAGCTGAATGCCTTTTCCAATATCGAAGTTCGTATGTTTCAAACCGATGAAGCCGGTTCGGATGGCTTTCATACCAAGGGATATATCTTTAAGCGGGGTGGAGTCTACCGGATTATAGTCGGAAGCTCAAATCTTACCCAAAGCGCATTAACGGTCAATCGGGAATGGAATAGTCGCTTGATCTCTTCTGAATATGGGCAATATGCCGAAGAGATTCTTTCAGAGTTTGAGTCGTTATGGAATTCTCCTCATACCAAAACGGTAAATGAATACTTACCTACCTATGAAACCGCATATACCTATGCGAAGAAGCTGCGGGATCGTCTATCTCTTTACCGCAGAGAACAAGTAAAGGCCAGCTATCAGATTAACCATATTGAACCAAACTCGATGCAGAGAAGCTTTTTGGCGAATCTTAAAGAGCTAAGGGATGCCGGGGAAGATCGGGCATTATTAATCTCTGCGACCGGTACTGGTAAAACCTATGCGTCTGCCTTTGCGATCCGTGATATGGAACCAAAGAAGGTATTATTCCTAGTTCATCGCGAACAGATCGCAAAACAATCCATTGACAGTTACCAACGTATCTTTGGGAATGGAGTGACGTATGGATTATTCTCTGGCACACGAAAGGATCGGGATGCGGAGTTTCTCTTTTCGACCCGTGATTCTATGGCAAAAGAGGATAATCTTCATCTGTTTGATAGAGAAGAGTTTGATGTAATTTGTATTGATGAAGTTCATCGTGCTGGTGCGACTACGTATCAGAAAATTATGAATTACTTTCATCCAAAGTTCTGGCTCGGCATGACCGCTACCCCAGAACGTACCGATGACTTTGATATCTTCTCTTTATTCCATCACAACATTGCTTGTGAGATTCGTCTTCAACAAGCCTTAGAAGATCAATTACTCTGTCCATTTCATTACTTTGGAATCGCAGATATCTATATTGATGGAATAAATGAAGATAACAGTGATGACCCCAGAATCTTTAACCGGCTTGTGGATGAAGAACGGGTTCGTCATATTATCGAAACTGCTGAATACTTTGGGTGTTGTGGAGATAGACTAAAGGGATTGATCTTTGTCAGTCGAAAAGAAGAAGGGAAACGCCTCAGTGAACAATTCAACGAGCGAGGTTATCGTACCGCATTCCTTTCTGGAGAAGATAGCCAGGCAGTACGTATGGATACGATTGATCGGTTAACTTCAGACAATCGACCAGATTATCTGGAATATATCTTTAGTGTAGATATCTTTAATGAAGGGATTGATGTGCCGGAAGTAAACCAGATTATTATGTTGCGTCCGACCCAGAGTCCAATCATTTTTGTCCAACAATTAGGAAGAGGGTTACGTAAGCTCGATGGAAAAGAGTATGTGACCGTATTGGATTTTATTGGGAACTATACAAATAACTACATGATTCCGATCGCTTTATCTGGAGATCGTTCCTACAACAAAGACAATATGCGCCGTTATGTCAGTGATGGAGCTCGTATGATTCCGGGAAGTTCAACTGTACACTTTGACGAAATCAGCCGGAAACGAATTTATCGCTCCATTGATACTGCACATACCAACCAAAAGAAACTGCTTGAAGATGCTTATTTGAATCTAAGAAATAAGCTTGGCAGAGTACCTTCTATTCTGGACTTTGATACGTATGAGTCTATTGATCCAATGAAGTTTGTCGTACGAAAAGATACTGGTTCTTATTACAAGTTTGTGACAAGTGTCATGAAGGAAAGAGATTACTTCTCTGGATTAACCGAATACCAGGAGTTACTGCTGGAGTATGTTTCCCGGAAGTTTATGAGCGGGAAAAAGGGGCAGGAACTCTACGTGTTACAACAACTGCTCGCCCAGCCGGAACGACCGGTTTCTTATCGACAACTCCTTGAGGAAATGGGCTTAGAGCGCTCTAGGGAACGTTATCAGGAAGAACTCCAATGTGTAGTGAATAACCTGAATACAGAATTTCTCTATCGTGAAGATAAGAAGAAGTTTGGCAGTTGTGTATTCGTTTGCCAAGACGGGGAGACCGTATGGCTCAGCGATGCGTTAAAGGAAGAATTAAAGTCACCGTTATTTGCACTTCGCTTAGAAGAAGCTGTTGCCTATGGCATCCATCGCTTTCAATCCAATTTCCGCAATTACTATAAAGACACCAACCTTTGTCTTTATCAAAAGTACACATATGAGGAAACCTTCCGGGCATTGAATTGGGAGAAAGATCAGAATAAACAGAACATCGGGGGTTACTTCTATGAAAAGACGACCAAGACATTGCCTGTTTATATTAACTACGATAAGAGTGATGATGCGATTGCCTATGAAGATCGCTTCCTATCCGAAAACCGTTTGATTGCTTTATCGAAGAAACCAAGGACGGTAGACAGTGGTGATGCGGATCATATTTACCGCAGAACCAGTGAAGATAAAGCCAATCGGATTTATCTCTTTGTGCGAAAAAACAAAGATGATAAAGAAGCCAAGGAATTCTATTTCCTTGGGGAAATGAATCCTTCTGGGGAACCGGTACCGGTTACCGTGGAAGGAAAGAATGCATTTGAGATTACCTACGTACTGGATCAACCGGTACGGGAGGATATCTATGATTATCTGATCAGTGGGGACGAGAATTATGAAGACAGTGAATGTAGTAGCGGCGATTATACGGGAGAATGACCGTATCTTTGCGACCCAGAGGGGATATGGGGAGTTTAAAGATGGATGGGAGTTTCCTGGCGGAAAGGTAGAAGAAGGAGAAACACCGGAAGCCGCATTAAAGCGGGAAATCGAAGAAGAACTGGAAACGGAGATTGAAGTCGGGGATTACCTTACTACCATTGAGTATGACTACCCGAAGTTTCATTTATCCATGAAGTGTTACTGGGCGAGGATTATTGAAGGAAAACCCGTTCTTCTCGAACATGAGGCCGCAAAGTGGTTAACAAGAGAAGAACTGGACACCGTAGAATGGCTGCCGGCAGATATTACGATCATTGATTTGATTCGTAAAGAGCTGAATCAGAGGCAATGAAGCAGTTCATTGTTACTATGGATTTATGTAGGAAAGGAGATCCACAATGATTACAAAAATGGAAGCTGATCTGATTCTTAAGAACTTCAGTTTATTATCAGGAGGTATCGATACCTTTGATCTCACAAGAATTCAGGCAAGGGAGATCCACTCTGCCTGGAAATACCTCTGGAGTGTCATGGAAAAGGAACAGAACTTCAGTGAACATCTTGGCAATGAGGATATTGACTGGCAGATTGGTAACTGGGCGCAGGATACCTCAGAAGTATTACTGAATAACCGTCTTTATAAAGAAGCTATTCAGGTGAATGAACAGGTGCTGAAGATTCGCTTTGATGGTGAGGATAACCTCATTCACAACAATGCCAAGCGCATTATTGCGGATTCTTACTGTCATTTAAAAGAACCCAATAAGGGAATCGCATTATATGAAGGATATCTGAATGAAGACCCGCTCTGGGGTATGGGATGGGTAGGCTATCTGATCGCGCTGGATGAGAATCAAAAAGAGCGTTTTCTTCCGGTATTAAATGAGGTAATGGCACGGATTCGTAAGGGAGAACAGTTCTCAGAAGAATATATCTTCTTCAGTGAAATGAAACGCTTATGTGAAGAACATGAACTGAAGGAAGATGCCGCATACCTGGAAGAAAAGATGACAATCAGGAAGTAATGATGTTATCGTTGAGAGCACCTAAAGACATTCACGTCCAATCCATTCGTATTGGTAATGTACCAACACTGATACTGAGGCCACAGAACCTGAAACAGAATGTGCCGGGTGTATTGTGGATTCATGGCGGCGGATATCTGCTTGGTATGAAGGAAATGGTATATATGGACCGGGCATTGGATCTTGTACGTGAGTATGGGGCAGTTGTCGTCAGCCCTGGATACCGCTTATCGATTCAGGCTCCATATCCTGCCGCATTGGAAGACTGTCATGAAGTATTACAGTGGATGAAGAACCATTATGAAGAGCTTGGCATCCGCTCCGATCAGATCATGATCGGAGGAGAAAGTGCCGGCGGCGGATTATGTGCCGCCTTGGCAATTCTGGCACGGGATCGGGGAACTGTGAATCCAGCATTCATGATGCCACTGTACCCTATGATTGATTATCGGGATACCGAATCCTCCAAAGATAATCATGGGAAGGTATGGAATACCAGAAGAAATCATCTTGGATGGAACCTGTACCTGAGAGGAACGAAAGAAATTCTTTCGTATGCCTCTCCGGCAGTAGTAGATGATGTCTCCGGATTACCGCCATGCTATACCTTTGTCGGAGATGGCGAACCGTTTTACGCAGAAACACTGACATTTGTGGAGCGATTAAAGCAGGCAGGCATTGAAGCTGCGGTAGATGTCTATTCTACAGATACGCATGCGTTTGATATGCTGCATCCGGGATGGGAGATCTCCATTCAGGCTCGTGCCCGCTTTCTGGAACAGTTTGAATATGCGATGAACCACTATACGGCACCGCAGATGTAATTGCTTTTATCTACTAACACAACTCATATCTACAGGATAAGGCACGTTGTATAACGCACTTTTTTCAATACTTGAAATATGAGTTATAATTTTAGTGATATTACAAGGAGGATACGAAAAAATTCAAAAAAAATTCAGTCGAACGGGGGATTTGAAGTTGC